>JBBSTU010000005.1:0-45053 GCA_038235595.1 Actinomycetales bacterium | reverse complement strand
TCAGGCGTGCGGCGGGTCGAGGAGGGTCGTCGCCACGACGGCGCTCACATCGATCGGCCCGTAGACGTGGGGGAAGAGCTCATCGCTGCCCGGGTGGCCCGGCTCGCGCACCACGTCAGCGGTGAGCTTGCTCTCGTCGATCTCGAGCAGCACCAGCGGCTCGTCTACCGCAGCGTAGAAGCGCCGGCGCACCACCGGCCACTGCTCGGCGGTGGAGGCATGGATGAAGCCCTCCTCGTCGAGGGTTCGGCCCACGGTCGACTGGGAGTACGAGCCGACCGCCTGCGCCGCGTGCCAGTGCGACTGCTGGGCCAGGTGGTAGATGGTCATGCGCCCAGTATTGCCGGTTGGCCGACAATGGACGGGTGAGCGAACCGGGACGCGACCTCGTGGTGCCCCCCGGCCCCGGGCTGCCCGACGGCCTGGTCATCCCGGCCACCGAGCTGGTTGAACGGTTCAGCCGCTCGAGCGGCCCGGGCGGGCAGGGGGTCAACACGACCGACAGCCGGGTCGAGCTGCTCTTCGAGCCTGGCCGATCCACCGCCCTGACACCTTTGCAGGCGGATCGTCTCAGCGCAGTCTGGGCCGGTGAGCTGGTGAACGGACGACTGTCGATCGTGGCCTCGGAACGTCGATCGCAGCTGCGCAACCGCGCGGCGGCCCGAGAGCGCCTCGTCGCCCTCATCCGCGGCGGGCTGGCCCCGCCCTCTCCGCCTCGACGGCCCACCCGCCCCACCCGCGGCTCCCAACGTCGACGGCTGGAGGCCAAGCGCCAACGAGGACAGACCAAGTCGCGTCGTGGGCCCGTGACCGACGACTGACCGACGCTCCGGTTCAAACGCCTGAGGTCGAGATGACAACCTGACGGCGTCGAGCCGCGTTGAGGTGGCGTCAGGGCAGAACCGGACGATGATCGGGGAGGGTCATGGGCAGCGTCGAACGCGAGGCCTACCTCCTGACGGGCAACGCCGATGACGCCGAAGACCTCGTGGAGTCGGTGCTGGCCAAGGTCTACGCCAAGTGGGAACGCATCAGTGACGTCGAGGCGCCGGACGCCTACGTAGGACGAATGATGGTCAACGAGCACAACTCGTGTTGGCGACGGCAGTGGCGACGTCAGTGGCGACGCCGCGAGCGCAGCAACAGCGAGCTGATCCGGCATCATGGACCCGGCAGCGAGGCCGGACGTGCACAGAGACGACGAGCTGTGGGCCATCGTCCGTTCACTCGCCCCCCAACAGCGCGCCACCGTAGTGCTGCGCTTCTACGCAGACCTCAGCGAGGCGCAGACCGCCGACATCCTCGGCGTCTCCGTCGGGACCATGGAGAGCCATACGAGCCGCGCGATGCGATCGCTGCGCAGCCAGCTGAAGGAGGTCTCGTCATGAGCGCCCGCTCTGACCACGAGGACGAGCTGCGCCATGCCCTGAAGCAGCAGGCGACCGGCGGCGAGGTCGTGACCGACTTCGCCGCAAAGCACTACACCCACCCCTCCCCGGACCGACGCCTCCGCCCAGTCGGCGCCACTCACGTCCGCCACGTCCGCCACGTCCGCCACGTCGACGCCCACCGGCTTCGCCTACGCCGTCGACAGCCTGCTCCACCTGGGTCGGGCCACCATCACCCTCCCCCAAGGGGCGGCGGTCGAGAAGGTCGCGCGAGTTCAGGCCGGGGCCGTGGTCGTGTCGTGGCGGGTCTCGGGGCCGACCAGGACCCAGGTGCTCGATGAGGGTTGGCCGCGAGCTGGCCGACCTCCGCGACACCAGGCTGTGGGTGGTGTCGCGTGACCGAACGCGGGTTGCCACGTGGGACGGCCACACCGTCAAGGTGCTCGACAGCGCCGGCAGAGTTCTCGAACGGCGAGACACGGCGCTGAGGCCGATCGACATCGTGGACGACGACGTCTACCTCGCCGGCGACAACGACGCGCAGGGGTGGACCGTCGTGACGGGAGGCACCAAGGCGATGCTCCCGGGCCTGGTTGCGGTGTCGCCGTCACGGTCCCGGGCGGCCATCGTCTACACCAAGGCTCCCGACAGCCTCGACTCGTGCTGGGCCGTCGTCGACCTGACGTTGAGCCGGTTCACCCGGTTGGTGGAGAAGTGCGGCAACACCTATGTACCCACCGCCTTCTCCGCCAACGGCACGTATCTCGTGGTGAGATCGCGTCGAGCGGCGGCCTGTACTCCGAGCTCGCGGTCGTTCGGTCCGACACCGGCACGTCGGTCTTCGGCGGCACGCCGAGCCCGGCCGGCGAGGGAGCGGGCTGGAGCGTGCGTCTCGGCGCTGACGAGCGCACCGTCTGGTTCTCGGCGAACTCGTCGACCCTGGGCCTTCCGGCCAAGACCAACACCATCTCGAGATGCACGATCGGCACGGGCTGCTCCGAGGTAACTCCCTCGCTCAAGACTCCGCGCGGTCAACCCCGGTACGTGGTGGAGCGCCCGGCCGGCGACTGAGGCGCCGGGCAGCAGGGGTCGGGTAGCCACACGTCCACGGTCAGGAGTCGAAGCCGAGACCGACCTTGTCGAGTGCACGGAGCAGCAGGTTGCGTTCACCCTCTCGGTGGTCGGCGCGGTCAAGGGAGTGACGGGTCAGGTTGATGCCCAACGAGGCGACCGGTTCGGGAGGGAAGGGCAGCGGCATCCGCCCCACCATCGTCAACGACGTGCGCGGCGTGGTGTCTCCCGCGAGCCGGTCGAGCATCACCTCGGCCGCGAACCTCGTGGCCCCCACACCGAGGCCGGTGAAGCCGGCCGCGTACGCGACCCGGCCCTGTCGAGCCAGTCCGTGGAAGGCACAGAACTGGGTGGAGGTGTCGATGGCCCCGGCCCAGCGGTGCGAGAAGCGCAGCCCTTCGAGCTGCGGGAACATCGTGAAGAAGTGCGCGGCCAGCCGGCGGTGGCTCTCGGGGCGGCGCTCGTAGGCCGGCCGCACCCGCCGCCCGTACCGGTAGATCGCGTCGTAGCCACCGATGAGGATGCGGTTGTCGGCCGAGAGCCGCAGATAGTGGAACTGGTTGGCGAGGTCGCCCAAGCCCTGCCGCCCCGCCCAGCCGACCGAGGCGAGCTGCTCGGTCGAGAGCGGCTCGGTCATCAGCACGTAGTCGTAGACCGGAACGGTGAACAGTCGGGTGCGCTTGATCAGTGACGGAAAGACGTTGGTACCCAGAGCAACCCGCTCAGCCACGACCGAGCCCGAGTCGGTGCGTAGCGTGACGGCCCGATCTCCCCCGCTGCGTTCACTCTCGATCGCCGTGACGCGCGTGTGCTCGTGAATCTCGACGCCCAGCTCGCTGGCGACCCGGGCCAGCTCGTGGGCCAGCCGACCGGGGTGCACGAGCCCGCAGGAGTCGCGTTCGAACGTGCCGGCCAGGAAGATCGGGCTGTCGATCTCGGCTCGCACTGCGGCCCGGTCGAGAAACTCTCCGGCGCCCTCGCGGGCCCACTCGACCTGGTGCGGCTCGACGGCCACCTCGAGCATGCCGGTGCGTTCGAACTGGCAGTCGATGCCGAGGTCGGCGATGTCGGAGGCCATGCCCTCGAGGTTCGCCGCCCCCAGCCTCTCGAGCTCGTCGTACTCGCCCGGCCACCGGCTGCGTCCGTTGGGCTCGCCGTGGGTGAGGCTCGCGTCGACGAAGCCCCCGTTGCGCCCGGACGCCGCCCAGCCGACGGTCTTCGCCTCGAGCAGCACGACGCGGGCACCAGGGTTGCGGCGTTTGGCCAGCACGGCGGTCCAGAGACCGGCATAGCCACCGCCCACGACGGCGAGGTCGGTGGTGCGCACTCCACGCAGCGGTTCGAACGAGGGCCGCTCACCGCTGTCGTCGAGCCAGAAGACCGCTTCCCGACTGTCGAGCAGCGATGCGTCGACGTGCGCGGCGGGTGGCGCGAGCCGTTCGTAGACGGTGCTCCCAGTCGACATCGGGCTCTCTCCTCGTGCTCATCGGGCGCCGCCCGCTCGGCCCCGACGACGTTGTTCCATCATGGAGCATGCGCCACACCTTCACCGACGTGGGTTCCAAACGCGTCCACGCTCTGGTGGTCGACCCCCCAGCCGGTCGCTCAGCCGCCTCCGTCGTGCTGGTTCCGGGCCTCGGTCTTCCGAAGTACGCCCTGCCGACCGCCCAAGCGATCGCGGCGCGTGGCGTGAGCGTCGCCCTGCTCGACCTGCCGGGCTTCGGCCTCGGCGAGCCCAACAGCACCCGACCCAACGTGCACGCGATCGGCCTGATGACGGCCGCCTGGGTCATCAGTCAGCCGAACGACCACCGCACCACGATCATCGGGCACTCGACCGGTTCACAGGCCGCGCTCATCGCCGCGCTTGCCGCGCAGGAACGGCATCCGAACCTCTCGCTCGTGATGGCGGGGCCCACGTTCACCCCGCCGCAGCGTCGCTGGCCGCACCTGGCGCGCGCCGCCGTGACCGCCTACCGCGACGACACCCTGCGCCAGATCCGACCGAGCGAGGTCGCGCGCGGCTGGTGGGGGGTGCCCTCGATCCTGCTGTCCGGCCTCGCCGACGCCCCTGACGAGCGCTTGGGCCACTTGCGGATGCCGTTGTCGCTCACCTCCGGCGTGCACGACTCGTTCGCGCCCCGCGAGTGGCTCGAGCGGCTGGCCACCCTCGCCGTCGCGTCACCCCGAGTTCGCGTCTCGACGCAACCCGGTTCGCACAACAACCCCTACACCCACCCCCATCACGTGGCCGACGTCGTGCTCGACTCGCTCTCTGCCTGACCTGGCCCTGCAGAAACCCCGACCGGGCTGGCGCGATCGCGAGCGACAGGCAACGATGGAGGCGTACGCCGTGCTCACCCCTAGGCGCACGCTCATGACCACGCGCCTCGACCCCTGGAGCTCACCCCGTATGCGACCCACGACCACCGTGCGCCGCGCCGTGATCGTCGTCGCGGCCGCGGCCCTCTGCGCCGCAGCCTCGGCGCAGGGCTCGACCGGGGCATCACCGGTGGGCGTGGGGCTCTCGAACGCTGCCGCAGCAGTGCCGGCGGCCGGCGGCCTGCAGACCGGCCGCCCCACCGCCGACCCCGACCCGGGCGCGGCCGCCACCAGCGTGTCCGCCCTCGTCGACGCTGCGGCGGCACGCGCTGCCGCGGCCATCAGCGGGTCGACCGCTCCAGGCGTCCCTGAGAACCCGGCGCCTCCGGAAACCGGTCCGGCGCGGTCGGCCGACCAACCGGTCTCGACCCCGGTGCCGATCTCGACGCCCGACGGGTTACTCATGAGCTACGTCGTCAACGCCAAGGTCGCGAGCCCCGCCCAGACCCAGCGCGTCGCGACGGCGGTGCGGCGCGCCGGCGGCGTCGTGGTGCAGGCGTGGCCCCAGATCGGTGTCGTCGTCGCCCACTCGAGAAACGGGTCGTTCCGAGGTGACGTCAAGGCGAAGGGCGGCCCGGCGGTCGTCTCGGTCGGGGCGACGCGCAGTGTGGCCGTCACCGAGGGCACGCCGGAGGGAGGCGCCGGAGCCGGTGGGTCCTTCCTGCCCGCAGACGCGGTTGGCTCTGCCGACTCCATCGACTCGGCGGAGGCTGGGTCTTCGCCCCTGCCCGGCCCCGACGCCACAGACAGCCCCGACGGGGCAACGCCCCTGCTGAGCCGTGACGGCCCCGACCTCGACCCGCTCGAGACCGACCAGTGGGACCTGGCCATGATCAAGGCCGACGAGGCGCACAAGGTCACCGACGGGTCTCGTCAGGTGGTGGTGGGTGTGCTCGACAGCGGCATCGACGCCGACCACCCCGACCTCACCGCCAACCTCGACGTGGCCGACTCGGTCAACTGCTCCGACGCTGGGCGCCCCGACCTCTCGGCCACCGGCTGGCGGCCGACGACGAGCGACCACGGCACCCACGTGGCCGGCACCATCGCGGCCGCCCGCAACGCGATCGGCATGGTCGGCGTCGCCCCCAAGGTGAGGGTCGCGTCGGTCAAGGTGGTCGACGACGCCGGCTACATCTACCCGGAGTACGCCGTGTGCGGCTTCGTCTGGGCGGGCCTGCGCGGCATGGACGTGACCAACAACAGCTACTACATCGACCCGTTCCAGTTCTACTGCTCCGACCAGCCCGACCAGGCCGCCGCGAAGGAAGCCGTGCGCCGGGCCGTCGCCTGGTCGACCTCGCGAGGAGTGGTGCATGCCGCCGCCGCGGGCAACTCGGCCTACGACCTGGCGAACAAGACGACCGACGAGACCAGCCCCGACGACGGCACCCCGGTGAGACGCGTCATCAACAACGGCTGCCTCGACATCCCCACCGAGCTGCCAGGGGTGGTCACGGTGTCGTCGCTGGCGCAGGTCGGCAACACGCTCGACTCCTCGTTCTCCGGGTTCTCCAACCGTGGCCTGGGCAAGATCGACGTGGCGGCTCCCGGCTCCGGCATCCTCTCGACGGTGATCGCCGACAACGGCTACGGCCTCAAGAGCGGCACCTCGATGGCCACCCCGCACGTCGCCGGCGTGCTGGCCCTGATGAAGAGCCGGCACCCCGGCTGGAAGCCCGCGAAGCTCATCACCGAGCTGCGCGCCCAGGCCGACCCGAAGGCCTGCCCACCCTCGACGCCCAATGCGCCCTGCGTCGGCACGACCTCCCACAACAGCTACTTCGGCCACGGGGTCGTCGACGCCCTCGCCGCCGTGCGATGAGCGCCCTCGACCGCTTCCGGCTCGACGGTCGCGTCGCCGTGGTCACCGGTGGCACGCGAGGCCTCGGTGAGGGCTTTGCGACCGCCCTGGCCGAAGCGGGAGCCAGCGTCGTGCTCGTCGGTCGCGACAGCACACGAGGAGAGCAGGTGGCGCAGAACCTGCTCGACCAGGGCCGTTCGGCGCACTTCGTGACGGCCGACGTCACCTCTGGCGCTGACGTCACGCGGATGCTCGACGAGACCCTGACCGCCTTCGGACGGGCAGACGTGCTGGTCAACAACGCCGGCGCGTGCGTTCACGCCCCTGCCCTCGAGGTCACCGACGACGACTGGCGCGCGGTCATGAACGTCAACCTTGACGCCGTCTGGCGCTGCGCTCAGACCTTCGGCCGTCACTTCGTCGGTCAACAGTCCGGCGTCATCGTCAACATCGGCTCGATGTCGGGGCTCATCGTCAACCGTCCGCAGTGGCAGCCGGCCTACAACGCGTCCAAGGCGGCCGTGCACCACCTCACCCGAAGCCTCGCCGCCGAGTGGGGGCCGTACGGGGTGAGGGTCAACGCACTGGCGCCCGGCTACATCAAGACCGACATGTCACCGGTCGACGAGCCCCGGTTCCGTCGACAGTGGGTCGAGGACGCACCCCTCGTGCGGTACGGCACCGTCAGCGAGCTCGCGCCTGCCGTCGTCTTCCTCGCCAGTGACGCCTCGAGCTTCGTGACCGGTTCGGTGCTCGTCGCCGACGGCGGCTACACCGCCTTCTGACCGGTCGTACCCGTTCGTAGCCCCTCGCATAGGCTGGTGCTGACGGGTGCCTGGCCGAACAGCGGCCAAGAGATGAGAACGGGGCCGATGGACGACCACTACCAGTACCTCGCCCTGATGGCGGGGTGCCTGCTGATCACCCTTCCCCTCGAGTTCGTGTTCTCCGCGAAGGTCTACCGGCGGCCGAAGCTGCTGCTGGCCGCCATGGTCCCAGTCGTCATCGTCTATGCGGTGTGGGACATCGTCGGCATCTGGCGAGGGCACTGGAGCTACAACCCCGACTACGTCACCGGCATCCAGCTGCCGTTGCGGATGCCGCTCGAAGAGCTCGTCTTCTTCGTGGTCATCCCGATCTGCGGGTTGCTCACGTACGAGGCCGTCGGCACCGTGTTCACCTGGGCGCGGAGGTGGCGGGCCCGTGCCTGAGTACACCGTGCTAGCCGTGCTCTCGGTCGTGGCCACCGTCGTTCTCGAACGTCGCGTCGGGCTGGGGCTCTTCCGGAAGGCGCAGTTCTGGGTCTCGATGGCCATCGTCGCGTTCTTCCAGGCCCTCGTCGACGGCTGGCTGACGAAGCTGACCGCGCCGATCGTGATCTACAACGCAGAGCACCACCTCGGCCTCCGCTTCCCGTGGGACATCCCGGTCGAGGACTACCTCTTCGGCTTCTCCATGGTCACCAGCGCCATCGTGCTCTGGGAGCGCGCCAAGCGGAAGCAGCGCACCACCACGAACAAGGCCGCCGGCTCGGCCACCACCGACAGAGGGAGCAAGGCATGACGACGTCCGAGGCCGTGAACCGCAGCCAGGTGCCCGAGGCCTTCGACGAGGTGGCCGACCGCTACGACCTCATGGTCGGGCTCAACCCGGGCTACCACGCCCACCTACGAACCTCGGCGCAGGTGCTGGTCGACGCCCTCGCCGCGGCGGCCGGCACGGCGGCGTCCAGCACGGGCCCGGTCACCGTGGTCGACATCGGCTGCGGCTCAGGAGCTTCGACGCGGGCCCTCGTGCAGACCCTAGACGTGGCCGGCCTTGACTACCGGCTCATCGGGGTCGACGGTTCGGCCGGCATGCTCCGGGAGGCGCGAGCGAAGACGTGGCCGGCGAACGTGAGCTTCGCCCAGGGCCGGGCCGAGCAGCTGGCCGACCTGCCGGAGCTGGGCGGCATCGAGCTCGATGCCGTCTTCGCCGCGTACCTCGTGCGCAACGTCTCGCAGCGCGACGACCTGTTCACCACCCTGCTGGGTCTGTTGCGGCCCGGCGGCGCCCTCGTGGTGCACGAGTACTCGGTGGCCGGCAACCGTGGCGCGACCGCGGTCTGGAGCGCCGTCTGCTGGGGTGTGGTCGTTCCGCTCGGTTGGGTCACCTCGCGACGCACCCGTCTGTACCGCTACCTGTGGCGCAGCGTGATGGACATGGACTCCGTTCCCGCACTGCGGACCCGCCTGCGTGACGCCGGCTTCGAACAGGTGCGCTCGAGCACCATCGGCGGCTGGCAGCGCGGCATCATCCACACCTTCCACGGACAGAGGCCGAAGCGATCATGAACCAGGCCACCTGGGTACCGGGCCGCGACCCCCGGGCCGTCAGACACCCCGCCCCCCGCCCTCGCCCCGGTGGGGAGGGCTTCACTCCTCGCGGCGTGGTCGTGGTCGGCGGCGGCATCGCCGGCCTGACGGCCGCGGTCGGCCTCGCCGAACGAGGCGTGCGGGTCACCCTCGTGGAGCGGCAGGAGACCTTGGGCGGGCGAGTGCGATCGTGGCCGATCGGCCTCTGCGAACAGGACGCTCGTGAGGATGCGGCCGAGACGGCCACCATGAGTCGAGGGTTTCACGCGTTCTTCCGGCAGTACTACAACCTCCGTGCCCTGTTGCGACGCGGAGACCCCGGCCTCGAGCGGCTGATGCCCCTCGATGACTACCCCCTGCGCCTCGCCGACGGGCCGACCGACTCCTTCGCCAGCATCCCGCGCACCCCACCGCTCAGCATCGCCGCCTTCGTGGCCCAGAGCCCCAGCTTCCCGTTGTCGGCCCTGCGCCACGTCGACATCGGGGCCGCGTTGGGCCTGCTCGACGTCACCTTCCCGGCGACCTACAGCGAGTACGACGGGGTGAGCGCCGCCGACGTGCTCGACCGGCTGAAGTTTCCCGACGAGGCCCGTCACCTCGCCCTCGAGGTGTTCGCGCGCAGCTTCTTCGCCGACCCGCGCGAGTTCTCGGGCGGCGAGCTCGTGGCGATGTTCCACACCTACTTCACCGGTTCCGCCGAGGGCCTGCTCTTCGACGTGCCACGCGCCGCGTACGACGAGGCCCTCTGGGCCCCGCTCGGTCGCTACCTGTTCGGCCTGGGGGTCACCACCCTGACCGCACGTTCGGTCACTGCGCTCGACGAGAACGACGACGGCATCCGCGTCACCCTCGACGACGAGCGCACGATCGAGGCGGATGCCGTGGTGCTCGCGACCGACCGGGCGCCCTTGCAGCAGCTCGTGGCCGGGTCACCCTGGCTCGGTGAAGACGAGTGGCGTTCCCGCGTGGCCGCCCTGCGCATCGCACCTCCCTTCATCGTGTGGCGGCAGTGGCTCGACCGGCCGCCGGCCCCGGGTGCGCCACCGTTTCTCGGCACGAGCCGCTTCGGACCCCTCGACAACGTGTCGTTCCTCGAACAGATGGAAGACGGCGCCCGCGACTGGGCGACACGCACCGGCGGCTCCGTCGTCGAGCTGCACGCCTACGCCGCGCCGGCCGACTTCGACGAGACGGCCATGCGCGCCGAGCTGTTGAGCCAGCTGCACCGCGTGCATCCCGAGCTGGCCCGGGCGACGGTCGTCCACGAAGAGTGGATCGTCGCCGACGACTGCCCCCTGGCCGGCACCGACCCGTGGGCCGACCGGCCCGGTGTCACCACCAGCGACGCCCGCGTGGTGCTCGCCGGCGACGGCATCCGGTGTGAACATCCGGTAGCCCTGATGGAGCGCGCAGCGACCACCGGATGGCTCGCGGCCAACGCGCTGCTCACCGAGCGGGGGCTGCCCGGCCACGACGTGTGGACGGTGCCCCTCAAGGGGCGCGGTCAGGCGCTCGCCCACGTTGCTCGCCAAGCGATGGCCGCCCTGCCTGCTCGGCGCTGACCGGCCTGGCGCCTCGATACTGACCGGACTCCTGCTGTATGCGTTGACCCGGGTGCTGGCCCGGGTAGACGCGCACAGCAGGGGCGAGGTGAGGTGGCGGGCGGCCTACGGCCTCGAGGCCGCGTAGATGCGGCGCACGACGTCTTCGATGTCGGGTTCCTCGATGGCCAGGTCGCGCACCTCCGCCACGGCCGAGACCCGCGCCAGCACGGCCGCAGCCGTTGTCGTCTGTGGGTCGAAGGCCAGGCTCTGGCGCAACCCCTGAGACTCGTTCGCTACGAGGGTCGCCCCCTCGATGGCGGTCAGGGGCGGCGTGGGCACGGCGAGGTCGATGACGAGCAGCCGTTGCGCCCCCACGGTCGCGGCGAGACCCCCGAGCGTGCCGTCGTAGGCCAACGCGCCACGGTCGATGACCAGCACCCGGTCGCAGAGACGCTCGATGTCGCCCATGTCGTGGGTGGTGAGCAGCAGAGTGGTCCCCCGCTCGCGCCGCTCGGCCACGAGGAACTCACGCAGCCGTTGCTTCGAGAGCACGTCGAGCCCGATCGTCGGCTCGTCGAGGATCAGCAGGTCGGGCGTGTGCAGCAGAGCGGCCGCGATCTCGGCCCGCATGCGTTGGCCGAGCGAGAGCGAACGCACCGGCGTGCCCAGCTGTGGGCCCATCTCGAGCTGGTCGACGAGCGCCCGCGTTCGAGCCCGGCCGGCGGCCGGGTCGAGGCGATGGATGGCGGCCAGAATCGTGAACGACTCCCCCAGCGGTAGGTCCCACCACAGCTGCGACCGTTGGCCGAACACCACGCCCACCCGCCTGGCCACCGCGATCCGCTGGCGCATCGGGTCGAGCCCGCAGGTGCGTACGTGCCCCGACGTCGGCTTGAGGATGCCGGTCAGCATCTTGATCGTCGTCGACTTGCCGGCGCCGTTGGCACCGATGTAGCCCACGGACTCACCGGGTTCGACGACGAACGACATGCGGTCGACCGCCCGGGTCTTCTTGAACTCGCGCACCAGCTCGCGCGTCTCGATAATGGTGCTCATCCACCTGCTCCTTGGTAGTGACGGGTGCCGGCTCGCCAGCACAGACCGGCGACCGTCCAGGCGAGAACGGCGGCCAGCGGGGTGCACCACGCCAACCACGAGGGTGCCAGCCGGTCACCTGGCAGGTCGAGGATGGTGACGGCAGGAAGGTAGGCCACGAACGCCGTGGGGATTACGAAGGTCCAGAAGATGCGCAGTGGGCCCGGGAATACCTGCTGGCTCTGCTGCGCAGAGTAGGCGCCGCCGTAGGTGAGGCTGTTCGTGAACTGGGCGCCGTCGACGAGGAAGAACTGCAACCCGCCGGCGGCCGTGAACAGGGCCGAGAAGATGGCGGTGCCGCTTGCGACCGTCAGCACCAGCAGTGCGACCACGGCGGGCGACCAGGCGACGTCGGCCGTCGTGAGCGCGACCGTCAGCGCGACGAGGGCCACCGACAGGCGACCGATGCGTCGAAGCGACAGGTCGCTGGTGACCAGCTGGGCTAGCAGCGGCAGGGGGCGCACGTAGAAGGCGTCGACCTGGCCGGCCCGAATGTAGGTGGGCAGGGTGTCGAGGTGGCCGACGAACAGGTCGGCGAGCGAGAAGGCGATGTTGCTGAGGGCGAACACCAGCAGGGCGGCCGTGAAGTCGAGACCGCCCAGCACGTCGACGTTGTGGAAGATGACCCACACCTCGGCGAACTCCGCCACGCCGACGCCCACGGTGCCGAGGATGTCGGTGACGAACGAAGCACGGTACTGCATCTGCGCACGCATCCGTGAGGCGAGCAGCACTCGGTAGGGTTCCAGCCGGTCACCCACCCTGCACCTCCAGGCGTCGCCGGCCGGCGCTCAGCACCAGCTGGCCCAGACCGAGCAGCGCCACGGCCCAGAAGAGCTGCACCGCAACGGTGCTCGTGATGTCACCACCGACGACCCGCCCGGCGAGGATGTCGACCGGGTTCTGCAGCATCGACGGGAAGGGCGACCACTGCGCCACCGTGCGCAGCCAGCCGGGAAACCACGGAACCGGGAGGTAGAGGCCCGACAGCAGGCCACCGACGATCATGTAGAGCATCCGGATGCCGCGCACCTCGACGAGCCAGAACGCCAGCAGGTTGACCACGAAGCTGCCGGCGAAGGCCACGACCACGGCGAGCAGCAGCGACACGAACCCGCTGGCCCAGCTGAGCAGACCCGGTGGCCAGGCCAGGTCGAAGAACAGGGCGCCGATGGCCAGGGTCGGCAGGCCGCGGGCGACCAGGTTGATGCCGGCGCGGCCGAGATCGCCTGCGAGGTAGGCCAGCTGGGGATCGAGCGGCCGCAGGAAGTCGACCGCGATGTCGCCCGTTCGCACCCGGTCGTTCACCTCCTGGAAGCCCCAGAGGTTGACCGTGCCGAGCAAGGCCTGGCCCCACCACACGAACGCGACCGCGGTCGCCGGGTCGTAGCCGGCGATGTTCTTACCGGCCGAGGCCAGGGCGGCCAGCAGGACCGAGGCGCGGATGATGCCGAACACCGAGTTCGTCACCATGCCGGCCAGCAGGGCCAGCCGGTAGGTCGAATGCCTGCGGAAACCCGCTCGGACGAGGATCCAGAAGGTGCTCATCAGGTTCGCGAGAGATCAGGCACGAGCCGCCACGGTACAACCTTCTGGCCCGCCCTTCAACGGTCTATGTTCTGACCATGGGCATCAACGACGAAGCGCCATCACCGGCCCCGATCGACGTCGTGATCGTGATGGGGGTGTCGGGCAGCGGCAAGACGACCGTCGCCAAAGGGATCTCGACCGTCATGGGGTGGGAGTTCGCCGAGGGAGACGCGTTCCACTCCGACTCGAACGTGGAGAAGATGCGTAGCGGTCACCCGCTGACCGACGACGACCGTTGGCCCTGGCTCGAGTCCATCGGCGAGTGGATCAGCGGAAAGGAGTCGGGCGGGGAGTCAGCCGTGGTCACCTGCTCGGCGTTGCGCCGGGTCTATCGAGACCTGCTTCGCCGAGACCGCCCGCACGTTCGTTTCCTGCACGTCGAGGCCCCGAGCGAGGTCATCCACGACCGCATGGAGCACCGACCGGGGCACTACATGCCGGCCTCGTTGCTCACCAGCCAGATCGCCACCCTCGAGCCCCTCGAGGATGACGAGCCCGGCGTCTCCATTTCCAACGAGGGGTCGGCGGCTACCGTGCTCGACCGCGCCCTCGGTGCGCTCGACCTCATAAGGGACCACCAGGCATGAACTCGCTGACGTCGTCACCGGTCGTCACCCTGCTCGCCGACCCACCCAAGGTGCCCTACGCCGGCAGCGGGCAGCTGCTCGCCGCCTGCCTGATCGGCATCCTCGCGGTCGTGCTGCTCATCACGCTCGCCAAGCTGCACCCGTTCCTGTCGCTGATGCTCGGATCGGCGGTGCTCGGGGCGGTGGCCTTCATGCCGCCGATCCAGATCGTCGACAGCTTCGTCGCAGGCTTTGGCTCGACGACGGGGTCGGTCGGCATCCTCATCGCGCTCGGGGCCATGATCGGCAAGATCCTCGAAGACTCCGGCGGCGCGAACCGCATCGTCGCCACGCTCGTCGGGCGCGTGGGCAGGGGCGGGTTGCCGTGGATGATGGCCTTGATCGCCGCCATCCTCGGCCTGCCGCTCTTCTTCGAGATCGGCGTCGTGCTGCTCGTGCCGGTCATCATCATGGTCGCCAAGCGCACCGGGGTGTCGTTGATGCTCGTCGGCATCCCGGCCCTGGCGGGCCTGTCGGTACTGCACGGCCTCGTTCCGCCGCACCCCGGCCCCCTCACCGCCATCGGCCTGCTCAAGGCCGACCTCGGCCTGACCCTGCTCTACGGCATCATCATCGCCATCCCCACCGTCATCGTGGCCGGCCCCATCCTCGCCCGGTTCGTCGACCAGTGGGTGCCCAAGAGCGCCGACTCGTTGGTGAGCGTCGGCGGCACGGGCGGCACGGGCCTCTCCCGCGGCTCGGGCGGAACGAGCGCCGGCAGCGGCTCGAAGGGGACCGGTCGCGCCGACCTCGACGACCTCGACCCCTCTCGGCAGCCCGGCCGGCGCCGGGTGGCGTTCCGCACCGCGCTCATCGCGATCACGCTGCCCGTCTTTCTCATGCTCATCGACGCCATCCTCAAGCTGACCGTGGCCGACAAGGAGAACGGCATCCGCAAGGTGGTCGATGTGCTCGGCACCCCGATCGTGGCCCTGCTCATCGCCGTCATCTTCGCCTACTTCGCGCTCGGTCTCGGTTCCGGCATGACCAAGAGCCAGGTGAGCGACACCTACGGGGCGGCGCTGCCCCCCATCGCCGGCATCCTGCTCATCGTGGCCGCCGGCGGCGGTTTCAAGCAGACCCTCATCGACGCCGGCGTCGGTGAGGTCATCAAGGACTGGGCGACCGGCGTCAACATCTCGGCGCTCGTACTCGGCTGGCTGGTGGCGGTGCTGATCCGGCTCGGTACCGGTTCGGCGACCGTTGCCACCATCACCGCGGCCGGTATCGTCGGCCCGCTCGGCACCTCCCTGAGCCCGAGCCACCTCGCGCTGCTCGTGCTGGCCATCGGCTGTGGGTCGCTGTTCTTCAGCCACGTCAACGACGCCGGGTTCTGGCTGGTCAAGGAGTACTTCGGTCTCACCGTCGGTGAGACGATCAAGTCGTGGTCGGTGATGGAGACGGTCATCTCGGTGTTCGGGTTCGCGCTGGTGATGCTGCTCAGCCTGGCGGTCTGACCGGTGGCGACCCTTCCGGGTGACCTCTCACCCGCCGCCCTCGACTTCCTCACCGTTCGTCACCTGGCCACCCTGACCACCCTGCGGCCCGACGGCACCCCGCACGTGGTGCCGGTGGGGTTCACCTGGGAGGCCGAGTCGGGCCTGGCCAGGGTCATCACGAGCGGCACCAGCCTCAAGGCCCGCAACGCCGCCGCCGGATGCCGGGGGGTGCTCTGTCAGGTCGACGGCCGCTACTGGCTTTCGCTCGAGGGCACGGCCACCGTGTTGACCGACCCGGCCTCGGTGCGTGACGCGGAGCAGCGATACGCGGCCCGCTACCGCGTGCCGCGGGAGAACCCGGAACGGGTCGTGATCGCCATCCAGGTCGGCCGGGTGCTCGGTAACGTCTGACCATGACGCAGATAGAGACCAACTGCTCCCAGTGCGGAGGCATCGAGTTCGAGGACGGGTTCGCAGAGGACACCGGTCAGGGTTCGTCGGGTTACCTGAGGTGGATCCCCGGGGCGTTGGAGCGCGGCATCTTCGGCGGTGCCGTGCGGCTGGGCAAACCTCGACGAAGCATCGCGGCGATGCGGTGCGTGACCTGCAACCACCTCGAGCTGTACGTCAACGAAGACGTCTGAAGGTCAGGCCGGGAGGCGAAAACGCCGGCGCGACAGGGGTTCGACCAAGCCGTCGGCCACGAGCGAGTCGAGGCAGCGCAGCACCTGGGCCTCGTCGGGGCCGGCGTCTTCCAGCGCCATGAGGCCGACCGGCCCGGGCGCCGAGCGCAGCCGCTGCAACAGCTCGCCGCGCACCTGCCGGTCGGTGCCGTGCCACGACTGGCCCTTTCGGGCCGGCCCGTCGTAGGCCGGCCGGCCGTCGCGGTTCCAGGCGCACAGGTCGGCGATCGGGCACTGTTCGCAGCGCGGGCCGCGAGCCACACACACCAACGCGCCGAGCTCCATCACGGCCACGTTCCACGTGTTCGCCGCGTCGCGGTCGTCGGGCAGGCAGTCACGTGCAAGGTCGCTCTCGGCGCGCGTGAGGGTCAGGTGGGGGAAAGCGCTGCCCGTGACCACGCGGGCCAGCACCCGCCGGACGTTCGTGTCGACGACCACCTCCGGCTCGCCGAACGCGAAGCAGGCGACGGCCGCCGCGGTGTAGGCGCCGACCCCGGGCAGCGCCAGCAGGTCGACGTGGCCGCTCGGCACCTCGCCCTGGTGTCGCTCGACCATCACCGTGGCCGCCTCGTGCAGCCGCAGGGCCCGTCGGGGATAGCCCAGTCGGCCCCAGGCGCGGACCGCATCGCCCGGAGCCGCCGCAGCCAGAGCGGCCGGCGTGGGCCAACGCTCCATCCATTGCCGCCAGGCCGGCTCGACCCGCGAGAGGGGGGTCTGCTGGGCCATCACCTCGGAAAGGAAGATCCCCCAGGGGGTGGCATCGGGGCGACGCCACGGCAGGTCGCGGCCGGCATCCGCGTACCAGTCGTTGACCCGCCGGTGGAGCCGTGCCAGCTCGGTCAACGGGGGCTGCCCATCACGATGGGAGCGCTCAGACGTAGCGCTCAAGGATGCTCGACTCGGCCAGGCGCGACAGGCCCTCGCGCACCGCGCGGGCGCGGCCCTCACCCACGCCCTCGACGAGCATGAGGTCCTCGATGCCCGCCGCAAGCAAGCGCTGCAACGACTCGAAGTGCAGCACGAGCCGCTCCACGATGGCCGGGGGCAACCGGGGCACCTTGGTCAGCAACCGGTAGCCGAGGGGGCTGACCGGGGCATCCAGGCTGTCGCCGATGACCGAGAAACCGACTCCACGGGCCCCGGAGGCGAGATCGAGCAGGTCGACCGCGTTGAGCGACTGAAGACCCTCCAGGGCCTCCTCGACGGTCAGCTCGGACTTCGTGGCGGGCAGGTAGTCACGGATCACGAGCTCACGGTCGTTGCCGAGGCCGCCGATGAGCTCTTCGAGCTGGAGGCTGAGCAGCCGACCGTCGGTGCCGAGCTCGACGACGTAGTCCTGGATCTCGGCCGAGATACGACGCACCATCTCGAGTCGCTGCAGCACGGCGGTCACATCGCGCACGGTGACGAGGTCTTCGATCTCGAGCGCCGACAAGGTGCCGGTCACCTCATCGAGCCTCGACTTGTAGCGCTCGAGAGTCTGAAGGGCCTGGTCGGCACGCGAGAGCGTGGTCGGTGAGCCCTCGATCACGTGCCGCTTGCTGCCCACGTAGAGCGCGACGACCCCCATCGACTGGCTCACCGAGATCACCGGGAAGCCGGTCTGCTTGGCGACCCGCTCGGCCGTGCGGTGCCGGGTGCCTGACTCGGTGGTCTCGATGCTCGAGTCGGGCACCAGCTGGGTGGCTGCGCGCAGGATGCGGGTGGCGTCGGAGTCGAGCACGACCGCGCCGTCCATCTTGCACAGCTCGCGCACCCTGGTGGCGGAGAACTCCATGTCGAGGGTGAACCCGCCGGTGCAGATCGACTCGACGACCTTGTCGTAGCCGAGCACGATGAGCGCGCCGGTGCGGCCCCGCAGGATGCGTTCGAGGCTGTCGCGCAGATCGGTGCCGGGTGCGATGGCGCCGAGGGCGGCGCGCAGCAGCACGTCGTTCTGATCCATGACAGCCTGCCTCGAGGGATGCTGAGTTGATGCCTGAGTGATGACCGGGCACATCACCCCGACCACGGCGCAGTCTAGACGCTGCTCAGCGCGACCGCCTCGGGCGACCGCGCACCGGCGAGCCGGCCCATGGCCTCGATCGCGCGCGGAACGTCGGCCACCTCGACGACCGAGATGCCGGGTGGCACCGAGAGCTCGCCGCTCGAGCCGTGCGGCACCAGAGCGTGCCGGAACCCGAGCCGGGCCGCCTCGGCCAGGCGGCGCTGGAGCCCGCTGACCCGGCGCACCTCACCCGCGAGCCCGACCTCCCCGAAGGCCACGACGTCGGTGGCGAGGGGTTGGTCGACCACCGATGAGGCCACGGCACAGACTATGGCGAGGTCGGCGGCCGGCTCGGTGATGCGCACCCCGCCGACGGTGGCCGCGAAGATGTCGCGGTTGCCCACCGGCGCACCGGCCCGCTTGTCGAGCACGGCGATGATCATGGCCAGACGCGAGCTGTCGAGCCCGCTCGACGTGCGCCGCGGCGAGGGCAGGGTGGAGGGGGCGACGAGCGCCTGCACCTCGGCGACAAGGGGCCGCCGCCCCTCCAGGGTGACCGTGACACAGGTGCCGGCGACGGCGTGGTCGCGGTGCGACAGGAAGAGGCCACTCGGGTCGGGCAGCCCGACGATGCCCGCCTCGGACAGGTCGAAGCAGCCGACCTCGTCGGTCGGGCCGAACCGGTTCTTGACAGCGCGCACCAGCCGCAGACGAGAGTGCCGGTCGCCCTCGAAGGCGACAACGACGTCGACGAGGTGCTCGAGCACGCGCGGCCCGGCGATGGAGCCGTCTTTGGTCACGTGCCCGACGAGCAGCACGGCGATGCCGGCCGCCTTCGCGGCCGCAATGATGCTCGCCGTCACCTCGCGCACCTGTGACACGTTGCCGGCCTGCCCCTCGACCTGCGCGCTCGCGATCGTCTGCACCGAGTCGATGATGACGAGCTGCGGGCCCAGCGCCTCGATCTGGCCGAGCACGACCCCGAGGTCGGTCTCGGCGGCCAGGTAGAGGCTGCCGGCCATGGCGCCGATGCGTTCGGCGCGGGTGCGCACCTGGGCAGCCGACTCCTCGCCGCTGACGTAGAGCACGCGGCCCCCCTGCCGGGCCGTGCGAGCCGCCACGTCGAGCAGCAGGGTCGACTTGCCGATGCCTGGCTCGCCCGCCACGAGCACGACACCGCCCGCGATGAGGCCCCCGCCCAGCACCCGGTCGAACTCGTCGACCCCCGTCGGCCGGGCCGACGCCTGACTGATGTCGACCTCGTCGATGCGCAGGGCCGGCGTCGTGACGCTGGACGCGACGGTGCGTGCCGACCCGGCGCCGCCCGGCTCGGACACGCTCCCCCAGGCCTGGCACTCGCCGCACCGACCCACCCACTTGGCGGTGGTCCACCCGCACTCGGTGCAGCGGAACGGGAAGGGTCGGCGTGAAGTCGTGCGAGAAGCCATGGCGCCACCGTAGAGGCCTGCGCCGACAGCAGCGAGCACCACCGCACCGGATCGAGCCCCTGCCGCCATCGACTCGCCGGGCAGATGATGTCGTGCATGACAAAGCCCTCGACCAGGGTGCGGTGGATCGCCGCCCTCGCCGTGCTCGCCTGGTTTGCCATCGGCGGGGTGGGCGGCCCGCTCGTCGGCCGCCTCTCGGAGGTGGCGAGCAACGACAACGCGAACTTCCTGCCACCCTCGGCCGAGTCGACGACCGTGAGCAAGTCCGTCGAGAAGATGACCGACACCCAGACCCTGCCCTACCTCGTGGTGGCCGCCCGCGACAGCGGCCTGACGCCGCAGGACCGGGCGGCCATCGCCAGCTACGTCAGCGGCATCCCGTCGCTGCCTCTGGCCGACCCCACGAAGACGGTCGGTGACTTTCTGCAGAACGACCCCGAGGCGGCCGTTCCCAGCGCCGACGGGCAGGCCGTGCTCATTCCCGTCGCCCTGGTCGCCGACCGCGCCGAGGATGTGATCGGAGGCGACACGGCCCTCTACGCGGTCGCCACGGCGCTGCGCGACTCGGCGGCGAAGAGCCTGGCCCCGAGCGGGCTGACGGTGCACGTCACCGGGGCCGGTGGGTTCTTCGCCGACTTCGTCACCGCCTTCAGCGGCATCGACGGCATCCTGCTGCTCGTTGCCCTCGGCGTCGTGTTCCTCATCCTGCTCATTGTCTACCGCAGCCCCATCCTGCCCCTGGCCGTGCTGGTCTCGGCGGTGTTCGGCCTGTCGCTGGCCGCCCTGGTGGTCTTCCCGTTGGCGCAGAACGGCGCCATCAGCCTGAGCGGACAGAGCCAGGGCATCCTCTCGATTCTCGTCGTCGGCGCCGCGACCGACTACGCGTTGCTGCTCGTCGCCCGCTACAAGGAGGAGCTGCACGACCACGACTCGACCTGGTCGGCGATGAAGGTCGCGTGGCGGGCCGCGGCCCCACCCATCGGGGCCAGCGCCGCCACCGTCGTGCTCGGGTTGTTGTGCCTGCGCCTGTCCGAGCTCGGCAGCACCAAGGGCCTCGGCCCGGTCGGCGCCCTGGGCATCATCGGCGCCCTCGTCGCGGCTCTCACCTTCCTTCCCGCCGTGCTGCTACTCATCGGGAGGCGGGTCTTCTGGCCGCAGATTCCCCGCATCGACCATGTGCACCGTGAGGACACCATCGGCAAGAGCGGCATCTGGGGCCGCGTGGCCGGCCTGATCGGCTCGCACCCGCGACGCACCTGGGTGGCGACGTTCGTCGCCCTCGCTGCCTGTGCCGCCTTCCTGCCCACCCTCCAGGCGCGGGGTGTCGGTCAGTCAGACCTGTTCCTGGCCAAGGTCGACTCCGTGACCGGGCAGCAGCTGCTCGCCAAGCACTTCCCGGCCGGCTCGGGTGCGCCGGTGCAGGTGCTCGCGCCGCAGGGCAAGGCGGATGCCGTGCTCGACGTGCTGAAGAGGAGCGGCGGTCTGAGTGAGCCCCAGGTCGGGCTCACGCCGGGCCAGCCCCCCCAGGTCGTCGACGGCAACGTCGTGGTGCAGGCCACCCTGAAGGCCTCCGCCGACAGCCTCGAGGCCGAGCAGACGATCTCGTCCCTGCGCACCTCGCTCGACGCAGTCGGCCCCGAGGTGCTGGTGGGCGGCAGCACCGCGACCAACCTCGACGTGCGGCTCGCCAGTGAGCGTGACCTCAAGGTGATCATCCCGACCATCCTCGCGGTCATCTTCGTGGTGCTGGTGCTGCTGCTGCGCTCGATCGTCGCCCCGTTGCTGCTCGTGGCCGCCAACGTGCTCTCCTTCGCGGCTACGATGGGAGTGGCCGCGATCGCGTTCAACCACATCTTCGACTTTCCGGGGTCTGACCCCTCGACCCCGCTCTACGGCTTCGTCTTCCTCGTGGCTCTCGGCATCGACTACTCGATCTTCCTGATGACGCGGGTGCGAGAGGAGTCGCGTGTGCGCGGCACCCGGCCCGGCGTGCTCGTAGGTCTCGCCGTGACCGGCGGGGTGATCACCAGCGCCGGTGTCGTGCTCGCGTCGACCTTCTCGGCCCTGGCGGTACTGCCGATCCTCTTTCTCGTGCAGATCGCCTTCATCGTGGCCTTCGGGGTGCTGCTCGACACCCTGGTCGTGCGCAGCATGCTCGTTCCCGCGATCTCCTACGACCTCGGTGACCGCATCTGGTGGCCGCTCGGGCTTCCCTACTCCGGACACCATCGGGCCGAGCGGCACGAAGACGATCGAGCCACCGCGACGCTGATGTCCGACGGCAAACCCAACGGCGAACCCAGCGACGTCACTGCGGATGCAACCCAGGGTGGGGCCACCGACGAACCCGGGTGAGCCAGGCGCGTGCGACCATGGAGACATGGACGCCGTGATCCCCTACGTGCTGGCACTGGTGCCGACCATCGGCGTCGGCACGTTGTTCTACTACGTGATCAAGAACATTCTCGAGGGTGACCGGCGCGAGCGCATGGCGCAGGCGAAATGGGAAGCCCAGCAGGACGCCGAGGAAGAATCGCAAAAGCGTTCGTGACGGTTTGGCCCGAATCATCGGGCCAACACCCGCATTAACGAACATAGAATGCGGGAACCATCGTCTTCTCGTGTAAATTGTCGGTCGCGACGAGGTGTTACTTTCGTCGCCCCCTCAGCCCGAAAGGGCGCAATCATCACGATGGAGAACCATGGCTCAGCGTGTCGAAGTTGTACTCATCGACGATCTCGACGGCGGTAATGCCGCCGAAACGGTGACCTTCGCTCTCGACGGCGTCACCTACGAGATCGACCTGTCCGACAAGAATGCCAAGAAGCTTCGCGACGATATCGCGGGGTGGACCGGTCATGCGCGCCGCAGTGGCGCCACCCGGGGCGTGGGCCGCAAGCGGGCCGGCTCCCCGAAGCGCACCGACCTCAGTGCGGTGCGTGAATGGGCCCGGGCCAACGGCCACGCGGTATCTGACCGTGGCCGCATCTCGGCGGAGGTTCAGTCGGCCTACGACAAGGCCCACTAAGAATCCGATCGAATCTCTGACCAGAAACCTGACCGGGCATCTGGTCGGGTTCCGGACCCAGATTGTGACCCGGGTTCTGATCGAGAAGCCGACTGGGCTCTGCGCCATGATGGCCGAGCGCGTTACCCCTCGAACTCGCTCGGCCCACCCGGGGCGGTAGCAGTCAGCTGATCCACGGCGAAGCCCGGCACCTTGTGGTGTCGGGCTTCGCCGTCACTGCGTCAGAACGGCTGCGAGATCTCCCTGCTCCTCGACGCGGGCGAGCACCTCGTCCATGCGAAGCTGGCGCAGCTCTCCGCCGCCTATTCCGCACTCGATCTCCGCCCAGGTGCGGGGCGCGGCCACCGTGGGGGCGTCGCGACCCCTTAGCGAGTACGGGCAGATCGTCGTCTTGGCCGCGACGTTCTGACTCCAGTCGAGAAAGATCTTTCCGGGCCGGAGGTCCTTGGCCATCTTCCACACCACCCGGTCGGGGTGGCTCTTGCTCAGCTCCTGGGCCAGCTGCGCCACGGTGTCGCGGATCTGGTCACTGGAATGCACCCCCGGCAGCACCGCATAGAGCTGTAGGCCCTTGCTGCCACTGGTCACGGGCACGGTGTCGAGACCGATCTGCGTCAGGCGTTCTCGGACCATCACGGCCACGTCTGCACACTCGGGCAGTCCGACACCCGGCCCGGGGTCGAGGTCGATCACGAGGCGGTCGGGCCGGCGCGGCTCGGCCGTTCTGCCCTCGCCTTCCCACCGCCACTGGGGCACGTGCAGCTCGATGGAGTTCAGGTTGGCGAAGAAGGTGAGGCCGGCCAGGTCGTCGATGAACGGAAACACCGGGTCACGGCCCGCACGCCTCAGCCAGGGCGGGGTGCCGGCCGGGATGTTCTTCTCGAAGAACTGCATGTCACCGACGCCGTGCGGAAAGCGCACCCGGGTGACCGGGCGCCCGGCCAGGTGCGGGAGCAGCACCGGCGAGATGCGCGCGTAGTAGTCGAGCACCTCGGCCTTGGTCGTGCTGGTGCGTGGGTACAGCACCTTGTCGAGGCTGCTGAGCCGCATCCGGCGGCCTTCGACCTCGACGGTCACCTTCGTTGCCTCGTACGCCATCACGCACCACCCGCCCGGTCGCCGGGGCCACCGAGGTTGCCGAGATCACTGGGGCCATCGAGGTCATCGAGGTCATCGAGGTCGGCCGGAGTCAGGTCGGCCCGCAGTCCCTTGTAGGCGGACATTCGCAGCCGACCCTGACCGCTCAGCCCGAGCGACTGCACGTCGGCCACCAGCAGCGGGCGCACCCACTGCGTTCCAGCGGCATCCTCTCTCGGAACCTCGGTGCCGAAAGGGGACTCGCTGGTCTGAAGCGGTAAGAGGTTGGCCATGAGAGCACTGCCCGTCTTGCCCGCCAGCCCGGAGCCGACCCGGCCGAGGTAGCGCAGACCGCCCGGCCCGGGCACGCCCACGAGCACGGCCCCGAGGCGGCCCTTCACGGTGCCCGTCGACTCCGGCCGCCAGCCGCCGATCACGACCGAGACCGTGCTCCGGTGCGGAACCTTGAGCCAGGCCGGCGATCGCTGACCGGGCCGATAGAGGGAGTCGACCCGCTTGGAGACGACTCCCTCGAGGCCCTGTTCCTTCGTCGCGGCGTACAGCACGGCGCCGTCGGTGAAGGTGGGCGGCGTCTGCCATCGCGGCGAGTCGAGCTCGAGCCGCTCGAGGGTGCGGCGGCGGTCGAGCCAGGGTCGAACGGTCAGGTCGACCCCGTAGAGACGCAGCAGGTCGAACGTCATGAGCGTCACCGGGTTCGTGTCGGCCAGACGCGCGGCCCGCCGGGCGTCGCTCACGTGGAGGCGTTCGGCGAGCGCCGTGAACGACGGAGCCCCGTCGCGCAGGCAGACGACCTCACCGTCGAGCAGCATGTCGTCGAACTCTGCCGCCAGCCCGAGCAGCTCGGGAAAGGCCACGGTGACATCCCGTTCGTTGCGCGAGAAGAGCCTCACCCCGCCGCTCGACACGTCGGCCAGCAGGCGCATTCCGTCCCACTTCACCTCGTGCACCCACTGGTCGCCGACCGGAACGGTCGTGCTGGGCGTCGCGAGCATGGGGCGCATGGGTGCATTCTTGTTCCCATGCGAGCCATCTGGAAAGGCGCCGTCTCGTTCGGCCTCGTCAACGTCCCGGTCCGGCTGTTCTCCGCGACGGAGAACCACGACGTGCAGTTCCGTCAGGTGCACGAGAAGGACGGCGGGCGCATCAAGTACCAACGCGTGTGCGCCATCGACGGTGAGGAGGTGGCCTACTCCGACATCGCGAAGGGCTACGAGGCCGCTGACGGGCAGATGGTCGTGCTCACCGACGAGGACATGAAAGGCCTGCCGTCGCGGTCGTCGAAGGAGATCTCGATCGAGAAGTTCGTGCCGTCGGAGCAGATCGACCCGCTGCTGTTCGACAAGAGCTACTACCTCGAGCCCGACAAGACGGGCCTCAAGCCCTACATCCTGCTGCGCGACGCCCTCGAGAAGGCCGACCGGATGGCGCTCGTCACGGTGGCGGTGCGTACCCGCATGACCCTCGCCGTGCTGCGGGTGCGTGACGGGGTCATCGTGCTGCAGACCCTGCTCTGGGCCGACGAGGTGCGCACGCCCGAGTTCGAGTCGCTCGACGAGGACACGCACGCCACCGCGAAAGAGCTCGCCATGGCCAGCTCCCTCGTCGACTCCCTGTCGGGTGACTACGAGCCCGACGAGTTCGAGGACGACTACGCCGAGGCCGTCACCGCGCTCGTCGCCACCAAGATCGAGGGGGGCGAGATCACCGAGACACCCGAGGCCAGGTCGGATGACTCCGAGGTCATCGACCTGCTCGCCGCGCTGCAGCGCAGCGTCGACAAGGCCAAGGCCGGCAAGGCGGCCCGAACCGGCTCCTCCAGCCCGGCGCCGGCCTCCGAGAGCGCTTCCGGAGGCGAGGCAAAGACCACGAAGAAGGCTCCAGCGACGAAGAGCACGACGAAGAAGACCGCCGCGAAGAAGACCACCACCAAGAAGACCACCACCAAGAAGTCGGCGTGACGGCCGCACCCGACCGACCTGTCGCCGTCGTCACCGGAGGTACCCGCGGCATCGGCCTGGCGATCGTTCGCGACCTCGCGGCCACCCACCACGTCGTCGTCGGGGGCCGGTCGGCGGATGCCGTTCACCGCGTCGCGTCGGCGCTCCCGTCGGGCAGCGGGCTGGTCGCCGACCTCGGTGACTGCTCCCCCGGCGGGTCGCTCGACCAGGCCCTCAGCGAGGCCGTGGAGCGGCTCGAGCGGGTCGACGTGCTCGTGCACTCCGCCGGTGTGCTGCGTTCGGGCACCGTGGCGCACTCACCGGCATCCGACTGGCTCGAGTCGATGACGGTGAACGTCGTGGCCGTCGCGACGGTGACGCGGGCCCTGCTGCCCGCCCTGCGCCGGGCCCACGGCCTCGTGCTCGCCGTCAACTCCGGGTCGGGCCTGGTCTCGGGAGCGTCGTCAGGCGCCTACTGCGCGTCGAAGTTCGCGCTGCGGGCCCTCACCGACGCGTTGCGGGAGGAGGAACGGAGCCACGGCGTGCGGGTCACCTCCCTGCATCCAGGCCGGGTCGACACCGACATGCAGCACGAGCTCGTCGAGTTCGAGGGCGCTGACTACGACGCTGGCGCCTACCTCGACGTGGAGTCGGTCGTGCAGGCCGCCCGGTTCGCGATGGACGCCCCCTCCGGGGCGAGCGTCGACATGCTGTCGGTTCGCCCGCGAGGCTGGCGCGGACCTTAGTGGTCGGTGCGTCGTCGTAGCCCCTGGCTCCGACCTCCCGGGGCCGACTACCTCGGCAGAGTGAGGATCTCGGCCCCGTCGTCGGTGATCTCGATCGTGTGCTCGCTGTGGGCGGTGCGGCAGCCGGTCGCGCTTCGCAGCGTCCACCCGTCCGCATCGGTGACGAGCTCGGCGGTGTCGGCCATGACCCACGGCTCCAGGGCCAGCAGCAGCCCCGGGCGCAGCCGGTAGCCGCGACCGCGCCGCCCGGTGTTGGCGACGTGCGGGTCCTGGTGCATCGTCGACCCGAGCCCATGACCTCCGAACTCGGTGTTGATCCGATACCCCGCATCGGAGAGCACGGCGCCGATGGCATGGGAGAGGTCGCCGAGGCGAGCCCCAGGACCGGCGGCGGCTATCCCTGCGGCCAGCGCACGTTCGGTCGCGCTGATCATCGCGACGCTCTCCGGCTGCTTCGAGTCGCCCACGATGAAGCTGATGGCGGAGTCGGCGACGACCCCCTCGTGAGAGACGGCGAGGTCGAGCGAGAGCAGGTCCCCGTCGGCCAGCGGGTAGTCGTGGGGCAGCCCGTGCAGCACGGCGTCGTTGACCGAGGTGCAGATGTAGTGACCGAACGGTCCGCGCCCGAAGGACGGCTCGTAGTCGACGTAGCACGACAAGGCTCCGGCCGCGGTCATCATGCCCTGGGCCCACCCGTCGATGTCGAGCAGGTTGGTGCCCACGGTGCTGCGGCCCTTCAGCGTCTGCAGGATGTCGGCGACCAAGGCGCCGGCCGCCCGGGCCCGGGGCAGCTGGGTGGCAGTCAGGATCTCGATCATGCGGCGCCTTTCTGGTGGGACCACCAACGTATCCCGGGTTCGGAGCCCTAGCTCCAGCCGGCCAGCACCGAGGCCAGCTCACACAGGCAGAGCAGCGTGATGACGACAGCCACCACAGCGGGGAGCCGTCCGTCGTGGATGACGGATGCCGGCAGCCCCTCGTTCGTCACCGGACGCGACCACCGCCCGCGGCGCAGCGAGTTGACCAGCACCCAGCCGGTGAGGGCCAGGGCCAGGGCCAGGGGCACCACCACCGCCAGGCCCAGCGAGCCGAGAGCCAGCCGCCCGACGAGCAGCCCGGCGCCGAGCAGGGCCAACCCCGTGCGCGACCACGCCAGGGCCGTGCGTTCCGGTGCCATCCCGCGTGGGGGGCCGGCCCCGGTGTCGTCTCCGGTCATCTCAGACCCGCAACAGGGAGGCGAGAGCCAGGGCGAGCGCCACGACCGACACGGCGATCGCGATGGGCAGACTGGCCCGGTTGCTCGGCAGCGGACGGCCGGTGCGCATGGCCCGCTCGGTGCGGGCCCAGCCGAGCCAGGCCTGCACGCCGGTAAAGAGAGCGACCACGGCCAGCAGCACGGCGACGGCGCGCTGGAGCCGGTCTGGCATCGGTAGGTCAAGGGCGTCCATGGCCGCTGCCGCCGCGAGCAGGGCCAAGGTCGTGCGCACCCAGGCCAGAAAGGTGCGCTCGTTGGCGAGCGAGAACCGCGGGTCGGGTTCTTCGCCCTGGTCGTACACGCTGCTCGGCCACCGCTTGTCGCTGTCGTCCACGTTCACATCCTTCGATCGGCCTCGAGCCTCGGGCATCACTCGGGTCGACGCTAGCCGAGTCGTGCCCGAGCAGGTCTCAGATGCGGCTGGCCCCCCTGGTCGGCACCAGCCCCAACCGGGCGAAAGCCAGGGCCTCGGCCAGGTCGATCTCACGCTGGTCGGGGCCGGCCTTGCGGGTGCTCACCTCGACGACGACATCGCCCGGCCAGGCGATGTCGGCGAGATGCTGCAGCAGCTCGGCGCACGGCTGCCCCCCACGGCCCGGCACGAGGTGCTCGTCCTTGAACGAGCCGAGACCGTCGGTGAGGTGCAGGTGCGTGAGCCGGGGACCGAGCGCCCGGGCCATCGCGAGCGCGTCGGAACCGGCCGTGGCCGTATGCGACAGGTCGAGAGTGACGTGGTCGTAAGGCTGTGACGTGGGGTCCCAATGCGGCAGGTAGACGAGGGTCTCGCGCCCGGGGGTGCGCCACGGGTACATGTTCTCGACGGCGAGCCGCACCCCCGAGTCGTGCTCACGAAGCGCGATGCCGTCGACGAACCCAGCGGCATACTCACGTTGCCACCGGAACGGCGGATGCAGCACCACGGTCTGCGCCCCCACCTCGAGGGCCATCTCGATCGACCGGTCGACCTTCTCCCAGGGCTCGCTGCCCCAGACGCCCTGGGTGACCAGCAGGGTGGGGGCATGCACCGACACGATGGGTACGCCATGATGGTCGGCCAGCGCGCGCAGGGCCCCGGCCTCCTGGGTGACCGGATCGGTCCAGACCATCACCTCGACGGTGTCGTAGCCGAGGTTGCGGGCGGTCGCGAAAGCGGTCGCCGCGTTGTCGGGGTACACCGACGAGGTCGAGAGCCCGACCCGGATCGTCATGCCCCCATTGTCCGTCATCCCCGCCCCGCCGCCCCCCACCCTCCCGCTCTCCTGCCCCGCGAACGACTCGTTCGGGGTCGAACACGGTGGTGTGCCGCCTCGTTCGACCATCAGCCCGGCGTTCGGCGACGAAACTCTCAGGGAGAGCGGCGGCTCAGGGTCAGCGAGGCGAGGGCGAGCGACAGCACGACGAAACCGGTGACGATGCCGAGGTCAGCGGCCACCGCGGCCAACGGGTCGGCGCTGACCCCGATCTGCTTCATGGCGTCGACGGCGTACGAGAGCGGCAACACGTCAGAGACCCAGCGCAGCACCTCCGGCATGGCATCACGGGCGACGAGCAGCCCGCACAGCAGGAACTGCGGCAGGATGAACGCCGGCATGAACTGCACGGCCTGGAACTCGGTGCGGGCGAAGCCGCTGGCGAGCAGGCCGAGGGCCGTACCGAGCAGGGCGTTGAACACGGCCACGACGATCAGCAGCCACACCGGCCCCGCGACCTCGAGACCGCACGCCCACACCGCGAACCCGGTTGCCACCAGGGCCTGCACGACGGCGAGCGCCCCGAACGCCACGGCGTACCCGAGCATGAAGTCGCCCTTGCCCATCGGGGTGGTGAGCAGACGCTCGAGAGTGCCCGACTGGCGCTCACGCAGGGTGGCCACCGAGGTGACGATGAACATGACGATCATCGGGAAGACGCCGAGCAGTGCCGGGCCGATGCTGTCGAAGACCGGGGTGCTGGCGTAGATCCAGGCGAGCAGCCCGAGCAGCACACAGGGCACGACGAGGATCAGGGCGATGGTGCGGGGATCGCTGCGCACCTGGCGCAGCACACGAGCCGCGGTGGCCAGGGTCAGCCCGGCGTTCACGACGCCTCCCGCCCCTCTTGCCCGCCGTGCCCAGCCGTGCCCTGCGGCGACGTCGCGCTCTCGGCATCGATGAGCTTGAGGAAGGCGGCATCCGCGTCGGGAGCGCCCGTCTGGGTGAGCAGCTCCGCAGGGGTCACGTCGGCCAGCACCTCACCTTCGCGAAGCAGCACCAGCCGGTCGCAGCGGGCGGCCTCGTCCATGACGTGGCTCGAGACCACCAGTGAGTGGCCGGCCGCCGCGAGGTGCCCGAACAGGTTCCAGAGGTCGCGCCGCAGGACCGGGTCGAGGCCCACCGTCGGCTCGTCGAGCATCAGCAACGTGGGCCGGCCGACGAGGGCCCCGGCGAGCGAGACCCTCGAGCCCTGCCCACCCGACAGGGCGGCGACCAGCTGGGCAGCGTGCGAGGTGAGGTCGACCTCGGCGAGGGTGCGCTCGACGGCATCCGTCAGCGTGGCCCCGCGCAGTCCGACGGCCCGGGCGAAGTAGGCGATGTTCTCTCGCACGGTCAGGTCGCCGTAGACGCTGGGGCTCTGGGTGACGTAACCGACCTCAGACCGCAGGGCCGGCGATCCAGCCGGGTGACCGAGCACGGTGACCGTGCCGGCGCGGATCACCTGGACCCCGACGATCGAGCGGATCAGGGTCGACTTTCCAGAGCCTGACGGCCCGAGCAGGCCGACGACCTGGCCCGACGGCACCGTGAGCGAGAGGTCGCGGATGACGGGCCGTCCGCCTCGTGACACCTGCAGGCCGCGGATCGCGATCACCGGGCCCTCGACATTATTCATCATGTGATGAAATCTAGCGGTCGTCGATCTCGCTGTCCAGCAGGTAGTGCTGAAGCACCGGCCCGAGCTGGGCGACGATCTGCTCGTTGGAGGCCTCGGCGAGAGCCGGCAGCTTGACGACGTAGCGCATGACGGCCATGCCGATGACCTGGGAGGCCGCGAGCGAACCCCTCAGCAGGGGGTCGGGGGAGCCCACGGACACCGCGATGCGACCGAACACCTCGCGGCCGAGGAACTCTCGCAGCATCCGCGCCGAGTCGTCACTGGCCATGCTCGAGCGGATCAGCGCAACGAGGCTGTCACGCCGATCGGGCGGGTCCCAGACGGCCAGGAACGTCTCGATGAGGCGCCAGCCCAGACGTTCCGGATCACCAGCAACGATCCGGTCGACCAGGGCGGTGGGGTTCACCGGCACGGCGAGGGTCTCCACGAAGAGCTCGGCCTTGCCGCCCTTGAAGTAGTGGTGCACGAGCGCCGGGTCGACTGCGGCGTCACGGGCGATACCGCGCAGGCTCGCCCGGTCGTAGCCCTTGGCCGCAAACGACGACCGGGCCGCCTCGATGATCGACGCCCGCGTGTCGTCACCACCCGGGCGCCGTCCGCGGCGGCCGGTGCCGGCTGGCACCGGTCGGTCACGGGACGTCATGAGCGCCACCGTAGTGCGGGGGGTCTCGCAAGAGCTCGACAGCGGCCGTCTGACGGGCCCACCGGGCCCATTCGAGGGGGGTGGTGCCGTGTTCGCGGTCGACGGCGGCCCGGTCGGCGCCCGCCTCGAGGAGAGCTGCGATGACCTCCAGGTCACCCATCAGCGCGGCCTGGTGCAGGGCGGTGCGCCCGTGGTGCCGGGCGTTGACGTCGGCGCCGGAGGCCACTGCCGCAGCGATCGCGGCTGCGCTGGCGGCCCGGTGGATGCGTGGCGCTCGTCGCGCCGGTGCGCTCGGGCCGCCCGGCGCGTGCGGTTCCGACGCAAACCCGTGTTGCGCGAGCAGGGTGACCCGTTCTGCGAACCCGTGGGCGTGCGCCCAGCGCACCTGCCGGCTCATCATCTCAGCGACCGTCTCGCCCGCGACCCCGATGCGCGCAGCCCACACTTCGCTCGTCGACTCGCCGAGACCATGGTCGAAGAGCAGCCGCAGGTGACTGTCGTCGCGACCGAACATCCGGTTGTAGAGCGCCTGTCGGTCGTTGGCGTCGGCGCCGTGCTCGAGCAGCACCAGGGCCAGCTCGCGCCAACGTGGATGCCGGGGCGCACGACCCGGCCCCATCTCACCTTCCCCGAAGCAGCCGGTCAACGCGGTGAAGGGCGGGGGCAGGCCCCGCCAGAGGTAGCCACTGTCGGGGTCGGCGCCGGCGGCGAGCAGCAGCTTGGCGCTCGCCACCGCGTCGGCCTGCGGCATCCGGGAGTAGACGACGTAGAGCAGTGGTGGCCACCGGAACGGGCCCACCTCGCGACCGGCGCTGCTCGGGTCGGCGGCGAGGTGGGCCCGCACGGCGTCGGCATCACCGGCTGCGGCCGCAACCGCGAGGCCCTGCGCCACCAGGCCCGGATGCTGGTCGATGAGCTGAGCTGCGCGAGCCCACCTGGCCGGATCATCGTTCTCGTCGTAGGCCAGGCAGGCCAGGGCAGGCACGGCGGCAGTCGGGTCAGCCTCGACCACTTCGGCGGACAGCGCGGTAGGGTCTCGTCGCATCGGCTCGCTGCGCCGGAGAAACTCCCGCAGCTTCGGCCAGCTGGCCAGACCGTACGATCTCGCGACCACGAGCTGGGCGTCGGCCAGGGTGAACGCCGAGGCGCTGGTGGGTCCCCCGCCAGGGTGTTGGGCGGCGACCAGAGCGAACGCCTCGGGTTGCTCGGCTCGCACGGCCCGCTGGAGCCGGCGCGCGTCTCGACGGAACCGCTCGAGATCGGGGTTGCTGGGCAGGGACAGGGCCATGACGCCCTCCTCTCGTCGTGCCCGGTGTGCGCTGGGTCGGGCCGAAAGGAGGTCGGCCTGCTGTTCTCACCGCCAGGGAGGCTGAGCCTCTTCCCGCGCACCGGTGGCGACCTGGACGCCGCCCCTATTCTACCGCTCGTGACCACTCCGTGAGCGAGCCTGCACGGTCGGAAACCACGAGCGCATAAGGTGTGCCGGTGGCCGAAGCACCTCTGGATCTTCCCCGCGTCTGGGTCGAGTTCACCGATCCCGACGATGCGGCGCAGCGCTACCGCTGCGACCTGACCTGGCTGACGAGCAGCTGGACGTGCATCTTCGGAAGCGGCTGCGCCGGCATCTACGAGGGCCGTCCCGACGACGGCTGCTGCACCCTCGGCGCTCACTTCACCGGTAAGGACGACCTCAAGCGGGTGGCGGCGGCGGTCGCAGAGCTCGGCGACGACGAGTGGCAGTACCACGCGGTCGGGACCGCCACCGGTAGCCGCAAGGACTGGACCGAGAAGGAGGACGGAGCACACAAGACGAAGGTCGTCGACGGTGCCTGCATCTTCCTCAACCGACCGGGCTTCCCGGCCGGCGCCGGCTGCTCGCTGCACCAGCACGCCGTGCTCACGGGCGTGCAGCCGCTGACGCTCAAGCCCGACGTCTGCTGGCAGCTGCCGATCCGGCGCACCTTCCGCACCGTCGAGCTGCCCGACGACACGAGCTACCTCGAGGTGACGATCACCGAGTACGACCGTCGTGGCTGGGGGCCCGGCGGGCACGACCTAGACTGGTACTGCTCGGGAAACTCGGAAGCGCACGTCGGGCGCGAGCCGGTCTACCGCTCCAACCGACCCGAGCTGGTCGAGCTGATGGGCGCGGCGGCCTACGAGCAGCTGGCGATCCGCGCCGAGGCTCACCTCGCGCAGGTGAAGGCGGTGCGGGCCCGCGGCGTGCGAAAACTGCTGCCCCTGCTCGTTCACCCCGCCACGATCGAGGCCCAGAAGTCGAAGTGAGGTCAGGTGACGACAGCGTGAACGAGATCATCCCCTCCCCCAACATCTGGGAGAGCCCCGACGTCTACGAGGTCGAGAACCGCGGCGTCGACCGTGAGGGTGTCATCGAGGCGGCGATGAGGTCGGTGCTCGACTGGTCGGGGCTCGACGTCGTCGACATCGGCTGCGGAACCGGCTTCCACTTGCCAGTGTTCGCTCGAGAGGCGCGGTCGGTGGTCGGCGTCGAGCCACATCCCCCGTTGGCCACCCTTGCGGCAGAACGGGTCTCGCGGATGCCGTCGGCCTCGGTGCGCGAGGAGGGCGCCGCCTCGATCGGCGTGAGTGACGACTCGTTCGACGTCGCCCACGCGCGATGGTCGTACTTCTTCGGGCCCGGCTGCGAGCCCGGCCTCGCCGAGCTCGCCCGGGTCATGCGTCCGGGCGGGGCCGCGTTCGTCATCGACAACGACGCGACCCGGTCGACGTTCGGTCGGTGGTTCCGCCGAGCGCTGCCCAGCTATGACCCGCGTGCCATCGAGCGGTTCTGGGCCCGACAGGCCTGGCAGCGTGAGCGGCTCGACATCCGGTGGACCTTCGACACCCGCGCCGACTTCGAGGCCGTGGTCGCCATCGAGTTCGCTCCCGAGCACGCCGACCTCATCCTCGAGGAGTTCCCCGACGCCACCGGCGTCGACTACGCCGTCAACCTCTGGCACCGCCGCTTCTGACGCCGCTGGGTGCAGCCAGTCGATCAGTCACTCAGTCAGTCAGTCGGTCAGGTCGAGGGCGATGTCGACAATGGGGCTGCTGTGGGTCAGACCACCGACCGAGACGTAGTCGACCCCGGTGTCGGCGTACTCCCTGACGACCTCGAGAGTCAGCCCGCCGGTGGCCTCGATCTCGACGGGTTCGCCTGCGGCGCGGAGCAGCTCGACCGTCTCGGCGAGCAGCTGGGGGGCCATGTTGTCGCACATGATGAAGCGCGCACCGGCCTCGTAGGCCTCCTGCGCCTCCGCCGCGGTCGTCACCTCGACCTGAACGCTCACGTTCGGGTAGGCGCTCCGAACCAGGTCGTAGGCCCCGGCGACCGACCCGGCTGCGATCTTGTGGTTGTCCTTGATCATGGCGACGTCGTAGAGGCCCATCCGCTTGTTGGTGCCGCCGCCGGTGCGCACTGCGTACTTCTCCAGCCAGCGCATCCCCGGTGTCGTCTTGCGCGTGTCGAGCACCATGGTCGAGGTGCCGTCGAGGGCGTCGGCCCAGCGACGCGTGTGGGTTGCCACTCCCGACAACCGGCTGATGATGTTGAGGATGGTGCGTTCGGCGATGAGGATGACCCGGGCCTGACCCGACAGGCGCGCAATGACATCGCCGCGTCTCAGCCGAGTGCCGTCACCGGCGACCACCTCGACCGACGGCATCTCGCCGCCGATCGTCTCCGCCACAGCAGCAAGCGTCAAGGCGATGACAGGCACGCCGGCCACCACGCCGGGCGCGCGTGCCACGATCTCGGCGACCCGCTCCTGCTGGGCCGGGATCGTGGCCATGGTCGTGACGTCGACACCGTCAGGGCCGAGGTCTTCGAGCAACGCGACCCGGATGAGGTCACGAGCCTGGCGTTCGGGAAAACCCTCGAGCCCGTCAGCGCCCGGCCGCGCGTTCACGGCATCCACGTTGCTCATTCCTGGCCTACCGTCTCTGGTTGCGGGTCAGCGGCCTGGTCGAGATCGAGACCGACCAGGTTCTCGGGCGGCACCTCGAGCACCTGGGTCACCAGGTCACCGGTGACCGAGCGCGAGAGCAGCACGTGGTGCAGGAACCGGGAGTCGTCTCGGTGCGGGAAGTCTTCTCGTACATGGCCGCCCCGGGTCTCCTCACGCAGCAAGGCGGCTCGAGTCAGAGCATGGCCCAGGTGCAGCAGGTTGGTCGTCTCCCAGCTCTTCGGGCCGCCCTTGCGCCCCCCGTCACCGTCAGCCGCGCGGACGCTCAGGGCAGCCAACGCGAGCTCGGTCGCGTCGAGGGATGCCGCCGAACGCACCGTTCCCGACCCGGCAGTCATGGCGCGCTGCACCGTGAGCCGTCGCTTGGGTCGGAGCAGCTCGCGGTCGCCACCCGGGTCGACCGGCGCGGTCTCGGGCAGCTCTCCGGCCGTGAGCCGAGCGGTGAGGTCATCGGCGATGCGCCGGGCGAACACCAGGCCCTCGAGCAGCGAGTTGCTGGCCAGCCGGTTGGCTCCGTGCACACCGGTGCACGAGGTCTCACCGCAGGCGTAGAGCCCTTCCAGCGAAGACCGGCCCCGAAGATCCGTCTTCACTCCGCCGCTGGCGTAGTGCTGAGCCGGCGCCACGGGCAGCAGCTCGGTCGCGGGGTCGAACCCGAGCTCTCGACACCGTTCCACGATCGAGGGGAACCGGCGCTCGAGAAACTCCGCACCGAGATGACGACAGTCGAGGAACACGTGGTCGGTGCCGGTCTCGCGCATCCGGCGCAGGATCGCGCGAGCCACGACGTCACGCGGGGCGAGGTCGGCCAACGGGTGCTGGCCCTGCATGAACGCCACCCCCTGCCCGTCGACGAGAAAGGCCCCCTCCCCTCGCACCGCCTCGGAGATCAACGGCTGCTGGCCGCGCGAGCCCTCGCCCAGCCAGAGCACGGTCGGGTGGAACTGCACGAACTCGAGATCGGCGAGGGTGGCCCCGGCTCGCAGAGCCGCAGCCATCCCATCGCCGGTTGCCACCGGCGGGTTCGTCGTCGATGCGTAGATCTGACCGAGGCCCCCCGTGGCGAGCACGACAGCGCGGGCGTGCGCGGCGCCCACCCCGTCGACCTGGCCCTCCCCGATGACGTGGAGGGTGACTCCACAGACCCGGCTGGCGGCGTCGGTCAGCAGGTCGACCACGAGGGCGTGTTCGATGACCTCGATGCCGGGGTCATCCTGCACGCGCTTGAGCGCCGCGATGAGGGCCCGTGAGATCTCCTTGCCGGTGGCGTCTCCACCGGCGTGCAGGATGCGGTCACGATGGTGGCCGCCTTCGCGCGTCAACGAGATCTGACCCGTGTCGCCCCGGTCGAACTCGGCGCCGAGCGCGATGAGGTCCCACACGGCATCCGTGCCCTCACGCACGAGCGTCTCGACGGCCTCGATGTCACACAGGCCCACGCCCGCGACCAGGGTGTCGATCACGTGCTCGGCCGCGCTGTCCTCGGGCGACATGACCGCGGCGATACCGCCCTGGGCCCACGCCGTGGACCCCTCGTCGAGCACGGTCTTGGTCACGAGCAGCACCCGGGCCACGCGCCGACGCAGGCGCAGCGCCGTGGTCAGGCCGGCCACGCCGGAGCCGACGACGATGACGTCGGCGGTCGTGGTCCAGCCGGGCTCGCGAGACCGCAGGCGTCGCGGTATGCGGATGCCGGTCGGTGGGGTGTCAACCGGTGCTGGGTGAGTCGGTGCTGGGTGAGTCGGTGCTGGGTCGGGCGTGGTGCTCGGCACAGGGTGTCCCTTCGGTCTCATGCGACGGTGAACACCTCGAGGGCGCTGCCCCCGGGGCCGAGCAGCAGCGGCAGGTTGTCAATGAGGCGGGTCGTTCCGACCCGGCCGGCGACCGCCAGGAGCGCCTCACCGCGATACCACTCGGGCACGTCGACCAGCGTGTCGGGATGCACCAGCACCAGGTAGTCGACGAGCGCGAGGGGTTCTCGCACGAGCACGGCGCGCGCGGCCCGGCGCACGGCCGAGGGCCCGTCGGCCGCCGCCGCGGCTCCGGCGCGCAGGGCGGCCGACAGGCAGGAGGCCGTCTCGCGGTCGGACTCGGTCAGGTAGGTGTTGCGACTCGACATCGCCAGGCCGTCGGGCTCGCGAACGGTGGGCACCGCCACGACCCGCACCGGGAAGTCGAGGTCGCGGCACATCCGCCGGATGAGCAGCAGCTGTTGGGCGTCCTTCTGGCCGAAATACGCTGCGTCGCAACGGGTCAGGTGCATCAGCTTAGCCACGACGGTCAGCATGCCGTCGAAGTGTCCCGGCCGCGACTGCCCCTCGAGCACGTCCCCGAGAGGGCCCGCCGACACCCGAACCGCCGGGTCGCCGTCGGGGTAGATGACGTCGGGGGTGGGGGCGAAGACGAGGTCGACACCGGCATCCGAGCAGATCTGCAGGTCGCCGTCGAAGGTGCGGGGGTAGAGCGAGAGGTCTTCTTTGGGGCCGAACTGAAGCGGGTTGAGAAAGATCGTCACGATGACGTTTGCGTGCGCCGCGCGGGCCGTCTGGATGAGGATGGCGTGGCCCTCGTGCAGCGCCCCCATCGTCATGACGACCGCGACGTCACCGTCGACGAGGGCGGAGCGGGCCGCGACGAGCTCGTCGCGACTGCGAACCACGACCGGTGCGGATGCCGTGCCGTCGGGTCGGCCGGGTTTGTCGGTCACGGGTTCTCCTTCTGGTGGGCGAGCAGCTCGAGCAGGGGCTGCGCCGCCGACGCCTTGAGCCGGCCGCTCAGCAGGGCCCGCTGCGCCGTCGCGCGGGCCAGGGCCAGGTAGGTCGGCAGGATGTCGGGGGCCACCTGACCCAGCACCCTCACGTGCTCGGCCACGGTGCCGGCGTCACCCCGGGCCACCGGGCCGGTGAGAGCGGCATCCCCCTGTTGGAGGGCGCCCGCGAGCGCGGCCGACAGCAGCGGCTCGAGCAGCCGTGCGGGATCGTCGATGCCCGCTGTCTCCAGCAGCTGCATCGACTCGGCCACCAGGGTGACGAGATGGTTGGCGCCGTGCGCCAACCCGGCGTGGTAGGTCACCCGCTGCCGCTCCGGCACCCACACCGGTTCGCCGCCCATCTCGATGACGAGCGCCTCCGCCAGGGGGCGGGCCAGGTCGACCGTGGTGACGCCGAAGCAACAGTCCTGGAGGCGGTCGAGGTCGATGGCCGTGCCGGTGAAGGTCATCACCGGGTGCAGGGCCAGGGGCATGATCTGGGTGTCGACGGCCGACTCGAACACCGAGATGCCGTGGGCGCCCGAGGTGTGCACCACCAGCTGGCCCGGGGTGAAGGTCTCGGTGGCGGCGAGGCCCGCGATGAGCTCGGCCAGCGCGTCGTCGGGCACTGCGAGCAGCACGAGGTGCGCACCGTCGACGACCTCCGGCACGGTGCGCACCGGCACCCCCGGCAGCATCGCGTCAGCCCGGGCCAGGCTGGCCTCGCTCACGGCCGACACGCCTGTGACCCGGTGCCCCGCGCGGGCGAGGGCCGCTCCGAGGGTGGCGCCGACCCGGCCCGCGCCGACGATGCCGACGTCGAAGCGGGCAGGACGGTCGAGCGGGCTGGTCACGTGCTGAACGCTATCGCCTACAGTCGGTCGCCGTGGATCCTCTTTCGCTGCTCCGCCCCTGGCGCGAGGCCTGGCACGAGGCGTTGTACGGCGCCGAGCGCGGCTTCTACCGTGCCGCCGGAGGGCCGGCAGCCCACTTCAGCACGGCTACCCACGGCTCCACGGGGGCGGTGCTCGCCGAGGCTCTGCTCCGGTTGTGGATGAGATCCCACTCCGCCCCGCCTGCTGTGGTCGTCGACATCGGAGCGGGCCGGGGCGAGCTGGCGACTCACCTGCTTGCCGCCCTGTCCGCTGTGCCCGCTGTGCCCGCTCTGAACGTGCTCGCGCGAGCAACCACGGGAACGGAAATGGCCACTCTCCCGAAGGAAGACGCCACTCGACCAGAGGTCGCTACTCGCCCGCGACTGGTGGCGACCCGGGTGGTGGCGGCCGACATCGTCGACCGCCCCGACGGCCTCGATGAAGCCGTCGAGTGGGTGCGCTCCCCCGGCGGAGGCGAGCTACCCGCCCAGCTCACTGGCCTCACCGACGCGTTGGTGATCGCGCACGAGTGGCTCGACGTCGTGCCGTGTGCGGTGGCGCAGGTCGATGACCATGGCCGGCTGCGCACGGTGCTGGTCGACCCGGCATCCGGCGGTGAGTCGTTGGGCGGGCCGCTCGACCCGGCCGACCTGGCCTGGTGCCGGTCGCACTGGCCCGTCAGCCGCCCCGGCAACCGGGTCGAGGTCGGCGCCTCACGCGACGAAGCCTGGCGCGGGCTGCTCGACCGGGTCGTGTCCGGCCTCGTCGTCGCCGTCGACTACGGGCACACCCGGGTCACCCGGCCCCCCGAGGGCACGCTCATGGCCTACGCGACCGGGCGGCAGGTCGACCCGGTGCCCGACGGGTCGTGCGACATCACGGCGCACGTGGCGGTCGACACCCTCGGGGCCGACCGTGTCGGTCTTCAGCGCGATGTGTTGCGCGAGCTCGGGGTGCGGGGGCGACTGCCTGACCACAGGCTCGCCGCTGCCGACGCGCTCGCCTATCTCCGCGCGCTGGAGAGGTGTTCGGCCGAGGCCGCCCTCATCGAGCCCGACGGCTACGGCGCCTTCTGGTGGGCCATCGAGCCGGTACCCGGTGGCGACATAGCCTGAACCCATGCGCCGCTTCGTCACCTCGCTCTTCTCCCTGGTTCTCCTGGCCGTCATCGCCCTCGCCCTGCCGAGCCTTGCATCGGCGCACGACGTCCTCCAGAAGACGACACCGGCCGAGGGCACCACTCTGGAGGGGATGCCGTCGACGGTCAGCCTCCAGTTCTCGGAACCACCGCTCGCCATCGGCACCCAGGTGATCGTCAAGGGACCCACCGGGGACGTTGCCACGGGGAAGCCCACCATCGAGGGCAGCACACTCGTTCAAGCCGTCTCGCCCACGGCGCCGGCGGGTAGCTACACCGTCACCTACCGGGTCACCTCTGACGACGGTCACCCGGTGACGGGGACCTTCTCGTTCCAGGCCAGCGCGGGGGCAGACGGCTCCCCTGCCGCTCCCACTCCAGCGACCAGCACCCCGTCCACCACCGCAGCGACGAGCACGGCACCGGCCGCCCCTGCCTCCACCTCCAGCCCGGTCGCGAACGAGAGCTCGTCACTCGTGCCGGTGCTGCTCAGCGTCATCGGCGTGCTCGTCGTGATCGCGGTCGGGGCGTTCTTCGTGCTCCGCGGGCGTCGTCAGCAGTGAGATCGTCTGGGCTCGTCTGAGAATTCCTGGGCTGGTCTGGGCTCGCGGCTCACTTATTCGTGGGGTTGGTCGAGCGGCTGGTTGAGGAACCAGCGGTGCCCGAACGGGTCGTGGAACACCGCAACCCGACCGGCCGGCGGGCTGTCTTCCGGGCCGCGGTCGAGCGCCACCCCAGACGCGATGACGCCGGCGGCGATGGCATCGACGTCTCGAACCGACAGGTGCAGGCCGACGTCGTTGCCGCGCGTCGGGTCGGGTGCCGCAACGCCGGCGTCGGCGAACTCGTCGGACATCATGAACCGGGCGCCGTCGATGGCCAGCTCGACGTGCCCGATGCGTCCGTCGGGCATCTCGATCGGCTCGTAGACGACCTCGGCGCCCAACACGTCGTGGTACCAGGCCATGGCGGCCCGCCCGTCGGACACGCAGATGTAGGGGGTCAGCTCGCTCATCGGCACTGCCCGACCGGTGCGACGACCAACCGTTCGTAGCCACGCAGCACGAATGTCGGGCGGCGCTGTGCCTCGACCACCTCGACGGGGCCCAGCGCCCTCAGCAGCGCCCGCACGCTCACCGCCAGCTCCATGCGGGCCAGCGGGGCACCCAGGCAGAAGTGGATCCCGAGTCCGAACGCGAGGTGCGGGTTGGCCTCACGGTCGGCCCGGAACTGGTCGGGCGCGTCGAACACGGCAGGGTCGCGGTTCGCGGCCCCGAGCAGGGCCGAGACCTTCTGCCCGGCCTTGATCGTGACGCCGTGCAGGTCGACGTCACTTGTCGCGGTGCGCTCGAACAGGTGCAAGGGCGAGTCGTGACGCAGCATCTCCTCGACCAGTCGCGCGACCACCGCGTCGTCGTCGAGACCGGCGATCACTGCGTCGCGTTGCTCGGGGCTCGACAGCAGTGACCCGAGGCCGTTGCCGAAGCCGTTGACGCTGGCCTCGTGGCCGGCGTTGAGCAGCAGCACGACCGTGGCGACCAGCTCTCGAGCCGACAGCCGGTCGCTGCCGTAGCGGGCCTCGACCAGCGAGGTGAGCAGGTCGTCGCCGGGATGCTCGCGTCGATCCGCCGCGAGACGCTCGACCCAGGCGGCGAAGCCGTCACACGCTCGCTGCGCCTCGTGCTGAGAGTCGGGTGACGGGTCGAGCTCGTACATCTTGACGATGGCCTGGCTCCAGTCGCGCAGCTGCTTCCAGTCGGCGGTCGGCGCCCCCAGCAGCTCGCAGATGACCAGCACGGGTAGCGGTTCGGCGAACGTCTCGATGACATCGACCTGCCCATCGCGCTCGAACCGGTCTACCACCTCCTCGAGGAGGCTCGCGGCGATCTGCTCGACCCGGGGCTGGAGGCGGGCCACGTGGCCGCGGGCGAAGGCGCCGGCCACGAGCCGGCGCAGTCTGGTGTGCTTCGGCGGCTCCGAGTCGAGGATCGAGTCGGCGTGCAGCCAGTCGAACACGGTCCACGGGTCATCGGGTGAGGTCGAGCGTTCGTGGAAGATGCGGCCCAACCGGCGGTTGCGCAGCACGTCGCTGGCGGCCCCGTGGGTGGTGGTCACCCACTGACCGAGGCCCTCGTGCCACACGATGGGGTCTTGCTCCCGGGCCTGCGCCAGGCCGGGGTAGGGGTCGGCCACGAAGGCGGGATCGTGCAGGTCGAGCGATGTCGTCACGGGAACACTCTGCCGCACTCGCGCGCAGGGCGGGCAGGTACACACGGCATACTCGGGCCTATGACCGAGACGACCGCCGCGGCCCGTTCCGGAACCGAGCGCGCCCTGACGGTCGGCATCGGCGCAGGCGGGCTCGCGACGGCCGACATGGTGCTCAACATCGGCCCTCAGCACCCGGCCACCCACGGGGTGCTGCGGCTGCGCATCGTCGTCGACGGCGAACGCATCGTCACCGCGGAGCCGATCATCGGCTACATGCACCGAGGAGCCGAGAAGCTCTTCGAGGTGCGCGACTACCGGCAGATCATCGTGCTCGCGAACCGTCACGACTGGCTCAGCGCCTTCAGCAACGAGCTCGGCGTCGTGCTCGGCGTCGAGCAGATGCTCGGCATGGAGGTGCCGACCCGTGCCGTCTGGGCCCGCACCCTGCTGGCCGAGCTGAACCGGGTGCTCAACCACCTGATGTTCCTCGGCTCCTACCCGCTCGAGCTCGGCGCCATCACGCCGATCTTCCACGCCTTCCGTGAGCGCGAGGAGCTGCAGGCCGTCATGGAGGAGATCTCCGGCGGGCGGATGCACTACATGTTCAACCGCGTCGGCGGCCTCAAGGAGGACCTGCCCGCCGGCTGGCTCACCCGGGTCGAAACGACCATCGCCGACGTCCGCAAACGTATCCCCGACCTCGAACGCCTCATCGTCGGTAACGAGATCCTCGAGGCCCGCACCCGTCAGGTCGGGGTGCTGCCGAGGGAGAAGGCGTTGGCCTTCGGGGTCTCCGGCCCGATCGCTCGCGCCAGCGGTCTCGACCTCGACCTGCGCCGCGATGCCCCCTACCTCGCCTACGCCGAGCTGTTCGGCGAGGGTGGCCCCGGCCGGGTGGTGACCCGTTCGGGCGGCGACTGCCTCTCGCGTCTCGAGGTGCTGCTCGAGCAGGTGCACGTCAGCCTCGACCTCGCGCAGGCCTGTGTCGAGCGACTGCGGGGTCTGCCGCAGGGGCCGATCAACGTCAAGCTGCCCAAGGTGGTCAAGGTGCCGGAGGGCCAGATCTACTGCGCCACCGAGAACCCCCTCGGCCTCAACGGCTACTACCTGGTCTCGCGGGGCGACAAGACGCCCTGGCGGCTGAAGCTGCGGTCGGCCTCGTTCAACAACGTGTCGGTGCTCGCCGAGATGCTTCCGGGCCAGCTGATCTCCGACATGGTCGCCATCCTGGGCTCGATGTTCTTCGTCGTCGGGGACATCGACAAGTGAGCGGCCAGCCGAGCCGGTCGACCTGGCTCAGAGTCGCCGGGGTCTTAGCCATCACCGCCACCATCACCCTCGCGGCCGCGTGCTCAGACCAAGACACCGTCAACTCGGTGCCACCTCCGTGGCCGACGCGAACGGTCCAGCCCGACGGCCCGGCCAGCGTTCCCGGCTCCACCGCTGGCACCTCCGCCACCGGCACCTCGAGCAGCACGCCCACGACCTCCACCTCGACGACGAAGACGCCCCAGCCCACCCGAACGACGACCGCCCAGCCCTGAACGCCCAGGCAGCTGTCGAAAGGCACCCAAGACGGCACACCCACCAACGCGGGCCCTGCGGAGATCTTCCCGTGGGCAGCAGCAACGAAGAGCAGCCAAGGCGACTCCCGGATCGGCTAGTAGCGCTCCCTCAGATTTCACCCGTTTCGCCCACCTAAGCCGATGTGCGGATGGGGAGGATGGGGAAGATGGGGAGCCAGAGCCGATAGGTGACGTTGGGGAAAGAGAACGTTGTGTTCAGCAGCCCGTGAAATGCTTCGGACGATGCCCACGAAACGCGGCCCCCGACGGCCAGATGTGCAAACGGTAGAACTAGTCGGAGGCATCGAAAAACGCGACCTCGTCCTGGCCGACTACGACCCGCGCTGGCCGGAGAAGTACGCCGAGCACGAACACCGTATCCGCGCCGCCCTCGGGCCGACCGCCCTCCAGATCGAACACATCGGCTCGACGTCCGTGCCGGGGCTTGCGGCGAAGCCCATCATCGACATCCAGGTCACCGTCGAGGACATCACCGCCGAAGAGGACTACCTCGATCATCTGCTCGACTCTGGCTACAAGCTCCGAGTCCGCGAACCGGCGCACCGGCTGGTGCGCACACCGGACCGTGACGTGCACGTACACATCCACGACGTGCGTGACCGCGCCCCCGCGGAACGTCTGCTGCTGCGCGATCACCTCCGCTCAGACCCGGCTGACCGCGATCTGTACAAGCGCACCAAACGCGCGCTCATCGACCAAGACTGGTCAGACATGAATGCCTATGCCGACGCGAAGACGCAGGTCATCGTCGAGATCAAGGAACGCGCCCGAACGTCGCACGAGTGATCGCCACCCGTTGGACGGGCACGGTGGAACGCCGTCGCCACAGGTTCCGACTCACACTCCCGACGACGTCGACTCGTCCGACTCTGCCACTCGTCGGACGCCGGGTGCCGTAGATGTCGAAGTCGGGCAGTTGCCACGACGGTGCCACCACGGCCGGGCGCCGGGCGCCGGACGCGAGTCGCAGTCCCGTCGGGGACACTAGGGGGATACCGACCGTACTTTGGATAAGGGAGTCAGCCGTGACCGAGGGAACCGTCCGCTGGTTCGACGCCGACCGGGGGTTTGGCTTCATCGCCCTCGGGCAGGAGACAGAGGACCTGTACGTGCATGCGTCCGAGATCGTCAGCGACGGCGCGATGAAGCTGCTCCGGGAGGGGCAGGTGGTCGAGTTCGAGATCGGCGAGGGGGACCGCGGCCCGCAGGCACGCCGCGTCCGGGTCACGGCCGACCAGGCCGCTGATACACCGCTGGGTCTGCTCGGCACCGCCTCCTGGTACGAGCCTGCCAAAGGGTACGGCTTCATCACGCCCGACGGCGGTGGTGCCGAGATCTTCGTGCACAGTTCGGCCATCGTGGGAGCCGGCGTGCTCTCGGAGGGGCAGCGGGTGGCGTTCCTCGTCGTCGACGGGGAGAAGGGACCTCAGGCTGACCATCTGATCCCCTTGGGAGCTCAGGCCGCCCAGCAGGACGTGGCATCCGACGGGGCGGACGGCACCGTGTCCTGGTACGACG
>JBBSTU010000004.1:0-48228 GCA_038235595.1 Actinomycetales bacterium | reverse complement strand
CCGTGACCCGCCCGCCCTGAGTCTCCGCAGCCGCGGTGCCAGTCACGGCGTCGCGCAGGTCAGCCCAGCGGGGCTCGTTGAACGCGGCCCCACAGGTGACGACGGCTTTGGCGGCGCTGGCGGTCATGGTGGGGTCGACCGAACGCAACCAGTCGACCCGGCACAACCCGCCCGGTGAAGCCACCCCACGGGCCTCGAGCTGGGTGACCAGGCGCACCAGGTTGACCTCGCGGTGGTGTTGTACGGCGCCGAGCTGGGTGACGGACTCGAGCAGGTCGGTCTCGCTCATCCGGGCCGGTTCCATCCCGGGACGGTCCAGGCTCGCGGCCGCGAACGCGAACCCCGACGCGTACGCCCCGGACACGTTCGACCAGTTCGCCCAGTGCATCGTCAACGGCTTCGGGAACTCCCGTACCGGCACATCCTCCCGGGCCGAACCCGACGTGCCCGCACCCGGCGGGATCGGATCAGCGGCACCCAGACCAGGGCCGGCGGCATTCGACGGAGCCGGCCCTGCGCCATCCGACGAAGCCGGCCCTGCGGCATCCGAGATGAGGGTCGACCAGAACCCGGCCGCCGCGGTTCCACCAGTTCGGCGCTGGCTCGACTCGAGGTCGGCCAGCTGCTGCCGGAGCCTCTCGAGAAGCGAACCATCGGTGTTCATGACTCAAACTCTAGAGGCCACCACTGACACTGCCCGGCCTACGAAACCGTCTTGTCCACAACCGAACTGGCGACTCGACCCGGTACGAAAGTGGCCACTCGACTGGAGAGGTCTGGGCCTCATGAATGGCCGCCGTGTCGTGGTGGGCTGCCGCGTGAGGAACGCCGGAACTGGTGGGTCGGCGAGCCTACTGCTTCACAGAGCGCGCCAGATGCGCATCGACGCCTCGCCCACCGTGACGGTTTCGCCGGCGGCCACAGGCCCGGCGACCGCCACCGGCCGCTCGTCTGTGCTGTTCCAGAGCAGCTCGTACGCCGTGACACCGGGCGCTTCCGGAAGGGAGGCCTCCGCCGGCCACAACCCGCCGTTGAAGGTCAGCAGCAACGAGCGATGACCCAGCCAGGCACCGTCGAACAGTGCCTGGACCACGACGGTGTCGGCTCGGTCGAAGCGCGACTCCATCGGGCCGCCGTCGCCACCGAACCAGGCGAGGTCGGTCGACCCGTTGGCGTCGACCTGGCGCCCGGTGAAGAAGGAGCGCTGGCGCAGCACGGGATGCTCGCGGCGCAGCGCCGTGAGGTGCGCTGTGGTGGCGAGCAGGTCGAGCTGCCACGGCTCGAGATCCCAGTCGTTCCAGCTGATCTCGTTGTCTTGGCTGTAGGGGTTGTTGTTTCCTCTCTGGCCGCGGCCGAACTCGTCACCGCCGGCCAGCATGGGCACCCCCGACGACACCAGCAGCGTGCCGAGCAGGTTGCGCATCGACCGACGTCGCGCCACCCAGACGCCGGCATCCGCCCCCCTGCCCTCGACTCCGTGGTTCCACGACCGGTTGTCGTTCGTTCCGTCATTGCCGCCTTCACCGTTCACGCCGTTGTGCTTGACGTCGTAGGTTGTGAGGTCGGCGAGGGTGAAACCGTCGTGGGCGGTCACGAAGTTGACCGAGGCGATCGTGCCTCGGTCGCTGCGGTCGAACATGTCGGCCGACCCGGCCACCCGGGTCGCCAGCTCGCGCACCCCGTGCCCGGTCGATCCGGAGGAGGCCGCCGCGAGATCACGCAGCCAGAAGGTACGAGCGGTGTCGCGGAAACGGTCGTTCCACTCGGAGAACGGTGGCGGGAACTGGCCGGTGCGCCAGCCGTGCATTCCGAGGTCCCACGGCTCGGCCACCAGCTTGACGCGAGACAGCACCGGGTCGGTGCGCAACGCGACGTGAAAGGAGTGGTCGCGGTCGTAGCCGTCGTCGCGACCTCGGGCCAGGGCCACGGCCAGGTCGAAGCGGAAGCCGTCGATGTGGCACTCCTGCACCCAGTAGCGCAGGGAGTCGAGCACGAGCCGGGCCACGACGGGATGGGTGAGGTCGAGGGTGTTACCGCATCCGGTTACGTCGATGTCGGCTCCTCGACCGTCAAGACGGTAGTAGGCGCGTTGGTCGAGCCCGCGCCACGACAGGGTCATCCCGTCGCGATGCTGCTCGGCGGTGTGGTTGTAGACGACGTCGAGCAGCACCTCGATGCCCGCGGAATGGAGGTCGCGCACCATCGTCTTGAACTCGTCGAGCACGCCCTGGGGGTCGGTGACCGAGGCGTAGGCGGCGTGCGGAGCGAAGAACCCCAGGGTGTTGTAACCCCAGTGGTTGGTCAGGCCTCGCACCACGAGCTCGGGCTCGTGGGTGAAGGAGTGCACCGGCAGCAGCTCCACTGCGGTCACTCCGAGCCCGAGCAGATGCTCGACGAACGCCGGATGGGCCAGCCCGGCGTACGTACCGCGAAGGTGCTCCGGAACGCCGGGGTGGCGCATCGTCGCGTTCTTGACGTGCACCTCGTAGATCAGGGTCTCGGTGAGCGAGTGACGCGGGGGTTTATCTGCACCCCAGTCGAACTCGTCGTCGACGATGACACAGCGAGGCATGTGGGGGGCCGAGTCCCGCTCGTCGCGCACGCTGCGGTCGCCGCGCAGGTCAGGCAGCACGTGATGCCCGTAGAGAGCGGGGTCGAGCTCTACCTCACCCTCGATGGCCCGGGCGTAGGGGTCGATGAGCAGCTTGGTGCTGTTGTGCAGCAACGACTCGTCCGGGCTCCATTCGCCACCGACGCGCAGACCGTAGCGCTGCCCGACACCGACGCCGGGAACCGTGTCGAACCACGCGCCGTGAGCGCGCTGGGTGAGGGGCACCCGTCTCTCGACCTCCGTCCCGTCTGGCAGGCGGTCGAAGAGACACACCTCCACCGAACCGGCGTGACCCGCGTAGACGCAGAACTGCGCTCCGTCGGCTGTCGTGCGAACTCCGAGCTCGGGAGGCAGGTCGGGGTGCAGGCGCGGCCGAGACATGACGCTCAGCGTAGGGGGAGTCGGCTCCGCTCGTAGCCCTGACCGGCACGGTCGTGAACCCGGAAGCGGCAGCGCGGCGACACTTGGTCGACGAGTGGTGGACGAGTGGTGACGATCCGGACAGAGGGAGAGGTGTTGTGACGCGAAGTGACGTGACGGGGGGGTGGTCGTTACGGTTGGGGCCATGACCGATCCGACTGCCCTTCCGAACTTCACGCCGTACGACCCGGCCGGCACACCCAACGGTGCCGCGCAGAGCCAGACCCCCGCACGCGACGCCGTGCTGGGCGTGCTCACCGGGATCGGCATCGATGCCCAGGTCGACGCCGACGGAGACCTGGAGTACAAGATCGTCGACGACGAGGGCATCGCCACCACCCTCTTCGCACGGGTCGCCGAGGCGCAGCCAGAGATGGAGGTGCCGCTCGCGTTGGTGCGGTTCTTCGGTCAGTGGCAGCTGCAGGAGCCGGTGTCGCCCGATCGGAACGACCGCATCGCCCGCTGCAACGACCTGACCCTGCAGCTCAACCTCGTCAAGCTGTCGCTCGTGCAGGAGAGTCTCGTGGTCTCGGTGGAGCACGTCATCCTGCCGGGTTCTGACCTCGATGTGCTCGTGCCGCTGTCGATCAACCACATCCTCCAGGGGGTCGGCTTCTTCTACCAGTCCTGGGCCCCGATCGAGGACGTTCCCGCGGGCGAGCAGTGATGGGCGAGTTCGTCCGGCTCGAGGTCGAGAACGGCGTCGGTACCATCCGGCTCGACCGGCCGAAGATGAACGCCCTCAACGTGCAGGTGCAGGACGAGATCCGGGTGGCCGCGCAGGAGGCGGGCACGCGCACCGACGTGAAGGCGGTCGTCGTCTACGGAGGCGAGCGCGTCTTCGCGGCCGGAGCCGACATCAAGCAGATGGAGACCATGAGCTACACCGACATGGTCGACCGGTCCGGGGCCCTGCAGGAGTCGCTGACCGCCGTCTCGCGCATCCCCAAACCGGTGATCGCCGCGATCACGGGCTACGCCCTCGGTGGGGGTTGCGAGCTGGCGCTGGCCTGCGACTTCCGCGTCGTCGCCGACGACGCCAAGCTGGGTCAGCCCGAGATCCTGCTCGGCATCATCCCCGGCGCCGGAGGCACTCAGCGGCTGGCCCGCCTGGTCGGCCCGGCCAAGGCCAAGGAGATCATCTTCAGCGGTCGTTTCCTTGACGCGCAGGAGGCCCTGGCCATCGGGCTCGCCGACAAGGTCGCGCCCACCGGCGAGGTCTACGCCGTCGCCCACGCGTGGGCTGCCACCTTCGTCGGAGCGGCCTCCTACGCCGTCCGCGCGGCCAAGGAAGCGGTCGACCGCGGCCTCGAGGTCGACCTCGAGACCGGCCTGCAGATCGAGCGGATGCTGTTCGCCGGGCTCTTCGCCACGCGTGACCGTGCGATCGGGATGAGCTCGTTCGTCGAGCACGGCCCCGGTAAGGCCCAGTTCGAGGGTCGGTGACCAGCCTCGGGTCGGATGCTGCGCAGCGGCATCCGACGCACCCTTACGAGGAGGTTGCCTTCCACGTCATCGAGATGGCCGACCCCAACGCCTGACCGAGCCGGGAAATCGGCGGCCCAGAACGCGTTTCGGCCGACATGCTCACCTGGTTCGGAACCCTCCGTTGCTGTGCAGCACCTGACCGTTGACCCAACCACCGGGCTCCGACAGCAGAAAACGCACGAGGTCGGCCGTATCGGTTGGCGTGCCAAGCCGGCCGGCCGGCGTGTCATCGGTACCGAGCCTTCGGATCTCGTCGTTCATCCACCCGGTGTCGATCGGCCCGGGGTTGATGACGTTGGCCCTCACCCCACGGGCGGCCAGCTCCACCGCGGCCGCGACGACGATCCGGTCGAGCGCGCCCTTGCTGGCGCCGTAGGGGAGGTTGTCGGCCGTGTGGTCGCTGGTCAGAGCCACGATCCGGCACGCGGGCGGGGTTCCGGGCAGGCCCTCAGGCAGGCGCTGGGCGACCGCCCGGATGAGCAGCCAGACCGCGCGGGCGTTGACGGCAAAGTGCCGCTCCCAGCTCTCGAGCGAGGTCGTGAGGATCGAGCTGTTCACGCCCTCGCAGTGCGACATCACCAGGCCCGTGACCGGACCGAGGCGCCGGGTGGCCTCATCGACCAGGCGCTCAGGGGTCGCCGCGTCGGCCAGGTCGCCTGGGAGCAGCACCACCGTGCTGCCCAGCTGCCGGCACCGGTCGGCGACAGAGGTGGGATCGTGCTGACCCTGCTCGTAGCCGAGCCGGTCGTCGTAGGGCTGCCAATGGCTGAGCGCCAGGTTCCAGCCGTCGGCCGCCAGCCCGAGGGCGAGACCCGCCCCGATCGAGCGCGCCCTGCCGACGCCGGTGACGAGCGCGACTTTGTTGTGGTCGGTCATGGCGCCATCGTCAAGGGGGGGTGCGCGGCGCCGCAACCGGATTTGGACCGCGGTGATCGGCCGTGGCTGCATGCCGGTGGCCTCGTGACCGGTGAGCCGCGGGATCCGGCCCCCACTTGGGGCGACTGGGCCCTGCGCGGCATCCGGACGGGTCGTGGTGAGCGTCACGCCCCCACGGTAGGCCTCACCCTCGGCTGGGTGCGAGGATGGTCAGTGCGCCGGAGCAACCTCCGGCGGCCCCCAACCACCGGAAGAGGACGTTCACCCATGAACATCGTCGTCTGTGTCAAGTATGTGCCCGACGCCCAGGCGGAGCGCACCTTCGACAGCTCTGACAGCACGACCGACCGCGCCAACGTCGACGGCCTGTTGTCCGAGCTCGACGAGTACGCGGTCGAGGAGGCCCTCAAGATCGTCGAGGCCGGCGAGGGCGAGGTGACGGTGCTGACGGTCGGCCCCGCTTCTGCCGCCGACGCCATCAAGAAGTCCCTGCAGATGGGCGCCCACCGGGGCGTGCACGTCGACGACGACGCGATCCACGGCTCCGATGCCATCGCGACCTCGCTCGTGCTCGCCGAGGCGATCAAGAAGATCGGCGCCGACACCCCGGTCGACCTCGTGGTGACGGGGATGGCGAGCACCGATGGCGCGATGGGCGTCGTTCCGACGATGCTGGCCGAGCGGCTCGGGTTGCCGGCGGTCACGCTCGCGTCCGAGCTCGAGGTCGACGGTGGTAGTGCCACGATCCGTCGTGACGGTGACACCTCCACCCAGAGCATCACCGCCACGCTGCCCGCCCTCGTGTCGGTCACCGACCAGATCAACGAGCCGCGCTACCCCTCGTTCAAGGGCATCATGGCCGCGAAGAAGAAGCCGGTCGAGCACTGGAGCCTGGCCGACCTGGGCGTCGACGCGAGCCAGGTCGGGCTCGACGCGGCCTGGACACGCGTCGAGACCTTCACCGCGCGACCGCCGCGGTCGCAGGGCGAGATCGTCAACGACGAGGGCGACGGTGGGCAGAAGCTTGCGGCGTTCCTGGGCGAGCACAAGTTCGTCTGACCCAGCCGCTGGCCGACCCCCGCCCCAGACTTCCCGATCACCCCGGACATCCCCGGATACGCAGGAGAGAACTCAATGGCTGAAGTACTCGTGCTCGTCGACCACGTCGAGGGCAAGGTTCGCAAGACCACCGCTGAGCTGCTGACGATCGCGCGCCGGCTCGGTGAGCCGTCGGCGGTCTTCGTCGGTGCCGGTTTCGACGACGCCAAGGAGTCGTTGGCGAAGTACGGCGCGGAGAAGATCTACCGCGTCGAGGGCGAGGTGCTCGACTACCTCGTCGTGCCACAGGCCGAGCTGTTGGCCCAGCTGGTCGCGTCGACCTCGCCGGCTGCGGTGCTGGTGCCGAGCTCGCCCGAGGGCAAGGAGATCGCGGCCCGGCTGGCCATCAAGACGGAGTCGGGTCTGATCACCGACGCCGTCGACGTGCAGGCCGGTGAGGGTGGCGGCGTGGCCACCACCCAGTCGGTGTTCGCCGGGGCCTACACGGTCTCGGCCACGGTGACCAAGGGCACCCCCATCATCACGGTCAAGCCGAACTCGGCGACGCCGGAGGAGGTCTCGGGCGCAGCGGCGGACGAGGTCGTCGACTTCACCCCGTCAGAAGCGGCCAAGGGCGCCAGGATCGCCTCGTCGAAGCCCAAGGAGGCCTCCGGGCGACCAGAGCTGAGCGAGGCCGCCATCGTGGTATCCGGGGGGCGTGGCACGGCCGGTGACTTCAGCAAGGTCGAGAACTTCGCCGACTCGCTCGGCGCAGCCGTCGGGGCCTCCCGGGCGGCCGTGGATGCTGGCTGGTACCCGCACGCGTCGCAGGTGGGTCAGACCGGTAAGCAGGTGAGCCCCCAGCTCTACGTCGCGTGCGGAATCTCCGGCGCCATCCAGCACCGGGCCGGCATGCAGACCTCCAAGACGATCATCGCCGTCAACAAGGACAACGAGGCCCCGATCTTCGAGCTCGTCGACTTCGGTGTGGTGGGGGACCTCTTTGCCGTGTTGCCCCAGGCGACCGAAGCCATCAACGCCTCGAAGGGCTGACCCCTCCCGCGCGTCGCGCGGCGCGTCGCGCAGGTGGTGTCGTGAGTCCAGCACTTGGTGCGCGTCGCGCGGCGCGTCGCGCAGGTGGTGTCGTGAATCCAGCATTTGTTGCGCGTCGCGCGGCGCGTCGCGCAGATGGTGTGGTCAGGCGGCGGTGTCGTCCAGAGAGTCGTCGTGCTCAGCGCGCACCGGTCCGACTCGGATCCAGCTGCGGACCTGCTCGCGGTTGACCGCATACGTCGCGTTCCCGGTGCCGAAAGACCACCACGGCTGATGGAGGGCGTCGGCGGGCACGTGGGTGGTGCGCGGCGATCGGGCGTCTCGGGACTCGATGCGACCGCGGTCGCTCACCCGACGGACCGTCGCACGAGAGATCGTCGAGCTGGCCAGGCTGTTGTGCACCCGGATCGCGTCAGGCGCCAGCTCGACCCGGGTCGCTACCGCCCGATAGCCGATGAACACTCCTACCGCCAGGCAGACGGCATAGGTCGCTCCCGAGGGCAGCCCGGTGAGCCGTAGCAGCAGTCGAGCCACGAAGTACGCCACCACGGGGCACACGGCTGCGGCCACCACGCGATGCAGCACGGGGGCCCGCAGGGCCTGCGGAGCACTCATGGCACCGATCATAGGCAACCACGCGTCGGGCGGCGGTCGGCTGTACCCAGCCCGTGCCGCCACGGCGCGACCCGCGTCAGGATCGACCTAGACTCTTACGGTGAACGCCTACCTCGACCACGCGGCCACGACGCCGATGCTGCCCGCCGCTCTCGCGGCGATGGCGGAGCAGCTGGCGATCGTGGGCAACCCGTCGTCGTTGCACCGCACCGGCCGGGCCGCGCGTCGAGTCGTGGAGGAGTCGCGCGAGCGCATCGCGCGAGCGATCGAGGCCCGGCCGTCGGAGGTCGTGTTCACCTCTGGCGGCACCGAGTCTGACAACCTCGCGCTCAAGGGCACCTACTGGGCCCGGCGTGACGCCGACCCGGATCGCCGCCGGCTGCTCGTCAGCACCGCCGAGCACCACGCGGTGCTCGACTGCGTGGAGTTCCTCGTCGAGCACGAGGGCGCGACGGTCACCTGGCTCGAGTGCGACACCGCGGGGGTCATCGACCCCGAGACCGTGCGTGCGGCCATCGAGACCGACCCGGCCTCGGTCGCGCTCGTGTCGGTGATGTGGGCCAACAACGAGGTGGGCACCGTGCAGGACGTCGAGGCGATCGCAGCGGTGACCCGCGAGCACGGCATCCCGTTCCACACCGACGCCGTGCAGGCGGCGGGGCACCTTTCCGTCGACTTTGCCGCGAGCGGCGCCGACCTGATGGCGATCACGGCCCACAAGCTCGGCGGGCCGGTGGGGGTGGGGGCCCTCGTGGCTCGGAGAGAGGCGAAGATGGTGCCGCTCGTGCACGGCGGGGGGCAGGAGCGACAGGTTCGCTCGGGAACGCTCGACACCGCCGGGATCGCCGCCTTCTCCGTGGCCCTCGCCGAGTGTGTTGCCGGCCTCGACGGCGAGACGGCCCGTCTGGTGGCCCTGCGCGACGACCTCATCGACCGGGCGATGGCCCTCTCTGCTGACATCCGCCCCAGCGGGTTCTGGCAGCGCGGTGACGGCACCCGTCGCCTGCCGGGCAACGCGCACCTGATCGTGCCGGGGTGCGACGGCGACTCACTGCTCTACCTGCTCGATGCGGCCGGTATCTCGTGCTCGACCGGGTCGGCGTGCCAGGCGGGTGTGCCGCGTCCGAGTCACGTGCTGCTCGCACTCGGGGTGTCGGAGAGCGACGCCCGCGGCGCCCTGCGGCTGACCCTTGGTCACACCTCGACGGCATCCGACGTCGACGCGGTGATCGCGGCTCTACCGGCGGCGATCGACCGAGCCCGACGCGCGCGGGAGATCGCATGAGGGTCGTGGCCGCGATGAGCGGGGGGGTCGACTCGGCTGTGGCGGCCGCCCGGATGCTCGACGCCGGCCACGAGGTGGTGGGGGTGCACCTCGCCCTGAGCCAGAGCGCCGCCACCCTGCGCGAGTCGGCGCGCGGCTGCTGCACCATCGAGGATGCCGGTGACGCCCGACGCGTGGCCGACCGGCTCGGGATCCCCTTCTACGTGTGGGACATGGCCGCCCGCTTCAAGCGCGACGTCGTCGACGACTTCACCCGCGAGTACGCAGCGGGTCGCACCCCCAACCCGTGCCTGCGGTGTAACGAGAAGATCAAGTTCGCGGCGCTGCTCGACAAGGCGCTGGCGCTGGGTTTCGATGCGGTGGCCACCGGGCACTACGCCCAGATCGTCGAGGGCGCCGACGGTCGCCGCGAGCTGCACCGCGCGGTCGACATGGCCAAGGACCAGAGCTACGTGCTGGGGGTTCTCGACGAGAACCAGCTGGCGCGTTCGTTCTTTCCCCTCGGTGACACGGTCAAGCCGCGCATCCGCGAGGAGGCCGCGCAGCGCGGCTTCTACGTGGCGAGCAAGCCTGACAGCCATGACATCTGCTTCATCGCCGACGGTGACACGAAAGGCTGGCTGACCCGAAAGCTCGGCGCGGCGCCGGGTGAGATCGTCGACAGCGGCGGGGCGGTGCTCGGGCAGCACGACGGAGCCTTTGCCTACACCGTCGGTCAGCGTCGAGGGCTCGCGCTCTCGCGCCCCGCGGCCGACGGTCAGCCGCGCTACGTCGTCGAGGTGCGTCCCGAGAGCAACCAGGTCGTGGTCGGCACCGCCGATCTGCTCGGGGTCAACGCGATCACGGGCGACCACGCCCGCTGGTGCGGGCCGGCCCCCCGGGGGTCGGTGCGGGTCGGCGCGCAGGTGCGTGCCCACGGCGAGGAGTTCCCGGCCACTGCGTGGGCCGTCGGTGACCACCTCGAGGTCCGCCTCGACGAGCGCATCCGGGGCGTCGCGCCAGGGCAGTCGGTGGTGCTCTACGACGGATCCCGGGTCGTGGGCTCGGCGACCATCAGCGACTCCCGCCTCGAACGCGCCACCACGCCCTCATCGCCCTCCTCGACGAGGGATGCCGTCTGATCCGCCACCTGACTCCGCTCGCCGATCTGACTGCGGATCAGTCGGCGTTTGGTGCTGTCCCAACAGCCTCAGGTGCAGTCTGATCTGCCGCTTGATCGCGCGGGACCGTCTCACGTCGGATCGAGCGGCGGATCAGTCGGCGATGGCGAGGCTCAGGTGAGCGACCGGGTCCAGGTGACGGTGCGGGCGGCTGGGCGGAAGCCCAACGACTGGTAGAGCCGCTGCGGCGCCGGGTAGGCCTCGTCGCCGCGCGGGGTGACCTGGGCCCAGCCCGCACCCAGCTCGCGCAGGCGTGTCAAGGCCGCCACGGTCACGGCGGCGGCGAGGCCCCGCCCGCGGTGCTCGGGCGCGCAGCCGACCGGCTCGACCAGCCCGACGCCGGTGCCTGGGTCGAACCACACGAGGCAGGATGCGACCATCACCCCGCCGCGGTCGACGGCGACCCAGTCGAGGTCGGCACGGTAGGGCCAGGTCGCCATCAGCGCGGTGTAGGCGGCGGCCGACACCGCTGACGGCCCGAACTGCGACCAGGCCGCCCGGTGGCAGGCCGACCGCGGCGCGGCCTCGGAAGGCTCCACGTGGCGCAGGGCGTAGCCCGAGCAGGTCGGTGGGGTGTCGAGAAGAGCGAGGTCGAGCAGGTGGTGGCGGAAGAAGGGCTGGTCGACCTCCGGCGCGAAACCGGCGGCCGCCAGAGCAGGTTCGGCGACGTCACCCTCCATCACCAGGGCCGACTGCGTGTCGGCATCGCTCCACTCCTCGAACCACTCGAGCACCTCGTCAGCGACCTCTGGGTGGTCGGGGTCGATCTGCAGCTCCAGCCAGTCGGGGGCCTCGGCCCAGGCGAACCCGATCACGTCCGAGGCGTCCCGCCACAGCCAGATGGCCTCGCCGGGGCCGGGGCGGTCGGGTGCCACCTCGCGGTGGAAGCGGTTCCAGGCCAGCTGCCCCGGATGGAACCGGCTCGCTGGCGTCCAGAGCCGGGTGGCCAGCGACTGCATGGCCTGCAGATCTGCCGAACCGCTGAAGGAATCTCGCCGCACCGGTCTCACGGTAGTGCGCTCCCTCCCGCGCATAGGCTGAGCGGGTGACTCTCGCCAGCGGTATCGGATCGTGGCCCGGCACGTCGGTTCGGTCGGCGCTCCACGTCGTGCGGGATGTGCTCGGTGACCACCTGCCCTACCTGCCCGAGCTGCCCGACCGGGGGCCCGGCGCCGACATGATCGGCCGAACGGCGGGGCTGCTCGTTGACCTGCACGTCGACCTCCAACCCGTCGGTTGGCGGTTCGTCGACCGGCCGGGCAAGGATGCCGGTCGCACGGGTGCGCTGCTCGGCGAGGATCTCGACGAGCTCGCCGAGGCCTTCGATGGTCACACGGGCCGGCTGAAGGTGCAGGTCGTCGGGCCGTGGAGCCTCGCCGCCAGTGTCTGGCTGAACCGGGGCGAGCGGGCCATCGTCGACGAGGGCGCCTGCCGCGACCTCGTCGAGTCACTCGCGGAGGGGGTTCGCACCCACGTCGGCACAGTGCGCTCGCTGGTGCCCGGCGCCGAGATCGTGCTCCAGGTCGACGAGCCTTCGCTGCCCACGGTGCTCGCGGGCCGGCTGCCGACGGCATCAGGCTTCGGGCGGCTGCCCTCCCTCGACCCTCAGGTCGCAGCAGCCGGGCTGGCGACGGTGCTCGGGGCTCACGACGGTGAGACGGTGGTGCACTGCTGCGCCGCCGACCCGCCTCTGCCGCTGCTGCGGGCGGCCGGCCCGACCGCCCTGTCGGTCGACACCTCACTGCTGCGCCCTCGCGCGTGGGAGGGCGTGGCCGTGGCCGTCGAGGACGGCATCCGCCTCTACGCGGGTGCGGTGCCCACCGACGGCTCGGTCACCCGGGCGCAGGACGTCGCGGGTCGGCTGGTGGACCAATGGCGACGCATCGGGATGCCGCTGTCGCGCTTGGCCGACATCGTGGTGACGCCGGCCTGCGGTCTGTCGGGGGCGGGCCCGCAGCTGGCGGCTGCGATCCAGCGGTCGGCCAAGGACACTGCGGCCGAGCTCGACGAGCGCAGCCAGGACTGACGGCGCCCGCTCGAGCTCAGCGACTCGTGAAGATCAGAGTGCGGAGCCCTTCTGCCACGCAGCCCAGCTGAGGTTCCAGTCGGCGATGCCGTTACCCATGGTCATCGGGCGGTCGGTGCCGGTGGTGTCGACGATGTCGCCGATCTTGAAGTTCTGGTACACCCAGGCGCCGTTCGCGTTGCTGATCCCGGTGCAGCCGTGGCTCACGTTGCGCCGGCCCTGGTCGCCCACCGACCACGGAGCGGAGTGCAGGAACTCTCCCGTGTTGGTCAGGCGCAGGGCCCACTTGACGGGCGTGTCCGGGTAGTAGCCCTTATCGCCCTTCTTCAGACCGATCGTCTCAGCCTTCATCGTGATGTTCGTGACCTTGTCGGTGATGACCTTGACGCCCGAGCGAGTCGTGAAGCCAGGCATGCCGCCGGTGACCGGGATGGTCTTGACGCTCTTGCCGTCGATGGCGACGTTCATCTCGTGCGTCTTCAGGTTCACCTTGGCGATGACCGAACGACCGATGCTGAAGCTGCTCGTGCGGCTCATCTCGCCGTAGAGCTTGCCCGACTGCACGCCGTTCAGCTCAGCCTTGACGTTGACCTTGGTGCCGGGCTTCCAGTACGACTTCGGTCGCCAGTGGGCCTCGCGTGAGCTGAGCCAGTACCACGATCCGGCTTGGGCAGGACTCGAGGTGACCGCCATGTGCTTCTCGAAGGCGGCCTTGTCGGTGACGGGAAGGTCGAAGCGAACGATCACGGGCATGCCGATACCGACATCGGCGCCGTCACCGGGCGAGACCGCGACGTAGATCTGGTCATCGAGAGTCAGGTTCGCGGTGCGGAACGTGCGGGTGACCTTCTCGGTCTCGCCGCTCGAGTTCTTCGCCGACAGGGCCAAGGAGTACTTCACACCCGGCTCGAGCAGGTCGCCCGCGGTCCAGGTGCCGGCCGCGAGCTTGCCCTTCACCTCAACCGTGTTGCCCTTCTTGCTGACGTAGGACAGGGCGGCCTGGGTGAGGTCGCCCGCGTCGGCCGCTGCGGTGACCCGCGTGTTGACGGCAACACCAGTGGCGTCCTCGGAGACGTTCGACGTCCACGCCACAGGGTCGACCGTGGGGGAGGGCGAGGGAGACTCGGACGGCGAGCCGGTCTGTGACCCACTCGCACTCGCGCCGGGCTTGCCGTTGTCGGCGGTGGCCTGCGAGGTGCAGGCAGAAGCGGCCAGCACAGACATGGAGGCTAGTGCTGCGACAACGGCTTTACGACTGCTGAACTTCACGCGCAATCCCCTCGAAACCCGGTAGCGCCGGGCCCCGGGTCGGGGCAAAGCGCATACGGGTCATCGCGGTGACCCGTGTTTCCAGTGTCACCGATGAGCTGTCATAGTCCAAAACGACGCGCGAGGGCACATCCGACCGAAGTTTGACCCGGTGTGCGGTCGGCTCGGTCGACGGCGCCGTCATCGACCCTGGCGTCTTAGGCCTGTGGACGCACCTCACGCCGCAGGATCTTGCCGGTCGGACCCTTGGGGAGCTCGTTCACCTGCCAGATGTGACGCGGGTACTTGTACGCGGCGATCCGGTCTTTGACGAACTGCTGCACCTCCTCGAGGGTGGCCGTCGAACCGGGTCGCAGGGCCACGGCCGCCGCGACCTCCTCACCCAACAGGTCGTCGGGCACGCCCACGACCGCCGCCTCCAGCACGTCAGGGTGGGTGTAGAGCACCTCCTCGACCTCGCGGGGATAGACGTTGAGGCCGCCTCGCAAGATCATGTCCTTCTTGCGGTCGACGATCGTGTAGTAACCGTCGTCGTCGACGGTGGCGAGGTCGCCCGAGCGGAACCAGCCGTCGGGAATCGCCTCGGCCGTGGCCTCCGGCCGGTTCCAGTAGCCCTTCATGATGTTCTCGCCGCGGATCGCGATCTCGCCGATCTCGCCGGCGGCGGTCTCGTTGCCCTCGAGGTCGACGAGCTTCATCTCACCGCCCGGGATGGCCCGGCCGATGGTGCCCGGCTTCGTCGGGGCGTCCGGCATGTTGAACGAGGCGACCGGCGAGGTCTCCGACAGGCCGTAGCCCTCCAGGATCTGACAACCGAACTTCGCCTCGAACTCGGACATCACCTGGGCGGGCATGGCCGACCCACCGGAGGCGCACGTGCGCAGGGTGCTCGTATCGGCCTGCTCGGCGTTCGGGTGGTTGAGGATCGCTGCGTACATCGTCGGAACGCCCTGGAAGATCGTCACGCCGTCACGGCCGAACACCTCGATGGCCTTGGCGGGGTCGAAGCGAGGGATCAGGGTCAGGGTGGAACCACGCATCACCGACGTGCTCAGGCCACAGGTGAGGCCGAAGACGTGGAACAGCGGAAGGCATCCCATGATCACGTCGTTCTCGGTGATCTCCATGATGTCGGTGGCCGAGCGTTCGGCGTTACGGCGCAGGTTGAAGTGGGTGAGCTCGGCGCCCTTCGGCTTGCCGGTGGTACCGCTCGTGTAGAGGATCACTGCGGTCTCGTCGTCGTCGCGCTCGACGGGCTCGGTGACAGGCACGACGGGCTCGCCACCGTCTGACCCGTCGGGAAGCTGACCTTCGGCGGGACCCATCGGCCCACACAGCACGATCCTCGTGTCGGTCTCCTGCGCCCCCTTGCGCGCCTCGTCGGCGAAGTCGGGCCACACGAAGCTGAAGGTGGCACCCGAGTCGCTGAAGAAGTAGGAGATCTCGCCCGACTTCAACAGCGGGTTCATCGGCACCACGACCCCGCCGGCGAGCAGCACGCCGTAGAAGACCGTCGGGTAGGCCGGCACGTTCGGCAGGATGAGCGAGACCCGGTCTCCCGTCTGAAGCCCGGCCGCCTTCAGCTGGCCGGCCACCGTGGCGGCCGCGGCGTGCAGCGCCGACCACGACATCTCGGCCTGGTCGAGCTTGATCCCGACCTTGTCGGGTATCCGGGCGGCGGTGTCGACGAGGGTGGCGGCGAGGTTGGTCATCTCTGCTCCTTTGCAGCGGGGCGTGGCGCTTCATTGTTACCCGTCGGTCGGCCCCTGCGCCGGTTTACGGTCAGGCTGACCGTACGGCGCAGCGTGGCGGCGCTCGACGGCGGGGGTGGCTGGCAGGATGAACCGGTGAGCAAGAAGACCGCGAGCAGCCCCACGACGTCGGATGTGGCAGCCTCCTCCAACGTCGACCCACTCGTCGACCCACTCGCTGAGCCACTCGTCGACCCACTCGCTGAGCCACTCGTCGACCCACTCGCTGAGCCACTCGCTGACCCACTCTCTGAGCCTCTCATCGACGAGGTGCCCCCTGCCGTTCACCACGAGTGGAACGAGCTGGCCGAGCGGGCGGGCGCTGCCCAGTTCGCCTACCACGTCAAGGACGCCCCGACGATCAGCGACGGCGACTACGACGCCCTGATCCGGTCTCTCAACGAGATGGAGGACGCGTACCCGTCGCTCCGTACGCCCCAGAGCCCCACCCAGAATGTCGGAGGCGCCTCCTTTGCGACCGGCTTCGAGACGGTAGACCACCTCGAGCGGATGCTGAGCCTCGACAACTGCTTCTCGTTCGAAGAGCTGGCGGCCTGGGCGGCCCGGGTCGAGCGCGAGGTCGGCGCCGACACGCACTTCCTCACCGAGCTGAAGATCGACGGTCTGGCCATCAACCTGCTCTACGAGCAGGGGCGCCTCGTGCGCGCGCTCACGCGTGGTGACGGCCGCACCGGCGAAGACGTCACCCACAACGTGCGCACGATCAGCGGCATCCCTTCTCGCCTGGCGGGCGACGACGTGCCCGAGCTGATCGAGGTGCGCGGCGAGATCTTCTTCCCCACGGCGGCCTTCGCCGACCTCAACGCCGGCCTGGTCGAGGCCGGCCGGGCGCCGTTCGCGAACCCCCGCAACGCCGCGGCCGGGTCGCTACGACAGAAGGACCCCCGGGTCACGGCATCCCGGCCCCTGCGCATGCTCGTGCACGGCATTGGTGCCCGACGCGGGTTCGAGATAACGAGGCAGAGCGAGGCCTATGCCGCCCTGCACGCCTGGGGTCTGCCCACCTCCGACGAGTTCCGCGTGTTGGCAGACATCGCGGCGGTCGAGGCGTTCATCGAGCACCACGGCCGGCACCGCCACGACCGCGCCCACGACATCGACGGCATCGTGGTCAAGGTCGACGAGGTGCCCGCCCAGCGCCAGCTCGGCAACACCTCGCGCGCACCGCGGTGGGCCATTGCCTTCAAGTACCCGCCCGAGGAGGTCAACACCAAGCTGCTCGACATCCGCGTCAACGTCGGGCGCACCGGGCGGGTCACCCCGTACGGCGTCATGGAGCCGGTCGTGGTGGCCGGCTCGACCGTCGAGCAGGCCACACTGCACAACGCCACCGAGGTCGAGCGCAAGGGCGTGCTCATCGGCGACACGGTCGTGCTGCGCAAGGCGGGCGACGTGATTCCCGAGATCGTCGGGCCGGTGGTCGACCTGCGTGACGGCAGCGAGCGCGCCTTCGTCATGCCGACCGAGTGCCCCTCGTGCGGCACGACACTCGGCCCCGAGAAAGATGGTGACAAGGACATTCGCTGCCCCAACACCCGCACCTGTCCCAGCCAGCTGCGCGAGCGGGTCTTTGCCCTGGCCTCGCGCAACGGCCTCGATATCGAGGCCCTGGGCTGGGAGGGGTCCCTCGCGCTGTTGGCCTCGGGCGTGATCACCGACGAGGGCGACCTCTTCGGCATCACCCGCGAGACGCTCGCCCGGGTGCCGCTCTACACCAGAACGGCCAAGAAGGCGGATGCCGCCTCCGACGTCGTCGACGGACGCGTGCTGTCGGCGGGTGGCGAGAAGCTCGTCGTCGAGCTGGAGAAGGCCAAGACCCAGCCGCTGTGGCGGGTGCTGGTTGCGCTCTCGATCCGGCACGTCGGGCCCACGGCTGCGAGGGCTCTCGCGGGCCATTTCGGGTCGATGCAGGCGATCCGCGAGGCCAGCACCGAGCAGCTGGCCGAGGCCGGGGGCGTCGGCGGCATCATCGCCGAGGCGGTCACGGCCTGGTTCGAGGTCGACTGGCACCAGGACATCGTGGCCAAGTGGACTGCGGCGGGCGTGGGCATGGCCGACGAAGCTGACGAGTCGGCGCCGCGCACGCTGGCGGGCACCACCATCGTGGTGACCGGCTCGCTCGAGGGCTTCTCACGCGACGAGGCGAAGGAGGCCATTCTCAGTCGCGGCGGCAAGGCCTCAGGCTCGGTGTCGAAGAAGACCGACTACGTCGTGGTCGGCGAGAACGCCGGCACCAAGGCGGCCAAGGCCGAGGAGCTGGGCCTGACCATCCTTGACGAGGCCGGCTTTCGCCGACTGCTCGAGACGGGTCCAGAAACGCACGAGCCGGGGCCCGACGAGGAACCGGGCGAAACATCAGACAGTGGCCTGAGTGGGTGAAGTGGCCCCCGGTTCGGTGCCGGTCGTAGGGCAGTGGGAGGGTGCTCGCCACTTCGCCTCGGGAGAGCCCAGCACCAGCAACGACGACGGCGCCCACGGGGTCGTCATCCCCCTGCGTCGAGCGGCCTGGTACGCCGTGCCACTGCTGGCCATCGTGGGGCTGGCCCTGGTCGGATGCTTGGTGGCCGCGGTCGTGGTGGTCGTTACGGGCCGGGCGCGGCCGTGGGCCTGGCTGGGGCTCATCCCACTGTCGCTGTTCGGGGCCCTGGGGGCGTTCATGCTCGGCGCCATCCCGGCCACGGTGAGGTCGATGCAGCCCGGTCGCCGGTGGCTGCTCACGCCCGATGCCCTCGTGACCACCAACCTCACCGTGAGGTGGAACGACATCACCACCGTGCGGCGACGCAGCGTGCTCTACCCGAGCCGCATCCGCTCGCGCTCCTCGCACTATCTCGGCGTGACGTTGCGTGACGACGCCGACATCAAGCAGATTACCGAGAGCCGGTTCGCTGCCGCGCTGTCCGCCAAGCTTCCCCGACACGGGCTGACCCTGTGCGACGTGAGCACGCTGGGCGTCGACCCCGAGCGGGTCGCTGCGGCCATCGCCCTCCTGGCGTCTCGCCCCGACCTGAGGCCGCTGCTGGCCGAGCCTGCTGGCCTGCACCTCGTGTCAGACCCAGAAGCTGCCCGCTGATGCCGCTCACCCCCTGCCCGGCGCCGCTCAGCCTCTGCGACCGGGTGAGCCCTGCATCATCCACACGGCCAGCTCGGTGCGGCTCGATCGCCCCGCCTTGGCCAGCGCCCCGCGCACGTGTGACTCCACTGTGCGCACCGAGAGAAACAGCCGCGTCGCGATCTGCTGGTTGGTGAGTCCTTGGGCGACGAGCCCGGCCACCTCGACCTCGCGGGCCGTGAGCCCCGAACCGGTCGTTGGTTCTGGTAGCGCGGCGAGCAGACTGCTTGCGCGCCGTCTCGGCCCGGGCAGGTCCAACCGTCTGAGCTCGGTGGCGGCCGACTCGGCCAGGGTCCTGGCCGTCCCCGTCGCCGTCGGGTCAGTCGCCAGGCACTGTGCCCAGTCCAGGCGCGAGAGGGCCACATAGGGCCGGGCACCGATGAGCTCGTTCGCGACGACCGCGCGCTCGAAGTGACCGGCCGCCGACACGAGGTCGCCCGTGCACTGCGCCAACAGGCCGAGCAGGTGCTCGTTCGACCCAGAGCTGAAGGGCGAGCCGCCACCGTCGGCGCCGTACCACCGCGCCGTCGGCAGCAGCAGCCGGTGGCAGGCGGCCGCGACCTCTACGTCGCCCAGCGAAACCGCGACCTGCCCGACCTGAGCCACGGTGGCGCACCAGCGGGGCCCGAGCGGCATCCGGTCAGGCACGTCGCGAAGAGGTGCGAAGGCGTCGACGGCCGCCTCGCGGTCGCCGCGCAGCGCGAGCAGCACTGGCCGAGCTACCTGTACCAACGCAATCTTCGGCGCGTTCGCCAGTATCTGGTCGGCGCCGTCGGGCAGGTCACCGGGATCGCCGCGCACGTAGGCCAGCTGGACCCGGAAGGCGAAGTACATCCCCAGCATGGACACGTCGCCGACCCGTTCGGCGATGTCGCGGCCCAGCTCGGCGTGACCGCGGGCGGCGTCGTAGTCGCCGAGGAGCGCATCGCGCAGTGCGAGAAGCCGCAGCCGATGCCACCGGGCCACGGTCGACGACCGCCCCCGCTCGACGCCCTCGATGTCGTCGACCACCCGCTGCAGACGGTCGAGCTCACCGACCTGTAACGCGATGTCGGCCCACCAGAGCAGCCCCCAGAGGTGGCCCATCGGCGTTCGCGCCAGCCGGGCGAGCTCGACCGCTCGCTGGGCCAGGGCGGTGCGCTCCTCGATGGCCTGCGGGTAGGAGAGCACGAAGTGCCGGGCCGCCACCGTCTCCAGCTCGGCTTCGAGATCGCCTGAACGAACGGCCAGCGCGAGCGCCTCGGACGAGAGCAGGTCGGCCGAGCCGTCGACGCCCTCTTCGGAGGCGGCGACCGCCCGCAGGCCGACCAGTCGGGCGCGGAGCGCCGTCGAGTGGGAGGGCAGTCGGCGCAAGGCTCGGCTGCAGAGCCCGTCGACGATCCTCGACACGTCGATGGAGCCGACACCCTGCGGCACGAGTGCAGCCTGGGCCATCAGCTCGGGTCTCCCGCCGGCCTCGGCGAGGTCGACGGCCTCGGCGCACAGCCGCAGGGTCTCGTGCAGCTCACCGGCCGCCCACTCGTGGCGAGCGACCTCGATGAGCAGCTCGACGAGACCGGCGCCGGGCCCGTTCAGCTCGCGAGCCCGGCGCAGGGCCAGCCGAGCGAACGCTGCCGCGAGCTCAGGCGCCAACGACCGCGCTGCGAGCCCAGCGGCGCGACGGGCCTGGTCGCGACAGTGCCGAGCCGCGTCCGGCCCGCTCGCGTGTTCCCAGTGGAGCGCGCTCGGCCCGGCGAGCAGGTCGTCACCCGAGCGCTCCATGGCCAGGGCGATGTCGGTGTGGAGCGAGACCCGTTCGGCGTCATCGAGGTCGCTTACGACGGCGTCGCGCACGAGGGCGTGGGTGAAGGCCAGGCCGGTCGGGCCGAAGCGGAGCACGCCTGCCGACACGGCGCCCGCGAGGTGGTCGCTCACCTGCGAGGTCGACAGGGTGGCGGCGTCGGCGATGAGGCTCGGGGTGAGCCGCTCCGCCAGGAGGGCAGCCACGGCGACGGTGCGGCGAGCCGCGGCGGGCAGGCGGTGGAACGGAGTCACCAGTACCGTCCTGAGGTCTACCCGGTCGGCCAGCACGCCGTCGAGCATCTCGGTGGGGCTGGTGACCAGGTCGGCCCTGACGGTCGGTGGTGGCCCACTCGTGAGGGTGGCGATGTAGAGCGGGTTGCCGTTCGTGCGCCGCACCAGCTCGTCGGCGAACGGCGCCCATGCCGCGGTGTCGGCGTCGGCCCTCAACCACCGGGTGACCGTCGGGGCGTCCAGGCCGGCGAGGGGCAGCTGGTGGCTGACCGGACTGCGCACGAGGTCGGGCACGGTGCGCGAGAAGCACGAGCCAGGAGCATCCCTCGCGGTAACGATGACGAGCAGTCGGGTCGCCGCGAGGTCGTGCATGAGGTGTCGGAGCACCGCGACGGAGAGGGCGTCGGCCCAGTGAAAGTCCTCGAGCAGCACGGCCAGCCCCGCGGGCGGCGCACCGCCGGCCAGCGCCAGGCACGCGGCGTCGCACAGAGCGAAGCGAGCGGCGGCGTCGCCAGCGTCGGCGGCGTCCGCGCCACAGGCCGAGGCGAGGTCGGCAAGCGCCGCAGCGAGGGTGGGCACGTCGCGTCCCAGCCGCAACCACGGCCACAGAGCGGGCGCGCCGGGCTCGTCGACGGCGTAGCCACGCGCAGTCGCCAGGCCAGCAGCGTTGGCGCGGTCGAGGGCGGCCTGCGCCACCCGGCTCTTGCCGATCCCCGCCTCGCCAGTTAAGAGGAGCAGCTGACCACGCCCAGCGGCGATCTCGCCGAGGGCTCTCTCGACGGCGGCGAGCTGCCTCTCCCGGCCATGGACGGCGACCACCAGCCCAGTATGGCGCGCCCGAAGTCAGTGCTCGGGGCAGTGGACGCACTGAGGCGTCGAGGTCGCGACCGGTGGACCGTTGACCTCATCGCGTCACGAGCGTCGTGACGGCGCAGAACCGCCGACCAGGAGGCCTCCTATGTACGCCCAGCTCACTGTCTTCTCCGGGCCCCGTTCGCCCGAGCTCGTCGCCGCCGGCGAACGAGCAGGACTCGAGCGGATCGACCCGCTGATGATGTCGCACCCTGCGATCAAGGACGACCTCGTCGCCCGCTACATCCTTCGGCAGCCCGACGGCGGTGAGGCGGTGCTCGTCGTGGTGAGACACGAGGCCACCCTGGATCTCGCCACCGAGCTCGTCATGACCTCGGAGCTGCTGCCGGGCGAGGATCCGACGCTGCTGCCGGGGCCCACCCAGGTGGAGCGGTACACCGTGTTCGACGTGATGGGACCAGGGGTGTTGTCATGACGCCGTATCAGGTCGCGGGGACGCCGACGCCGGCCATCGCCGGAGGGGATTGGCAGCTGGTCGCGCCCGAGTGCACGGCACGTTTCAGCGTTCGCGACAAGCTCGTCACGACCGTGCACGGCAGCCTCCCGGTCGTGGGCGGTTCGGTGCACACGTCGGCCGACGGGGGCCTCGAGCGGGCCAGGATCGAGCTTGACGCAGCGGGGGTCGCCACGGGGAACCGCCGACGGGACCAGAGCCTCCTCGGCAGGCCGTTCCTCGACGCGGCCGACCACCCCCTCGTGGTGGTCGAGGCCGGCTCGGCCCGGCGCTCGACCGCCGGCTGGTCGCTCGAGGCGACCCTGTCGGCCCGCGGCAGGAGCGGGCCGGTGAGCTTGCTGGCGCTGCCCACCGAGGTCAGCGCCACCAGGGTGCGCGCCATGGTCACGGGCACCCTCGACCGTTCGGGGCTGGGGATGCGCGTGCCGTCGTTCATCGTCGGGCGGTACCTCGAGATCGAGGTCGAGGTCGTGTTCGAGCGGCATGGGGAGGGAGAGGGCGAGGAGCGCGCCTGAGTGGGGTTGCCCAGCGCGAACGCGTCGTTCCTGGTCGAACGACGGGGTGTACCGACGTGTTCGACCTCGAACGAGTCGTTCGCGGGGGAGCCATAGACTGGCCGTCATGTCCTCCCTCACTCGCGCCGACGTGTCCCACCTCGCGGGCCTCGCGCGCATCGAGCTGTCCGACGCCGAGCTCGACCAGATGGTCGGCGAGCTGGGCGTGATCATCGAGTCGGTCGCCAAGGTGCAGCAGGCGCCCATCGGCGAGGTGGCGCCGATGTCGCACCCGCTGCCCCTGACCAACGTCACCCGGCCCGACGTGGTGCGTCCGAGCCTCACCCCGGCGCAGGCGCTCTCGGGCGCCCCCGCGAGTGACCAGCAGCGCTTCTCGGTGCCGCGCATCCTCGACGAGGAGTAACCGGATGCGGCACCGTGCCCACGGCCAGAACGGGGCGGATGCCGCTCAGCCGGCCCAGCGGCATCCACCCGTGCTTGACGAGCTTCGCCAGCGCACAACCGAACCGAAGGTATCTAGGTGACAGACCTCCCCACCGACCTCACCCGCGCGACTGCTGCCGCGCTCGCCGAGGCGCTCGCCGACAAGACGATCAGCTCGGTCGAGCTGACCCAGGCCCACCTCGACCGCATCGCGGCGGTCGACGGCGCCGTGCACGCCTATCTGCACGTCGACCACGAAGGCGCCCTCGCGGCGGCCCGTGACGTCGACGGACGCCGGTCGAGCGGGGAGGCGCTCGGGGCGCTGGCCGGGGTGCCCATCGCCGTCAAGGACGTCATGGCGACGCGCGGACTGCCCACCACCTGTGGCAGCAAGATGCTCGAGGGCTGGATCCCGCCGTACGACGCCACGGTGGTCACCAAGCTGCGCCAGGCAGGCCTACCGATCCTCGGCAAGACCAACATGGACGAGTTCGCGATGGGCAGCTCCACCGAGCACTCGGCCTACGGCCCGTCGCACAACCCGTGGGACCTCGAGCGCATCCCCGGCGGCTCCGGCGGAGGCTCGAGCTCGGTGCTCGCCTCGTTCCAGGCCCCGCTCGCCACCGGCACCGACACCGGCGGCTCGATCCGTCAGCCGGCCGCCGTCACGGCGACCGTCGGCACCAAGCCGACCTACGGCGGAGTGTCGCGCTACGGCCTCGTGGCTCTCGCGAGCTCGCTCGACCAGGCCGGGCCGTGCGGGCGAACCGTGCTCGACACGGCCCTGCTGCACGCCGTGATGGGCGGGCACGACCCGATGGACTCCACCTCGATCGACGCGCCCGTGCCGGCGGTCGTGGAGGCCGCCCGGCGGGCCGACGTCAAGGGTCTGCGCATCGGCGTCGTCAAGGAGCTGGGGGGCGAGGGCTACCAGGCCGGCGTGCGCTCCCGGTTCGAGGAGTCGGTGCAGCTGCTCGTCGACCTCGGCGCCGAGGTCGTCGAGGTGAGCTGCCCGAACTTCGAGTACGCCCTCGCGGCGTACTACCTGATCCTGCCGAGCGAGGCGAGCAGCAACCTGGCCAAGTTCGACGCCATGCGCTACGGCATGAGGGTGCTTCCCGAGGGCGTCGACGCCCCGTCGGCCGAGCAGGTCATGAGTGCCACCCGCGACGCCGGGTTCGGCCCCGAGGTCAAGCGCCGCATCATCCTGGGCACCTACGCCCTCAGCTCGGGCTACTACGACGCCTACTACGGCTCGGCCCAGAAGGTGCGCACCCTCATCGCCCAGGACTTCGATGCCGCCTTCGGTCAGGTCGACGTGCTCGTCAGCCCCACGGCGCCGACCACAGCGTTCAAGCTCGGTGACAAGCTCGACGACCCGATGGCCATGTACCTCAACGACATCGCGACGATCCCGGCCAACCTCGCCGGGGTTCCGGGCATGTCACTGCCCTCCGGTCTTGCGGAGGAGGACGGGCTGCCCGTCGGCTTCCAGATCCTCGCCCCTGCGATGCAGGACGACCGGTTGTACGCCGTGGGCGCTGCCCTCGAAGGCGCGCTCACCGACCGGTGGGGCGGCTCGATCCTCGACGGCATCCCCGACCTGCCCTCGGCCAGTGCGGCCGGTTCCACCAACGCCAAGGGAGCGTGACATGACCACCACCCACCAGGGCGATGCCGTTGTGGACTATGACGAGGCCCTGTCGCGTTTCGACCCGGTGATGGGGCTCGAGGTGCACGTCGAGCTGCACACCAGTACGAAGATGTTCTGCGGGTGCCCCACCGAGTTCGGCGCCGAGCCCAACTCGCAGGTGTGCCCGGTCTGCCTCGGACTGCCGGGCGCCCTGCCCGTCGTCAACGAGAAGGCCGTCGAGTCAGCCATCCGCATCGGGCTGGCCCTGGGCTGTGAGATCGCCTCGTGGTGCCGGTTCGCCAGGAAGAACTACTTCTACCCTGACATGCCCAAGAACTTTCAGACCTCGCAGTACGACGAGCCGATCGCCTTCGAGGGCTACCTCGACGTCGACCTTGACGACGGGTCGGTCTACCGCGTCGAGATCGAGCGGGCCCACATGGAGGAGGACACCGGTAAGTCCCTGCACATCGGCGGCGCCACCGGCCGCATCCACGGAGCCGACCACTCGCTCGTCGACTACAACCGGGCCGGCATCCCCCTGATCGAGATCGTCACCAAGCCGTTGGTCGGCGCGGGGGAACGGGCTCCCGAGGTGGCCAAGGCCTACGTGGCGGCCCTGCGCGAGCTGCTGCGCGCCCTCGACGTCAGCGACGTCAAGATGGAGCAGGGCTCGATGCGCTGCGACGCGAACGTCTCGTTGCGCGCCAAGACCGGGGAGCCGACCAGCGCCGAACAGCTGGCGGTGCCGCTCGGCACCCGCACCGAGACGAAGAACGTCAACTCGCTGCGCTCGGTCGAGCGAGCCATTCGCTACGAGATCTCGCGGCACGCCGCCGTGCTCGACGCGGGCGGCTCGATCCTGCAGGAGACGAGGCACTGGCACGAGGACACCGGGGTCACCACGTCGGGCCGCGTCAAGTCGGACGCCGACGACTACCGCTACTTCCCCGAGCCCGACCTCGTGCCGGTCGCCCCGTCACGAGAGCTGGTCGAGGCTCTGGCTGCCACCCTGCCTGAGCCGCCGGCCGAGCGCCGCAAGCGCCTTCAGGGCGACTGGGGCTACAGCGATCTCGAGATGCGCGACGTCTACAACGCCGGTGCTGCTGAGCTGATCGAGCAGACGGTGGCAGCGGGTTCGAGCCCGGCCGCAGCGCGTAAATGGTGGCTCGGCGAACCTTCTCGGCGCGCCAACGAAGAGGCCACCGACCTCGTGTCGTACGCGGCCGGTATCGGCTTCACTCCGGCGACCGTGGCTGAGCTCGACTCACTCGTCAGATCAGGCCGGCTCAACGACTCGATGGCGCGGGAGGTGCTGAGCGGCGTACTGGCCGGCGAAGGCGGGCCCACCGCCGTCGCCGACGCCAAGGGGCTCGAGCTGAAGCAGGACGACGGCGCTCTCGAGGCCGCGGTCGACGCCGTGATCGCCGCCAACCCCGACGTGGCAGCAAAGATCAGCGACGGCAAGGTCGCGGCCGCCGGTGCTCTCATCGGTCAGGTCATGAAGGCCATGAAGGGTCAGGCCGACGCCGGCAAGGCCCGCGAGCTCATCCTCGCCAAGCTGCAGCAGCCCTGACTACGGATCGAGGGGCTCAGCGCTTGCCGCCACCGAGCAGGCCGCCCAGCAGCCCGCCCAGGATGTCGCTGCCGCCTGAGGAGGACCCGCCGCCGAGCACGGACCCGAGGATGTCCTGAAGCGAACCGGCGGCCCCGGCGGTGGCTGGAGCATCACCGGTCGGGCTCTGGGTCGGGGTGCTCGCGCTACCCGCGCCGCCGGGGAAGAGGGGCCCTGAGTCGGCGGTGGAGCCGGTCGGGGCGTCGGAGGTGGTCGGCTCTGAGGCGCCGCCTCCGAGCACCCCTCCGAGCATGCCGCCGAGGCCGCCTGACCCACTCATCTTGTTGGCCAGCCACGACATGACGATGGGCGCGAGGATCGGCATGAGCTTGGAGATGATGGAGCCGGATGAACCGCCGAGACCACCGAGCTGGCTCACGACCTGGTCCTGGTTGCCACCGAAGATGTTTCCGACGATCTTCTGGCCGTCGTGCTCATCGATGTCGTCAAGGCCTCGCACCGCGCCGCCATGGTTCGACAGAGCCGAGACGATGGAGCCGGCGGCCTTCGGGTCCTGCGCGTTCGCCTGCAGGCCACCGAGCAGCGCCGGCAGCGCGCTCTGGGTCGCGGCGGCGATCTCGCTCTCGTCGACCCCCCACTGGCTGGCGAGCTGGCTGATCGGCACCTGGCTGAGGATCTCGTCGAGCTCGGACATGGTTTCCTCCTCGTCGGGACGGCCGCTCTGCGGCCTCGTCACAGCCTAGTGGCGGGCCTTCTGGCGCGAGAAGGGTCAGTACGACGACGGCGTTCGCGGACCGCCCAGCCGCGCCGTGGCAGATGCGCTCAGCTGACGCCCACCGAGGCGGCGGGCAGCGACAGGAGCCGGTCGTCGGTGCCGTTGTTCGTGAGGATCCACACCCGGTCGGCGCTGACGAAATGCAGGTCACGGATACGGCCGTAGGTGCTCTCGAGGTGACGGCTGGGGGTTCCGGCCGTGCCGTCGTCGTTGATCGGCACCCGCCACACTGACTGCCCCCGGAGCGCGGCGATGTAGACCGCACCGTCAGGCCCGATCGTGATGCCGCTCGGAGACATCCGTGACGGTGACCACTGCGCGACGGGGTCGACGAAGCTCTGGTCTGCGGCCTTGCCCTCGACCTCGGGCCAGCCGTAGTTGCGGCCGGGCTGGATGAGGTTGAGCTCGTCGTGCGTGTCAGCACCGAACTCGCTGGCCCAAAGCCGGTTCTGGCTGTCCCAGGCCAGCCCCTGCACGTTGCGGTGCCCGTACGACCAGATGGGCGATCCGCCGAACGGGTTGCCGGGTGCCGGCTCACCGGTGGGGGTGAGGCGCAGGATCTTGCCACCGAGCGAGCCGAGGTTCTGCGCCAGTGAGGTGTCGCCGGCCTCGCCGGTGCCGACGTAGAGGTAGCCGTCGGGCCCGAACGCGATGCGGCCCCCGTTGTGGTTGGCGCCACGGGGGATGCCGCTGAAGATGACCTTCGGCGCTCCGAGCCGTCCGTCGGCCCAGGGCAGGGCGGCGATGCGGTTGTCGTTCTCGGTGGAGTAGTACGCGTACACCACCGGGTCTTTCTCGAAGTCGGCCCGCACGGCGAGCCCGAGCAGGCCACCTTCGCCGGAGGTTCGGCCGATGGGCAGCCGGCCGACCACCACCGGGGGGCTGGAGGCCCCTGGGGCCGCGACGTGGTGAACCTCGCCCGTGTTGCGCGCGCTGATGAGGCCGGAACCGTCGGGGAGCATGGCGATCGACCACGGGCGGTCGAGTCCGCCGAGGAGGGTGGTGACGGCGGGTGCCGACGTCGTGGCGGTGGTGCTCGCCGGTGCTGACGACGTGCCCGTGGACGAACCGGCAGTGCTCGTCGCCGTCGGCTGACCGGAGGTGGAGGTGCTGACCGTCGGCGGCACGGCCTCGCCCGAGGGTGGCCCGGCCGGTGGCGAGGAGCTGCAGGCGGCGACCAGCACGACGGGAAGGACAATGACCGCGGCGATGGCTCGGCGCGGGGGGCGACGGGCGTTCGGCATACCCCATTGTCGCCCATGACGGTGTGACGACCCGCCCGAGTCCGGCCGCCGTTCAGGTGGTGGTGGTGGTCAGCGAGTGCGTCGGGCGAACGTGCCGGCCAGGTAGTCGTGTTCGGTCGGGCTGAGCACGTTCGAGTCGAGCACACGGCGGGCGGCCCCCAGGTCGCCCATGATGGCGCGGAAGACGCTGAGCAGGTCGATGTCGTGGTCAGGGCGCTCGATGTCGATCGCGTCGTCGGTCGAGATCGTCCCAGGGCTGACGACCGAGAGGTAGGCGCCGGTGCGTCCTGGGGCAACGAACCGCTTCACCCAGCCCCGCTCGTTCAGGTGCCGAGCAAAGGTGGCACATGGGATGCGAGGCACCTCGACGCGCAGCACGACCGGGCCGATGCGCCACCTCTCGCCCACGAGCGCGTGGGTGGCGTCGACTCCGACCGTCGTGACGTTCTCACCGAAGCCGCCCGGGGCGATGGGCCGCCCCAGCTGCTCGGCCCACCACTGCTGGTCCTCCTGCGGGTAGGCGTAGACGGCCTGGGTCACCCCGCCGTGGTGGCGCTGGTCGCCGATGGTGTCGCCCACCACGCCGCTGCCCAGCCCGCCCCTCTTGGGCCCGGGGTCGCGTATCTCGATTCGAGCGACCGGTCGCTTGTCGATACCGGAGGTCGGGGCGGCCGGCAGCCCCGTCGGCTGACCGCGACCGACGTTGAGCGAGAGCACTCGCGGGTGCGTGTTCACGAGGGGGAGAGTACTCCGAGTCCGGTGGCCCACCTCTGGCGTCCGGGCGAGAGCCGGCCGCTAGCGTGCTCCCCATGACCACCGCGCGCGCCCGCCAGCCTCTCGTCGTCTCCGTTCCCGACCCCACCTACCTTGCGCCGCTCTCTGACATCGAGGGCGTCGAGGTGGTCGTCTGGAACCTGGCCTCGCCGCATCCGCGGGCCGCCGAGGTGCGTCTGGCGGTGACGCCCTACCTGGGCAGCGTCTCCCTGCCCGACCTGACTCCGCAGGTGCCCGCCCTCGAGGTGCTTCAGCTGCAGAGCGCGGGCTACGACCACTACGTGGCCGACGTGCCGCCGGGCGTCGCCCTGTGCAACGCCGCCGGCGTGCACGACGCGAGCACGGCCGAGCTCGTGCTCACACTGGCGCTCGCCTCGCTGCGCGGCATCCCGGAGCTCGTCGAGGCGCAGTCCCGCTCGGAATGGCTCCCCACCTCGATTCGGCCGGCCCTGGCCGACAAGCGGGTGGTCGTCATCGGCTACGGACACATCGGCCGCGCCATCGTCAGACGGTTCCTGCCGTTCGAGGTCGAGATCACCGTCGTGGCGTCGCGGGCTCGAGCGGGCGACGACCTCGTCGACCGGGTGCACGGCATCGACGAGCTGCCCGAGCTGGCCGCCGCCGCCGACGTGCTGGTGGTCATCGTGCCGCTGAACGAGGCGACCCGGGGGCTCGTGGATGCCGGGCTGTTGGCTCGCCTGCCCGACCAGGCCCTGGTGGTGAACGTCGCCCGCGGGCCGGTGGTGGTCACCGCCGACCTGCTGGCCGAGTGCGCCTCGGGACGACTGCGCGCCGCCCTCGATGTGACCGACCCGGAGCCGCTTCCCGCCGACCACCCGGCCTGGACCACTGCCGGGGTGCTCCTCACGCCGCACGTCGGGGGAGCGACGACGGCGATGCGCCCACGGGCGCTGGCCCTGATCCGACGCCAGGTGCAGGCCCTGCGAGACGGTGAGCCACTGGTCAATGTCGTGAACCGGTAGCGCGACCCTTGTCAGTGTCAGAGCGATAGTAGACACTGTGAACATGAGCGGATCGACGGAGTCCATCGTGGCCATCGGCACCCGGAAAGGTCTGTGGATCGCCCGCAGCGACGACCGCCGCACGTGGTCGGTCGAGGGCCCGCACTTTCTCATGAGCGAGGTCGCCTCCGTGGCGATCGACACCCGGGCGGGGCGCTCGACGGTGCTGGCGGGCGTCAAGTCGTGGCACTGGGGCCCGACGGTGCAGACGAGCGACGACGGCGGACGCACCTTCACCGAGAGCGCCGACCGTGCCGTGGCGTTTCCGAGCGACACCGAGACCGCGCTCGAACGCATCTGGCAGCTGACGCCGGATCCCAACGACGATGACGTCGTGTGGGCCGGCGTCGAGCCGCACGCCCTGTTCCGCAGCGCCGACGGCGGTCGCCACTACGACCTCGTGAGGGGTCTGTGGAACCATCCCCACCGGCCTCGCTGGGAGCCGGGGTTCGGCGGAGGGGCAGTGCACACCATCGTTGCCGAGCCCGGGCACCCGGAGGCGCTGCTCGTCGCCATGAGTGCCGGCGGGGTCTACCGCTCGAGCGATGCGGGGGCGTCGTGGTCGGCCAGCAACCCTGGTATCCGGGCGTACTTCCTGCCCGACGACGAGTACCCCGAGTTCGGCCAGTGCGTGCACAAGGTGGCTCGCGGCGTCGACGGCGAGCTTTTCGCCCAGAACCACAAGGGGGTCTACCGATCGGGTGACCGCGGCCAGAGCTGGCAGTCGATCGCCGACGGGCTGCCCACCGACTTCGGCTTCACGATCCTGGCCCACCCCCGTCGGCCGGGCGTCGTCTGGAACGTTCCGGTTGCCGACGACGGCGAGCGCATCCCACCCGATGCGCACCTGCAGGTTCAGCGCTCAGACGACTCGGGCCGCAGCTGGCGGATGCAGGCCGATGGTCTGCCCACCGACAGCTTCACCTGCGTGCTGCGCGACGCCGCCTGCACCGACGCCGGCGATGACGACGAGCCGGTGGGGGTCTACCTCGGCACCCGCAACGGCGACGTCTTCGCCTCGGTCGACGAGGGCGAGTCGTTCGAGCGCATCGTCACCCAGCTGCCCGACGTGCTCGTGGTGCGGGCGGCGCGGGTCCCCTGTCGCGAGACAGCCTGAGACACCGGGGATTTCGGATGCCGCTCTCACCCGTTCGACTCATCCTGCCGGGCATGCTGCGCGACCTTGCGGGTGGCGTGTCCGAGATCGAGGTCGACGGGGGTGGGGAGTCACAGACCGTTCGTGAGCTGCTCGACCGCGCGTTCTCGCAGCACCGCATCCTCGACGGGAAGGTGCGCGACGAGCGGGGCGAGATCCGCCGCCACGTCAAGGTGTTCGTCAACGGCGAGGACGCCACCCGCAGCGGCGGGGTTGAGACCGTCGTGCCGAGCGGGGCCCGGGTGCACATCGTCAACGCGGTCTCGGGGGGCTGAGCCGCCCCGCCTTCAGGGGGCGGGGCGCAGCAGCACCGTCAGCACGGCAGACTCCAGCTCGCCGGCCGCCAGGCTGCCCGGTTCCAGCTGTCGCTGGGTCACAGCACCGCTCACCAGGGCGAGCGCGGCACGCACGAACAGCTCGGTGGGCAGGGCCAGCGCGGCCCCACGCCGAGCCACTGCCTGGTCAACCGCTTCGACGAGCGCAGCGCGGATCCGTCGTTGTTCGCGGGCCCAGGCGGTCCTCGCCTCGGGGTCGCGCAGGGCGTGGAGGTTGAGCTCGGTGGTCAGGCCCAACCATCTCTCATGAGAAGGCGTGTCGTCGACGAGCGAGGCGATGACCTCGCGTACCACGTCGTCGGGCTCGGCGGACGGCCGGTCGGCCGCGTCGCGGATGCGCGCCACCACCTGAGCGGTGTGGCGCGCCGACAGCTCGAGCACGAGCTCGTCCTTGGAGACGAAGTTCGAGTAGAAGGCCCCCCGGGTGAAGCCGGCCCGCTCACAGATGTCTTCGACGCTGGCGCCGTGGAACCCCCGTTCGGCGAACACGTCGCCGGCCGCGGAGAGCAGCCGTGCGCGGGTCTCTCTGCGGCGACGGCTGACGGGGCGGTTGGCGGTCGGCAGAGTCGGCATGCCGTCACGATACAGGGTCGTATTGAATACACCTCTGTATCGGTGCATACTGGTGCGCGGGGTGGGACGGACCTGCCAGAAGGAGCCTCTCAGGTGGCCAGCAGAGACGTGATCGGTGAGCGGGTCGCCGTCGCCGGCACCCACGAGCCCTTTCTCACCGCCCTCGACTTCCGAGCGCCGGTCGGTGCGGTCACCTTCGTGCCGGTCGACCCCGGCTACGGTCAGGTCGCGCTCGCGCTCGCCATCGGCGGACGGGTCGACCTACTGTCCGGGAGCGTCACCATCGCCGGCTCGGGAGAGCGCGAGATGCTGCAGTCGCACACCCGTCTGGTCGACGTCGCCGACATCACGGCGCCCGAGGAGTCGCTCACGGTCGCCCACGTCGTCTCCGAGGAGCTGGCGCTCGCCGAGCGACCGTGGTCACGGAGCGACGTCGCCGACTTCCTCGCCGCCCGAGAGCTCACCGACCGGGCCGCCGACCGATGGGAGAGCCTGCCTCCCGGCATCCGCACTCGACTGCTGCTCGAGCTCGGCTCGTGGCACCCGAGCGCCAGTGTCGTCGTGCTGACCGGGCCCGACCGACACGGGGGCGACCCGGGGCACTGGCTCACCCTCGCCCACCGCCTCGCCGAGCGCGGCCTGACGATCATCGTCATCTGTGCACCGGCAACGGTGTCTCTGCTCTCGCCCGGCACCGAACCGAAAGCTCGTTCATGAACTCCTTCCGGCTGGCTCTCGCCGAACTGCGACGTCTCACCGCCACCCGCCTCGGCACCCTCGGCGTCATCGCTCTCACGGTCATCCCCACGCTCTACGGGGGCCTCTACCTGTGGGCCAACCACGACCCGTATGCCGCCCTGCCGCACGTTCCCGCTGCCGTCGCGACCGACGACGCCGGCACCACTTTGCGCACCGGCGAGAAGCTGCAGGTCGGTGAGCAGGTCGCCCGAGACCTCGTCGACTCCGCGTCGTTCGACTGGCACCAGGTGTCGCGTCGGGAAGCGCTCGACGGCGTCGAGAGTGGTCGATACTCCTTCGCTGTGCTCGTACCGAAGACCTTCTCGGCCGATCTGGCCAGCTCGGGTGACTTCACCCCGAGGCAGGCCAAGATCGAGCTCGAGACCAACGACGCCAACAACTACCTGACGACCCTGATGGGCAACACCGTGATCAAGGAGGTGACCACCTCGGTCGCGGCGCAGGTGAGCCAGACCGCGGCCAGCCAGCTGCTCGGTGGCATCAGCGAGATCCACGGTCAGCTCGACCGGGCGGTGGGCGGGGCCGAGCAGCTGCGCGTCGGCATCGTCAAGGCCGACACCGGCGCGGGTCAGGCCGTCACCGGCGCGACCAGCCTGGCGACGGGGCTGCGCGACCTCGAGACCGGCGCGACCCGGTTGCACGCCGGTACGACGGATGCCGTTAAGGGCGCCGACGCTCTGAAGTCGGGGGCCACGACCCTCGCCACCGGTCTCGACACCCTGCAGACCAAGACGGCCGGCCTGCCTGCCCAGACGAAACAGCTCGCCGCCGGCGCTCAGCAGGTGGCCGACGGCAACGCGAAGATCGCCGGGATCGGCACGGACGTCGCCGGCGTCTCGACCACCCTGGGTGCCGACCTCGCGAAACAGCGTGCCGCGCTCATCAAGGACCTTCGAGCCGCGGGGCTCGACGACGCCCAGATCGCCATCGTCGAGACCAGGCTCAACCGCATCGACGGCCTGACGTCTGATGCCGACGGCCGCATCCAGCAGGCGTCCAAGAACCTCACCGCGCTCTCCACCGGCGCGACCCAGGTCGCCACCGGCGCCAAGGCGCTGGCCAGTGCGACACCGGCACTCACGAGCGGCATCGGCAGTGCGGCATCCGGCGCCGGGCAGGTGCGTGATGGCATCGTCACGCTCGACACCGGGCTGCGCACCCTCGACGCGGGTGCCGGAAAACTACAGACCGCGGCTGGCCAGGCGGCCACCGGCGCGACCTCGCTGGCCACCGGCGCGGAGCAGCTGAAGTCGGGACTCGACCAGCTGGCCAAGGGAGCCACGACCCTGAAGTCCGAGCTGGCCAAGGGCCGCGACTCGGTGCCCAACCCCACCGAGGCTCAGCGCGCGGCAGTCGCCCAGACGCTGGGGGCTCCCGTCGGGGTGAGCTCTGACTCGTTCTCGTCAGCCGGCAGCTACGGGGCCGGCCTGGCTCCGCTCTTTCTCAGCCTGGCGCTCTGGATCGGTGCCTACGTGCTCTTCCTGCTCGTGCGCCCGTTCTCGACCCGGGCGTTGGCGACCAGCCAGCGCTCGGTGCGCACCGCCCTCGGTGGGTGGCTCGCGCCGGTCGCGATCGGGATCGGCCAGACGGCCCTGCTCTACCTCGTCATCACCCTCGCGCTCGGCATCAAGGTCGTTCACCCGGTGCTGGCACTGCTCTTCCTCGGCTTCGTCTCGCTCACCTTCGTCGCGATCCTGCACGCCCTGGCGGCTCGGTTCGGCGCCATCGGCAAGTTCCTCGGCCTCGTGTTCATGGTCATCCAGCTCGTCAGCGCGGGTGGCACCTTCCCGTGGCAGACACTGCCCGCCCCGCTCCAGGCGATCCACCAGGTCGTTCCCATGAGCTACGCCATCGACGGGCTGCGGCGGCTGATGTACGGCGCCTCCCTCGGTCCGGTGCTCGGCGACCTGGCCGTGTTGGCGGCCTTCCTCGTGGGCGGCCTCGCGCTCTCGACCTACGCGGCCCGCCGGTTCCGGGTCTGGACCCCTGCGCGCATCAAGCCCGAGCTCGCGCTCTGACGGCGAGCCGACGGCTGACAAGTATCGGTCGAGAGAGCATGCTCTGAGCATGAGCAACGCTGCGCGGGAGAAGACCCTCGTTCTGATGCGCCACGCCAAGGCCGAGGAAGGGCCCGGCAAGCCCGACCACGACCGTGAGCTGGCCGCCCGGGGTCGGCGCGACGCGTCGGCCGCCGGCCGTTGGCTGCGAGACGAGGGGCTCGTTCCCGACCTCGTCATCTGCTCGACGGCGGTGCGCACGCGTCAGACATGGGAGCAGGCCTGTCATGGCGGGGCCAACGCCGAGTTCGTCGAGTTTCGCCGCAGCGTGTACCTCGGGGGAGTCGGGCAGACCCTCGAGACGATCCGCGAGGATGCCGGTGACATGGTCGGGGTGCTCGTGGTCGGGCACAATCCGACGATGGCCAACCTGACCAGCCTGCTTTGCGACGGCGACGGCTCCGACGAGGCCCACGACGCCCTTGCCGCCGGGTTCGTCACGAGCGGGCTGGCCGTGCTGCAGTACGCCGGGGAGTGGGCCGATCTTGACCTCGGCGCGTGCTCGCTGCTTCGCTTTCACGTGAGCAGGGGCTGACCGGCATCCACGCAACGACACCTGATCGTCGGTTGAGATGCCGTGTCGGGTCGGCGGGGCCGGTTCTATGCTGGCGAGCATGACTCAGACCCCTGACATCAAGCCCCGCAGCCGCGACGTCACCGACGGTCTGGAGAAGACCGCCGCGCGGGGGATGCTGAGGGCCGTGGGCATGGGCGACGACGACTTCGCCAAGCCGCAGATCGGCGTCGCCAGCTCGTGGAACGAGATCACGCCGTGCAACCTCTCGCTCGACCGGCTCGCGAAGGCGGTCAAGGACGGCGTGCACGCGGGCGGTGGGTACCCGTTGGAGTTCGGCACGATCTCGGTGTCCGACGGCATCTCGATGGGCCACGAGGGCATGCACTTCTCGTTGGTGTCACGCGAGGTCATCGCCGACTCTGTCGAGACCGTCATGAACGCCGAACGGCTCGACGGGTCAGTGCTGCTGGCGGGCTGCGACAAGTCGCTGCCGGGCATGCTGATGGCCGCGGCCCGGCTCAACCTGTCGTCGGTGTTCCTCTACGCCGGCTCGATCCTGCCGGGCATCGCGAAGCTCTCCGACGGCAGTGAGCGGACGGTCACGATCATCGACGCCTTCGAGGCCGTGGGCGCGTGCGCCGCAGGGCGGATGTCTCGCGCCGACGTCGACGCCATCGAGCGCGCCATCTGCCCCGGTGAGGGCGCCTGCGGCGGCATGTACACCGCCAACACCATGGCGTCGGTGGCCGAGGCCATCGGCATGTCCCTTCCCGGTTCGGCGGCGCCACCCGCCACCGACCGTCGTCGCGACGGTTACGCACGCAAGTCGGGCGAGGCGGTGGTCAAGCTGCTTCGCCTCGGGATCCGCGCCCGCGACATCATGACGAAGGAGGCGTTCGAGAACGCCATCGCGGTGGTGATGGCCTTCGGTGGGTCGACGAACGCCGTGCTGCACCTGCTCGCCATGGCCCACGAGGCCGACGTCGACCTGACCATCGACGACTTCTCCCGGGTGGGCGCGAAGGTGCCGCACCTGGCCGACGTCAAGCCGTTCGGTGAGTACGTCATGACCGACATCGACCGGGTCGGCGGGGTGCCGGTCGTCATGCGCGCGCTGCTCGACGCCGGCCTGCTGCACGGCGACTGCCTCACGGTGACCGGTAGGACGATGGCCGAGAACCTCGCCGACATCGCGCCGCCCGACCTCGACGGCAAGGTGCTGCGCGCGATGAGCGCGCCGATCCACCAGAGCGGCGGCCTGACGATCCTCAAGGGCAGCCTCGCCCCCGAGGGCGCCGTGGTGAAGTCGGCCGGCTTCGACGACTCCGTCTTCGAGGGCACGGCCCGGGTCTTCGACGGTGAGCGCGCCGCGATGGATGCCGTCGAGAACGGTCAGCTGAAGCCCAAGGACGTCGTCGTCATCCGCTACGAAGGCCCCAAGGGCGGGCCGGGGATGCGCGAGATGCTGGCCGTCACCGGTGCCATCAAGGGCGCCGGCCTCGGCAAGGACGTGCTGCTGCTCACCGACGGCCGGTTCTCCGGTGGCACCACGGGGCTCTGCGTCGGACACGTCGCCCCCGAGGCCGTTGACGATGGCCCGATCGCGTTCGTGCACGACGGTGACGGCATCCGCCTCGATGTCGCGAACGGCCTGCTCGACCTGGTCGTCGACGACGACGAGATGGAGCGCCGTCGAACCACTGGCGTCACCCACCCGGAGCCGAAGTACACCCGGGGTGTGCTGGCCAAGTACCGCAAGCTCGTCGGCAGCGCCAGCCGAGGCGCCGTCTGCGACTGACCGCAGCCGGCGCAGTGCGCAGCTGAGTCCCCGTGCTGCCACGGGGACTCGGCTGGTGTCACCGCGCGAGGGCTCAGCCGGCCGCGCCGGCGGGGGTGGTAGTCATCTTCGTGCCTGCGAGCTGGTTGGCCTTCACCGCGTATTTGTTGGTGAAGGTGTTGGCCAAGGTCACCTTGGCGACTTCCACCCCATTGGCCTTCTCCATGGCGAAGACGGTCTTGGGCCCACCGGCGGGCATGATGCCGTCGGGCAGGAACTGGCCCTTGTCGGTTGTCAGCCCGGCGATGTACTGGTCCTTGGTGATGGTTTTGTTGGCCACGAACTGCGGTGGCAGGGCGTTCGCGATGTCGGTGGCCGAGTGGGTGTTGATCCAGTGCATGGTGGCGACAAGGGCGTTCACCACGGCTTGGGCCTCCTGGGGGTGGTCCGTGGCCCACTTGGACGTGGTCAACAGGCCGGCGGCCGGCCACGCACCCCCGAGGGCCTTGGTGGCGCCGGCGGTGCTCGCGAGGTCGATCGCCGAGTAGGCGAGCTTCTTCGTCTCCAGCGCCCCGACCGTCGGCTGCGTGGTCATGACGCACTGGGCGGAGTCGCGCTGGATGGCGGCGATGGCCGTGGAGCCGGCCCCCACGGCGAGAGTCTGGTACTGCTTGCGCGTCACGCCGGCCTCCGCGGCGATGAACTGGGTCAGCTCGTCAGTGCCCGAGCCGAGGTCGGTGACTCCCATGGTCTTGCCCTTGAAGTCAGCCCCGCTGTGCACACCACTGTTGGTGCCACACATGACCCGTTCGCCGGGAGCGCCGGAGAGCTGCACCAAGTTGATGACGTCCTTACCCTTGGCCTGGAAGTCGATGGTGTGGATGTACCACGCGCCGGCCAGGTCGACCGAGCCAGAGGCCATGGCCTCCTCGGCGCCGACACCGCCGTGGGTCTCGGTCGAGAGCTCCATGTTCACGCCGAACTTCTTGTAGAGGCCGAGGTTCTGCGCAAGCTGGTAGGGCAGGTAGATCTGCTTGTCGATGCCTCCGACCATCATCTTGACGGTGGGCATCGAGGTGTCGGTGGCGGCGCCACTTCCCCCTCTGGCCGATCCCGCGGCGGTCGTGCCCGTGCTCGAGCATCCGGCGAGGGCCAGGGCGATGAGCCCGGCGGTTGCTGCTGAGATCGCAGTCTTCTTCATCGTGGTACTCCTCTTTCGAGTCGCTGCGAGAGCGAGATGTCGGTGTGGTTCGGTTGGCTTGCGGCGGTGACTGACCCGGTCAGAAGGCCTGTACCTCCGTCCGGCTCGGTGGGCGCCACGACAGCAGCCGTCGTTCGAGCAGAGTGATCAGGGACTCGGCCACCAAAGTGACCACTGAGGTGATGAGCATGGCGGCGACAACCGTGTCCATGTCGAACGTCCCCTGGGCCTGGCTGATGATGAGCCCGATGCCGTGCTGGGCTCCGAGCACCTCGGCGACCAGGGCGCCGATGATCGCGAACCCGAAGGCCGTGTGCAGGCTGGCGATGATCCAGGTCAGCGCCGAGGGGATGGTCACGTGCCGGGCGACCTGCATCGGAGAGGCTCCGAGCACCCTGATGTTGGCGACCAGGTTGGGGTCGACCTCTCGCACGCCCTGATAGGCGTTGAAGAAGACGATGAAGAAGACGAGCACCGCGGCGAGGAGCGCCTTGGGGAACATGCCGAGACCGAAGGCGACGATGAAGACCGAGCCGAGGATGATGCGGGGAATGGAGTTCAGCACCTTGATGTAGGGGCCGAAGACCTCCGATAGGTAGCGGCTCTGGCCGAGCAGCAACCCGAGCACGACCCCCCCGACGGTGCCCAGCAGGAAGCCGTAGATCGCCTCCTGGATCGTCACCCACAGGTTGAGCCAGATCGACCCGAACGCGGTGCCCTCGGTGAAGAGGGTCACCAGGCTGTCCCACACGCCCGTCGGCTGGCCGAAGAAGAACGGGTCGAGCCACCCAGCGCTGGTGGCCAGCTGCCACCCGCCGAAGAACACCACCGGCACGAGAATCCGGCCGAGCCAGATCAGCTGGGTGCGCCGTTGCCGGGCCCGCCGGGCGGAGTCCTGCAGGCTGGTGTCCGCGGAGGAGGTGGTGGACACGGCGGGCGAGCCGTAGGTCGCGGTGCTCATGCCGCACCGGCCGTCTGGGCGTAGGCCCGCTGCACCTCGTCCTTGAGCGAGGCCCAGATCCGGTTCTGCAGCTCGAGGAAGCGCGGTTCGTGCCGGATCGTCTGCACGTCGCCACGAGGACGGGGCAGGTCGATGTCGAACGCCTCCTTGATCGAGCCCGGGCTGCTGGTCATGATCAGCACCCGGTCGGAGAGAGCCACCGCCTCGTCGAGGTCGTGGGTGATGAACAGCACCGACGGCCGCAGCTGCTCCCAGAGCCCGAGCAGCTCGGTCTGCATGATGGCCTTCGTCTGCACGTCCAGCGCGCCGAAGGGTTCGTCCATGAGCAGGATCTTCGGCTCGTTGATCAGCGCCGCGGCCATCCCGACCCGCTTTCGCATACCCCCGGAGAGCTGGTGGGGGTAGCGGTCTTCGAAGCCGGCCAGACCGACGCGGCGCAGCCAGTCGCGCGACAGCGACACGGCATCCTTCTTGCCCATTCCCTTCAACGTGGGGCCGGTCATGACGTTGCCGAGTACGGTCTTCCAGGGAAAGAGAGCATCGGACTGGAACATGAAGCTCACGCCCTCGGTGATGCCGTTCACCTGCGTGCCTCCGATCGTGACCGACCCGGCACTGGGCCGCTCGAGACCCGACACCTGACCCAGCGTCGTCGACTTGCCGCAGCCGGTCGGGCCGACGATGGCGCAGAACTGGCCCGGCTCGATCGTGAAGCTGACGTCGTGGATGGCGGTGAACGCCTCGCCCTTGGCGGTGAGAAAGCGCTTGCTGAGACCAACAAGTTCGATGCGCCCGGCGATGTCGGCGTTCGCAGCAGACGTCGACATCGACGGCGGGCGGGGCTCGTTGCGATGGGGCGTTCGCACGACCATGTGCGGTTCCTCTCCGGTGGGGGCGTTTCTTGGGTGGAGCCGAAACTAGCTTCGCGTCGGCCCGCTGGTCACGGTTGCCGGCGTAACCCGCGTTTCCCGCGTTTGTGGCAGTTCTGCGCGTTCTGCTCACCAGCGCTTGTCCGCGAGCCACGACCGCGACCACACTGGGCGCGTGCGAACCCGGATGCGCAGGCTCTCGAGCCAGATCCTGCTGGCCCAGCTGGTGATCCTCTCCGCGACCATCGTGGTGGGGTTCGCCCTCTTCGCCCACGACGCCCGGGGCCACCTCGATGCGCAGTACGAGGCCCGTGCGGCGTCGATCGCCTCCAGCGTCTCCGGCGTGCCGACGATCAGAGCCTGCATGGCGCAGGCCGCGCCGGGCTGCGCGACGGCCATCCAGCAGACCGCCTCGTCGATCGAGGCCTCGACCGGCGCCTCCTACGTCGTCGTGATCGACATGGACCGGGTGCGGCACTCGCACCCCGACCCCGCCCTGATCGGCCAGCGGGTCGAGGAGCCGATCGTCACGACCGACGGGCAGGTTCACCTGAGAGTCGACGAGGGCAGCACGGGCCTCTCGGCGAACGGCAGGGTCCCCCTCTACGGCCCTGACGCAACGATGGTCGGCGAGGTGTCGGTCGGCATCCGGGAGAGCTCGGTCTCCAGCGCGCTGTGGCACGAACTGCCCTCCTACGCAATCTGGTTCGCCATCGCGCTGGCGCTCGGGTCGCTGGCTTCCTTCGCCCTTGCCGCCCATCTGAAACGCCGGACGTTCGGTCTGGAGCTTGACGAGATCTCGCTGCTGCTCCAAGAGCGGGAAGCCATGTTGCACGGGGTGCGGGAAGGTGTCATCGCCTTCGATGAGCGCGAACGGGTCAGCGTGGTGAACGACGAAGCCCAGCGGCTGCTCGGTCTGTCGGTCAGTGCCGTGGGGCGCCATCTCAACGACGTGCTGCCTGAGGGCCGCCTGCGGGACGTGCTCTCTGGACGCGCCGCCCGGGGCGATGACATCGTGCTCACCGACGACCTGAGCCTCGTCATCAACCGGAGACCGGTCACGGTGGCCGGACGATCGCACGGTGCGGTCGTCACCCTGCGCGACCGCACCGAGATCACCGGACTGCGCAGTGAGCTCGATGGTGAGCGGGGGCTCACCGAGTCCCTACGCGCGCAACAGCATGAGTTCGCCAACCGCATGCACGCCGTCGCCGGCCTGTTGCAGCTCGGCTACGCCGATGACGCGCTGCGCTACCTGCTCGAGATACGAGGTACGGCAGCCGACTTCGACAACACCCTACGGACCCACATCGAGTCGCCCCAGATCGTCGGCCTCCTGCTGGGGAAGGCGGCGGAGGCCAGCGAACACGGCGTCGAGCTGGTCATCACGCCGGAGACGTGGCTCAGCGAGGCGCCAGACAAGGTGCAGGTTCTGATCAGCATCCTCGGCAACCTCATCGACAACGCCTTCGCGGCACTGACGGTGGTGCCGCCCCCCCGAACAGTGATCGTCGACATCGTCGAGGAGGACGAGGAGGTGCGGATCACAGTGAGCGACAACGGGCCTGGCGTCGCCACCGGCACCGAAAGATTGATCTTCCGTGACGGCTTCACGACCAACACGAGCGAGTCGGGGCGACCTCGCGGCCTGGGGTTGGCCCTCGTCGACCGCCTGGTCACCCAGCTGGGCGGGTCGACCGAGGTGTCGGAGGGGCCCGGCGCGGAGTTCACCGTGCGTCTCCCGACGGGGGGCACTTCCCCGTCCCTCTCGTCAGCTGTCCCATCGTGTTCCGAGCGCGGAGCGTCATGACGGGTGGCGACCGGCTCGAAGTGCTGATCGTCGATGACGACTACCGCGTGGCCGACATCCACGCGACGCTCGTGAACCGCGTGCCGGGGTACACGGTGGTGGGGAGGGCTCACAGCGCAGATGAAGCCCGCGATCTCGCCCGTTCGCTGCGGCCCGACCTCGTGCTGATGGACATCTACCTCCCTGACGGCAACGGTCTCGAGGTCTTCCGGTCACTGCTCGAGGAGAGCGACCCACCGGACGTCATCGTGGTCTCGGCCGCCAAGGAGATCGCCTCCATTCGCGTGGCGATGCAGCTCGGAGCGGTGCACTACCTCGTCAAGCCCTTCGACTTCACCGCTCTCGTCGAACGCCTGGTGGCCTACCGGCGAATGCGACGGCACCTGGCCGCACTGCCCGTCGAAGCCAGCCAGTCCGACGTCGACGACCTGTTCCGGATGCTGAGGTCGACCGTGACCGCCCCGGCCGCGGCGACGCCGCTGCCGGGCAAGGGACACTCGGCCCACACCCTGGAGCTGGTGCGAAACGCCGTTCGGGCCAGCGACACCGATGTGTCGGCTGCTGAGGTCGCTGATCTCGTCGGCATCAGTCGTGCCACCGCCCAGCGCTACCTGAACTACCTGGACCAGCACGGCGTCGTGCGGCTCCGACTCAAGTACGGCGAGGCCGGGCGTCCCGAGCACCGGTACCAGATGCGACCTCGGTCATGACGGCGCGGGGCTATCGTCGCCTCGTTGGTCGGAGGTGTCGATGGCCCAGTGACGCCAGAGCGAGGTGACCTCCATGCCCACCGTCTGGTAGAGCCCGAGGGCACCGGTGCGCGAGTCGGTCGACAGCTCTGACCGGCTCGCCCCGTGCTCGCGCGCCACTGCGAAGGAGTCGACGAGCAGGGCCCGGGCGAGACCGCGTCCGCGATGGGCTCGGTGCACGGCCAGCTTGGCGACGTAGCCGAGCTCGCCGTTCGTCATGAGTAAGGAGACCCCGACTACCGCCCCGCTCGGGTCGACCATGAGCCGAAGGTGCCACGGCTCGAAGCCCGGCCGCAGCACACTGCCGGCGGCAAAGTCGTCGAAGCTCTCGGGCTCGCGCTCCGACCACTCGAGAAACGCCTCGTCGACCACGTGGTGCGCGGCCCGGTGGTCGGCGTCTCCGTCAGCCTCGCGGATTGAGTACCCCGCGGCGACCGGCTGGGGCTCGATGTCCTTGCCCGCCGGCATCTGCAGCACCCACGAGGTCCACAGCACCTCGTAGCCGAGGGCCCGGAGCAGCTGCTCACCAACCGACCCCTCGGGCACCGGCATCCCGACGAGGCCCGAGCCGTCGCGGCGGCTCAACCGCTGGGTCCACTGCGCCAGGGCCGTGCCGATGCCCCGGCCTCGGTGGTCGATCGCCACGGCGGCATCGGCCCAGCGGCCTCGGTAGACCTCGGCGTAGCCGACGAGACGCTCACTGTCGAAGGCGCCGATGCTGTGGCGGGCGATCTCGAAGCTCGGCCGTTGCCAGTCGCCGACGATGTCGGCCTCCTCGATGATGACCTCCCCGACCGCCTCGACCTCGCTCTGGGCCATCAGCTCGAACACGGCGTGGGCGTCGCCCGTCGTCAGCGGCCGGACGGCGTAGCCGGTCAGGCCCAGCGCGTTGACGGCGTCGTCCGTCGGCGCGGGCTCGGTTGCTGCTCGACGGGTGGTCTCAGCCATGAGAGCCAGTCTCCCGAGCGAGCCCGCTGCCGACAACCCACTTTCGGGCCGATCCGACCGCGCGACAATGGGTGAGACCGCTTGGCCACATCCTGAGACTCGCAACGAGGTTGATTGACACCGGTGAGGTGGCGTAGGACGGTAGGTGTGTGGCACAGCTCCTCGTACTTCCCTAGCGCGCAGACCATTCGACCGGTCAGCGCGCTCCCTTCCGTCCCTTGCGGACAGAAGGGTTTTTTTGTGAGTGGGGAGGGCCGGTGTGCGGCCGACGACACCATCGATGACGAAGGAAGAGATCGTGACCGACACGACGAAGCAGGCACCATCGCCGGCAGACGTTGCCTCGCGGACCCGGCCCCGAGCGGCCTCGTCTGCGGCAACCGTCCCGACCGACGGCCCGGTCGAGGTAAAGGTCGCGGTGGAGGTCACCGGGGCCCAGGCGCTCGTGCTCGCCCTCGAGGCGGTCGGCGCCGAGAACATCTTCGGCATCCCCGGCGGGGCGATCCTGCCCGCCTACGACCCGTTGCTCGACTCGACCAAGCTGCGGCACATCCTTGTGCGTCACGAGCAGGGGGCCGGCCATGCGGCCGAGGGTTACGCCTCGGCCACCGGCAAGGTCGGTGTCTGCCTCGCGACCTCCGGCCCCGGAGCCACCAACCTCGTCACCCCGATCGCCAACGCCTACATGGACTCCGTGCCGATGGTCGCCATCACCGGCCAAGTGGCCAGCGCCTCCATCGGCACCGACGCGTTCCAGGAAGCCGACATCCGCGGCATCACGATGCCGATCACGAAGCACAACTACCTGGTGACGGATGCCGGCAAGATCGCGCAGGCGATCGCCGAGGCCTTCCACGTCGCGAGCACGGGTCGCCCCGGCCCGGTGCTCGTCGACATCAGCAAGGACGCGTTGCAGGCCAAGACCACCTTCAGCTGGCCCCCGGTGTTCGACCTCCCGGGCTACCGTCCCGTGACCCGGCCGCACGGCAAGCAGATCCGCGAGGCGGCTCGGCTCATGGCCACGTCGACCCGGCCGGTTCTCTACGTGGGTGGGGGCGTCGTGCGGGGCCACGCCAGCGACGCGCTCCGTCAGCTCGTCGAGCTGACACAGATCCCTGTCGTCACGACCCTCATGGCGCGCGGCACCGTGCCCGACAGCAACCCGCTCAACCTTGGTATGCCCGGTATGCACGGCACCGTCGCTGCTGTGACCGGGTTGCAGAAGTCTGACCTCATCATCGCTCTCGGCGCCCGTTTCGACGACCGGGTCACGGGGCAGCTCTCGAGCTTCGCACCCGACGCCAAGGTGATCCACGCCGACATCGACCCGGCCGAGATCTCCAAGAACCGCACGGCCCAGGTGCCGATCGTCGGTGACGTCGGTGAGGTGATCGTCGACCTGATCCAGCAGATCACGGCGGATCGCGCTGCTGCCCCGGCGGACTCGGGCGAGTGGGACTTCGCGCAGTGGCGTGAGCGGGTCTCGGGCTGGAAGCAGACCTTTCCCCTCGGCTACACGACCAGTGACGACGGAACCCTGTCGCCGCAGTACGTCATCGAGCGGATCGGCGCACTGAGCGGGCCCGAGGCGACCTACGTGGCGGGGGTCGGCCAGCACCAGATGTGGGCGGCCCAGTTCGTGCGCTACGAGCGGCCCAACTCATGGATCAACTCCGGGGGCCTTGGCACGATGGGCTTCTCGGTGCCGGCCGCCATGGGGGCGAAGGTTGCCGAGCCCGAGCGCACGGTGTGGGCCATCGACGGCGACGGATGCTTCCAGATGACCAACCAGGAGCTCGCGACCTGTGTCATCAACCACATCCCGATCAAGGTGGCGATCATCAACAACAGCTCCTTGGGCATGGTGCGACAGTGGCAGACCCTGTTCTACGGCGAGCGCTACTCCAATACCGACCTGCAGCCGACCACCTCGCGCGTACCCGACTTCGTCAAGCTCGCCGATGCGTACGGCTGTGTCGGGCTACGGGCCGAGACGGTGGAAGATGTCGACGCGGTGATCAAGACCGCGCTCGAGATCAACGACCGGCCCGTGGTGATCGACTTCATCGTGCACCGTGACGCCATGGTGTGGCCGATGGTGCCGTCCGGCGTGAGCAACGACATGATTCTGGCGGCGCGTCACGAAGCGCCCGTCTGGGAACGCGAGGAGTGAACACATGAGCAAGCACACCCTTTCGGTGCTCGTCGAGAACAAGCCCGGCGTGCTGACACGCGTTGCTGCCCTCTTCTCTCGCCGGGGCTTCAACATCGACTCCCTTGCGGTGGGCCCGACCGAGATCCCTGAGATCTCGCGGATGACCGTGGTCGTCGAGGTCGAGGGCAGCGCCCTCGAGCAGGTGACCAAGCAGCTCAACAAGCTGATCGAGGTGCTGAAGGTCGTCGAGCTCGACAAGCACGCATCGGTGCAGCGGGAGCTGCTGCTCGTGAAGGTGCGAGCCGACGCGGTCACCCGCAGCCAGGTGATCGACACCATTGCGTTGTTCAAGGCCAAGGTCGTCGACGTGTCGACCGACGCCTTGACGATCGAGGCCACGGGTGACAGCGAGAAGCTGCACGCGTTGCTCGACGTGCTGGCCCCGTTCGGGGTCAGGGAGCTGGTGCAGTCGGGCATGGTCGCGGTCGGGCGTGGTTCGCGTTCGATCACCGACCGCAGTCTGCGCAGCGCCTGAGCCGTCACCCTCGGGTCCGCCCCGAACCATCCACGACCGTTCCAGCACAGCGGCACACCCGCCGCGACACCCAACCGAAGGAGAGGCCACGATGGCCGAGATGTTCTACGACGACGACGCCGACCTGTCGATCATCCAGGGGCGCAAGGTCGCCGTCATCGGATACGGCAGCCAGGGCCACGCCCACGCGCTCAACCTGCGCGACTCGGGGGTGGATGTGCGTATCGGGCTCGCCGAGGGCAGCAAGAGCCGGGCCAAGGCCGAGGCCGAGGGCCTGACCGTCCTCTCGGTGGCCGATGCGGTGAAGGAGGCTGACCTCGTGGTCATCCTCACCCCCGACCAGGTGCAGCGTGGGGTCTACGCCGAGCACATCCAGCCCAACCTCAAGACGGGTGCCGGGCTGCTCTTCGGGCACGGCTTCAACATCCGCTACGGCTACATCACGCCCGAGCCGGGTTCGGACGTCATCATGGTGGCCCCCAAGGGCCCCGGCCACATCGTTCGGCGCGAGTTCGCCGACGGCCGTGGGGTACCGGTGCTGCTGGCGGTAGAGCAGGACGCGAGTGGATCTGCTTGGGACGTGGCGAAGAGCTACGCCAAGGCGATCGGCGGCCTGCGGGCCGGCGGCATCAAGACGACCTTCACCGAGGAGACCGAGACCGACCTGTTCGGCGAGCAGGCGGTGCTCTGTGGCGGCGCCTCCCAGCTGGTGATGTACGGCTTCGAGACCCTGGTCGAGGCGGGCTACCAGCCGGAGGTCGCCTACTTCGAGTGCCTGCACGAGCTGAAGCTCATCGTCGACCTCATGATCGAGGGTGGCATCGCCAAGCAGCGTTGGTCGGTCAGCGACACCGCCGAGTACGGCGACTACGTGTCGGGCCCACGGGTCATCGACGAGCGCGTCAAGCAGAACATGGCGGCGGTGCTCACCGACATCCAGAACGGCGCCTTCGCCAAGCGGTTCATCGACGACCAGGACGCCGGCGGGCCGGAGTTCACCGCCCTGCGTGAGAAGGGGGCCCAGCACCCCATCGAGGGCACCGGCAAGGAGCTGCGCAAGCTGATGGCGTGGGTCAAGGACACCGACAGCGACTACGTCGAAGGATCGGCTGCCCGCTGACTTGCGCTCTGGGTCGTGTGACCAGTGGATGCCGCCGGGTTCGTGCCCGGCGGCCTCCTCGCGTCGTGCCACTTCCGGCGCCGTTCGGTGCGGCGCGAGCCTTCGGGAGACGCCAGAACGTGCCGCTGCCGGGCCGGGCCCGTACCGGCGGGCGGTCCTTCGACGACTGGTTGGCCGCCCAGCCCGCCGCCGTCACGGGGCGATAGGGGCCTTGTTCTCACCGGGCCGGCTCCTCAGAGCAGACACGAACCCACGAAAGCACGCAGGATGCCGCGGGGCTCGCCCCGCGGCATCCTGCGTGCGGCTTTCTGGAGCCAACCGCGTCAGCGCGCGGCGGAGCCCTCGACGTAGTCGCTGTCGGTGTCCTTGACCCACGCCATCAGCTTGCGCAGCTCCTTGCCGGTGCCCTCGATGGAGTGCTGAGCGCCCTTCTCGCGCAGGGCCTTGAACTCTGGAGCACCGGCGTCCTGGTCGTCGATGAACCGCTTGGCGAACGCCCCGTTCTGGATGTCGCCCAGCACGGCCTTCATGTTCTTCTTGACGCTTTCGTCGATGACGCGGGGGCCCGACACGTAGTCGCCGTACTCGGCGGTGTCGCTGATCGACCAGCGCTGCTTGGCGATGCCGCCCTCGATCATGAGGTCGACGATGAGCTTGAGCTCGTGCAGGCACTCGAAGT
>JBBSTU010000003.1:0-57588 GCA_038235595.1 Actinomycetales bacterium | reverse complement strand
CTCGATGGCGACGTCGCGGTGGTGAACCTCCACCTCGACGTGCTCACCCGCGAGCTCTCGGACGGTGTTCATCAGATCGTCCTCGTGGCCGGGGAGGAAGCGGCAGTCGACGGCGGCAGTTGCACTCTGTGGGATGACGTTGTGCTTGTACCCCGACTCGAGCATGGTCACGTTGGCGGTGTCCTGCAGGGTTCCGCGCACGAAACCCTGCGCGCCTCCGAGGGTGTCGAGCAGGGTGTCGAGGTCATGGTCGGAGTAGGGAGTCGCGGTGATCTCGCTGACGGAGTCGAGCAGCTCACGCACCGAGGCGATGTACTCGCGGGGCCACTCGTAGGCGGCGATCCGGCCGATGGCAGCCGCCAGGCGCACGATCGCGTTCTCGTCGTTGGGCACAGACCCGTGGCCGGCCCGGCCGTGCGCCCGCAGCTTGAGCCAGGCGATCCCCTTCTCGGCGGTCTGGAGCAGATAGGCCCGCCGCTCCCCCTGTGGAGTGGCGAGCGTGACGCTGTAGCCCCCCACCTCGCTGATCGCCTCGCTCACGCCGTCGAACCACTGCGGGTGGTGGTCGACCAGCCAGTGGCTCCCGTAGGTGCCTCCCGCCTCCTCGTCGGCAAAGAAGACGAAGGTCGTGTCGCGAGCCGGTTTGGTTCCGGTGCGGGCGAAGTGGCGGATGTTCGCAAGGATCATCGCGTCCATGTCCTTCATGTCGACCGCCCCCCTGCCCCAGATGCAGCCGTCGCGCTCTTCCGCCCCGAACGGGTCTGCCTGCCAGTCGTCTGCGTTCGCCGGAACCACGTCGAGGTGTCCGTGCACGGCCAGTCCGTTCCGGCTCGGGTCCTGCCCCTCGAGACGCAGCACGACCGTGGCCCGACCCGGCTCGCTCTCGAGCAGCTCCGCCTCCAGCCCGACCTCGGCGAGCTCGGCCATGACGTACTCGGCCGCCTTTCGCTCTCCTGGCCCCGACCCGTCACCGTAGTTGGTCGAGTCGATACGGATCAGGTCGGAGCAGATTCGAACCACCTCGTCCTCAGGTCGCACCTGCGTGGTGTCTGAACGGGTCGGGTCGTTGTGGTTCATGCCCGTCAGCGTATGTCGACGAGCCCCTCAGAGCCGCCCCGCCCGGTTCGTGGTTTGCGGCGTCGTCGTGCTAACGTTTCGCCTCGCTGCACGGGCTCCACGGAGGCCGTGCGACGCACCTTTGTCGGGGTGGCGGAATGGCAGACGCGCTAGCTTGAGGTGCTAGTGCCCTAACGGGCGTGGGGGTTCAAGTCCCCCCCTCGACACCACAGATCTACTGCACGAGCACCACGCCTGTGCGCTTCTGCACCGGGTACCTTCGCTGGCCCCACCCTGGTGGGTCACTGCGGCCTACAGTGGCGCGGGTGACCTTCCTGCGGGCGTTGGCGGCCCTCCTGCGACAGCGCGGCTTCCGCCGGCTCTTCGTCAGTCGCATCAGCTCCCAGGGAAGCGACGGCATCTTCCAGGTCGCCCTGGCCAGCCATGTGCTCTTCAACCCCGAGAAGGCGGCCGACGCCCGCAGCATCGCCATGGCGTTCGCCGTGATCCTGCTCCCCTACAGCCTGATCGGTCCGTTCGCCGGGGTGTTGCTCGACCGGTGGGACCGCCGCCGCGTCCTCGTCGTCGTGCAGCTCGGTCGGTTGGTTGCCATGCTCGCGGTGGCGGCGCTCAGCGCCCGACCGAGTGTCAGCGGCGGCTTCTTCGCCGCCGTGTTGGTCGTCTTCTCGCTGAACCGCTTCATCCTCGCCGGCCTGTCTGCCGCCCTGCCCCACGTCGTCTCTCGTGACCTGCTGGTCAGCGCGAACTCCGTGGCGCCGACCTGCGGCACCCTGGCCTACCTCGTCGGCGGAGCGCTCGGCACGGGCCTGGCCACGGTAAGCAGCGACGAGGTGGTGGTTCTCGTGTCGTGCGTCGGGGTGGCCGGCGCGAGCTGGGCGGCGGCTCGTCTGCCGTTCGTCGGGCCCGACGACGTGGAGGCTGTTCTCGGTGTGCGCCACCTGTTGGGCAGGGTGGCCGCCGGGTTCGTGGAGGCCGCCCGCACCCTGCCTCGACGGGGCCGGTTGCTGCTCACGCTCGTGCTGCTGACCCGTCTGCCGTTCGGGTTCTTCCTGCTACAGACCTTGCTCATCGTGCGACACGCGACAACGGCCGATAGCCAAGCAAAGGCGATCGCAGTAGCGGCCGCTGCAGCGGCCGCAGGGTTCGCGCTGGCCGCCTTCGTGACGCCCTGGCTGTTGCCGAAGGTCGGCGCGATCCGCTACGCCGCCGGCGTGCTCGCTGTCGGTGCACTGGGTTGCGCCACCCTCGGGCCCTGGCTGACACCCGGGAGCATCAGCGCCCTGGGGTTCGTGGTCGGCGTCAGCTCCCAGGGCGTCAAGATCACGGTCGACAGCCTGCTCCAGACGCACGTGCCCGACCACCTCCTGGGGCGCGCTTTCTCGGTGTACGACGTGATGTACAACGCTGGTCTCGTGGTGGCCGCCGGGGCGGGCGCCGTGCTGCTGCCGGCATCCGGCCTGGCCTGGTGGCCCTTCGTCGTGTTCGCCGGGCTCTATCTCGCGCTGGCGCTCGGTATCGGGCCCCTGTGGCAGCGCGTGAGCAGGGCCGACGAGACCCGGCCACTAGGCTGACCGCGTGCCTGCCCCCGACGGCCTTCCCGTGGTGACCGCCACCCGCTACGTCACGCCGCTCAAGGAAGGGGGGTCGCTGCCTGGCATCGTCGAGGCTTCTGACGACGGAACCTACGTGCTGAAGTTTCGTGGGGCAGGGCAGGGCCTGAAGGTGCTCGTCGCGGAGGTCGTGGTGGCCGGGCTGGCTGCCCTCATCGAGGTGCCGGTGCCCGCGCTCGCCGTGGTGCACCTCGACGCGCGGATCGCGAAGTACGAGGCCGACGAGGAGGTCCAGGACCTGCTGACCGCGTCGGTGGGCACCAACCTTGGCGTCGACTTCCTACCCGGCTCGCTCGGCTACGACGGTTCCCGGCCACCCGCGGCCGACCTCGCCGAACGGATCGTCTGGCTCGACGCCCTCACGGCGAACGTCGACCGCACCTGGAGCAACCCCAACCTGCTCGTGTGGCACAAACGCACCTGGGCCATCGACCACGGCGCTGCCCTCTACTTCCACCACTCGTGGCCGAGCCGCCCACCCTCTCCGGAACGCTTCGCCGCCCAGCCCTTCGACGCGAGCAGGCACGTACTGCGACGAGTGGGGGGCGACGTGTCGGCGCGCCACACCGAGCTCGCCGAACGCCTCACACCGGATGCCGTGTCGACCGTGGTCGAGTCGGTCCCGACCGAGTGGCTGGAACCCACGGCCGATCTGCCCGATGCCGCCGCGGTGCGCACGGCGTACCGCGAGATGCTCTCTGCTCGACTGGCCAACCCTGCGGCGTGGTTGCCCGGGGCGCCGACGTGATCGGCTACCAGTACGTGTCGTTGCGACTCGTTCCGCGCGTCGACCGTGAGGAGTTCATCAACATCGGCGTGGTGCTCTTCGCACAGGACGCGGGGTTTCTCGATGCGGCATGGGAGATCGACGCCGCCCGCGCGTCGGCGCTCTGCCCCGCGTGCGACCTCGACGGCGTGCGAGCCATGCTCGAGCAGGTCAGGGCCGTGTGCCGCGGTGAGTCCGGTCGTGGCCGGCCTGTCTTCGAGCGGGCCGGGCAGCGGTTCGGCTGGATCATCGCCCCCCGGTCGACCGTCGTGCAGCCGGGGCCGGTCCACGGAGGTCTCTGCGCCGATCCGGCGATCGAGCTCGAGCGCCTCCTCGTTCGACTGGTCAGGACCTGAGCGCCCACATCGCCACAGCAGCGGCGGCTCCGACGTTGAGCGAGTCGACCCCACCCGCCATCGGGATACGCACGGTGACGTCGGCGGCGGCGATGGTGCGAGCCGAGAGCCCGTCGCCCTCGGCCCCGACGACGAGCGCCAGACGTTCGGGCGGCGCGGAGGCCAGCTCTTCCAGTCCGACCGACTCATCGGCGAGCGCCATGGCCACAATGGTGAAACCGGCCTCCCGCAGCTCGTCGACGCCGGCCGGCCACGGGTCGATCCGGGTCCACGGCACTTGGAACACCGTGCCCATCGAGACGCGAATCGCCCTGCGGTAGAGCGGGTCGGCGCAACGCGGTGACACGAGCACGGCATCCGCTCCGAGTGCGGCGGCGCTACGGAAGATGGCTCCCACGTTCGTGTGGTCGACGACGTCCTCGATGACGACCACCCGCCGAGCCCCGCCGATGACAGCGGCCACGGTCGGCAGCTCCGGGCGCTGCATCGACGCGAGGGCACCGCGGTGCAGGTGGAAGCCCGTACGCGCCTCGATCACGTCATGGGCCGCGACGTAGACCGGCACACCATCGCTCTCCGCCCGCTCGACGAGATCGGCCAGGTCATCGACCCAGCGCCGCGCCATCAGGTACGAGCGGGGTCGGTGCCCGGCACGCAGGGCTCGCCGGATGACCTTCTGGCTCTCAGCGATGTAGAGGCCCCGTTCGGGCTCGGTGCGCCGCCGCAGGGCCACATCGGTCAGCGAGACATAGTCGGCGAGTCGGGGGTCGGACGCGTCGGTGATCTCGATCGGCACGTGCACACCGTAGTCGTCGCCCGCGTCACCCACCCCCACCGCCGGCAGCCGGCTGGGCTCAGGTGGTGAACCAGAGCAGCTTGATGATCGCGACCAGACCGATGGTGATGATGAGGGCTCGCAGCACCGGCGGCGGGATCCGGCGACCGACGCGGGCTCCGACGATCCCGCCGACGAAGGCCCCGCCCCCCACCAGCAGCACCACGAGCCAGTCGATGCTGTCGCGCGCGAAGATCAGGAACACGGCAGCGGCGACCACGTTGACCACGAGCGCGAGCACGTTCTTGTAGCCGTTGAGACGCTGAAGGGACTCGGAGCTGAGCGCACTGAACAGGCCCATCAGCAGCACGCCCTGGGCGGCCCCGAAGTAACCGCCGTACATGCCCGCCACGAACACCCCGACGCCCATCACCGGGGCGTGCCACGAGGGAGTGGACCGCTCGCCGTCGTGGGCTTGGCGCTGCGACCTCGCCTGCAGGCGGGGGCCGGCGACCACCAGGATGAGAGCGATAAGAATCAGGATCGGCACGATGGCCTTGAAAGCGGTGGCCGGCAGCACCAGCAGCAGGCCGGCGCCGACGACGGAGCCGACGAACGAGAGCGGCATGAGCCGTCGAAGGGTCGGCGCCTGACCGGTCAGCTCGTGGCGGTAGCCCCACGAGCCTGTCACTCCCCCGGCGACGAGCCCGATGTTGTTCGACACGTTCGCCACGAGCGGGTTCACCCCGAAGAAGAGCAGGGTGGGAAAGGTGATGAGGGTACCCGAGCCGACCACCACGTTGATCATGCCCGCTGCCATGCCGGCAAAGGCGACGGCGACGGCAGACCAGAACGACACCGGGTCACCCTACAAGCACAGACCGGGAACCCCGCACACTCGGACCCCTCTGAGAAGACGGAATCGGCCTCCGCCACAGGGGCGAAGGCCGATCCGAGCTGATCCGACCGCCAGGGGGGCTCAGCGAGGAGGAGTCTGCTCCCCCGTCGACGGGCCGGTCGCTGGAAGGTCAGCGATCTGCGGGGCAGGCGGCATGGGCGGCTCCGAGACCGCCGGGCTGGACGGCAGGGAGGCCGACGGTGCGGTCGCCTGCGGCAGGGCCGCCGGGGTCGCCGGGGCCGCCGGAGACACGGGGGCCTTCTGACGAGCGGGGGGTGCCGTGTGCTCGGTTGACTCGGCGCTGAGCTTCGCTGCCTCTTCGCGAGCCTCCGCCAGGGCCTTGGCGGGATCGGCCAACACCGTGTCACCGAACGCGTCAGCGTCGCCCTCACCCGTGTCGACCCAGTCGAGCTCGTCGTCGCGGGAGGGCTCCTCGTCCCTACCGCCGAACGCGTTACCGATGCCCTTGAGCGCATCGGTCAGCTCGGACGGCACGATCCACATCTTGTTCGAGTCACCGCGGGCGATCTGCGGCAGCACCTGGAGGTACTGGTAGGCGAGCAGCTTCTGGGTGGGCTTGCCGCGGTGGATCGCGGTGAAGACCTGCGAGATGGCACGGGCCTGACCCTGCGCCTCGAGAATGCGGGCCTGAGCCGAACCCTCTGCGCGCAGGATCGAGCTCTGCTTCTCACCTTCAGCGGTAAGGATCGCCGACTGCTTGAAGCCCTCGGCGGTCAGGATGGCGGCGCGGCGGTCGCGCTCGGCGCGCATCTGCTTCTCCATCGAGTCCTGCACCGAGTGCGGCGGGTCGATGGCCTTCAGCTCGACCCGGCTCACCCGGATGCCCCACTGACCGGTTGCCTCGTCGAGCACGCCGCGCAGCTGACCGTTGATCTGGTCGCGGCTGGTCAGGGTCTGCTCGAGGTCGAGGGAGCCGATGACGTTGCGCAAGGTGGTGACGGTGAGCTGCTCGATGCCCTGGATGAAGTTGGCGATCTCGTAGACCGCTGCCTTGGCGTCGGTGACCGCGTAGTAGATGACGGTGTCGATGCTGACCACGAGGTTGTCGGAGGTGATCACCGGCTGCGGCGGGAACGTGACGACCTGCTCGCGCAGGTCGATGTTGGCGCGCACCTTGTCGACGAAGGGGATGAGGAAGTGCAGCCCCGCCGTCAGGGTCTTGTTGTAGCCACCGAGGCGCTCGACGATCTGCGCCGTCTGTTGCGGCACAATCCGCACCGTACGCACGACGATGATGATGGCGACGATGATGAGGAGCAGCGGAATGACGAGTACCGGGTCCACGGCCTTCTCCCTGTTCTGCCCAGCGCAAGGCGTGGGCGGTTGCGGACGTGCCGGTCGGCACGTCCTCGATGTCGGTGGGGCGTCGAGCCTGGCCAGCAGCGGGTCAGCGGTCGATCGCCGGAACCCGGCTGACCACGGCGGTGGCGCCGTCGATACGCTCGACGACGACCTCCTGGCCCTCCTCGATGCTGTCGCCTGAGGTTCGGGCCGTCCAGGTGTCACCGGCGAGCTTCACCGTGCCTGCCGATGTCGACACGCGTTCGATCACGACAGCCGAGCGGCCCAGGTGTGCGGAGGTACCCATCAGCTCGACCGGCCCACGCTTGAACCGACGATGCATCCATGGGCGAACCACGAGCAGCAACCCGACAGCCACGACAACGGCGACGATGGCCTGGATGGAGAACGGCGCACCGAACGCAGCGGCAACAGAGCCTCCGAGCGCACCTCCGCCGATCATCAGGAACGTAAAGTCCACCGTGGCTGCTTCGATCGCGACGAGTACCAACGCGATCCCCAGCCACACCAATGCAGCCTGTCCGTCAAACATCGTGTCACCCTGCCTTCTGTCGAGCGGTCGCGGGTCCAGCCCGTAACGCGCCTCACCTGTGAGACGTCTACCAGTCTGCCTTAGTTCCCCATGGGCTCAACGGCGGGTTGGCAACGACGCGGTCACGAAGCAGAGGTCACATCGAACCCGGCTCAGGCACGGGCTCGGGCCGACCAGCGATCACCGTGACGCTCGAGCACCAAAGGCAGCCCGAACGTCTCGGAGAGGTTCGCCTCGGTGAGAGTGGTCTCGATCGGGCCCGCTGCGACAACCCGGCCGTCGCGGATCATGAGCACGTCGGTGAACGACGGCGGGATCTCCTCCACGTGGTGGGTCACGAGCACCATGGCCGGAGCCTCAAGGTCGGCGGCGAGCCCGCCCAGGCGCCGGACCAGGTCTTCGCGCCCCCCGAGGTCGAGCCCGGCCGCCGGCTCGTCAAGCAACATCAGCTCGGGGTCGGTCATCAGGGCCCGGGCGATCTGCACGCGCTTTCGCTCCCCCTCGCTCAGCGTGCCGTACCGGCGATCCGCCAGGTGGTCAGCGCCGAGCGTTCTCAGCAACGTCATGGCGCGCACATAGTCGGCCGGCTCGTACTGCTCGTGCCACCGGCCGATGATGCCGTAGGAGGCGGTGACGACGACGTTGCCGACGAGCTCGCCACTCGGGATGCGTTCTGCCATCGACGAGCTGGCCAGGCCGATACGGGGTCTCAGCTCGAACACGTCGACGGCTCCGAGCACCTCCCCGAGGATGCCGGCCACACCACTGGTGGGGTGCATGCGAGCTGCGGCAATCTGTAGCAGGGTCGTCTTCCCGGCCCCGTTGGCGCCGAGCACCACCCAGCGTTCGCCCTCCTCCACCTCCCAGTCGACCTCGTCGAGAAGGGTTGCGGCACCACGACGCACGGTGACACCAGCGAAGGCGAGGACGTCACTCATGGCCTCGACCCTATGGCACGGCGCCCCGCTCCTCCGAAGGGCGCACCCTACGATGGCCAGATGTCCGAGCTGCCCGCCTCCGTGCGCCTCGCGCTGTGGGTGACGCACTCGTGGAACGGCGGCCCGCCGCTCGTCCAGTCGCTGGCCCGGTCGTTTCCCGACCTCGACCACGTGGCCGGCGACCTGGCCCAGCTCGAGCTCTGGAACGACCTGGGGGAACGGGCACTCTTCGTGGCCCTGCCCCGCCCGGGCGACACCAGTCGGATGCCGCCCGGCTCGCTGGCCGCCTCTGCCCTCGCCACCGACGTGGGCGAGTGTGTCTTCGTGCCCGGCATCGGCGGCGTGCTCGTGCCGACCCTCTCGGAGTTCGGGCCTGAGGGCGACGTGGGGGTGCGGGCCGACTGGGCGGCTTTCGAGGCCGACCCGGTGCCCCGACACCGTCTGGAGATGCTCGACCTACGCCAGGTGCACCGCACGCTGCTGGCGCGCCTGACTGAACACGCCCAGCACTTCGAGTCGGTCGGCGGCGCGCCGTGGGGAGCCGACGCACGCGCCGACGTCGAGTCACGGGCCGGCACCACCCTCTGGGCAGTGCCCGGCTCCACCCCGGGCCGCGCGCTCACGGTGATGGCGCTCGCGGCCGACGTCTCGAGGGTGGCGCACCGCACCGGGGCGCTGACCTCACTCGGTTCCGGCGGCCTGGACGCTGCCACCGCCACCTCGCGTGGCCTCTTGCTGCGGGCCGTGGCTGCCGACGCCGATGACGCCCTCACCGACGCCACCAACATCGCGGTCATGACGATCGCGGGCTGGCGGCCCGACCGCTGACGAGACGACGTCAGGCAGCCCCTTCGTCGTTCTCTCCGCCTGTCCGCTCACCGCGCTCATCGTTCTGCTGCAGCAGCACTGCACGCGCGTAGGCCCGCTCGGCATCGATGTCGACGCAACGCTCCAGCGCACCCGAGCGGGTGCGGAGCACCACCGCATACCCACCTTCGATGCGCTCGAGGGTGACGAAGCCGTCACCGGTCAGCTCGCGAAGCTGGTCTTCACGGGGTAGCCAGATCACCTTGCTCTGCTCGATGCTGTCGAGCGCCCACTCGGTGGTGCCGTTGAACCCGAGCACGTCACCGCTCGCGAAGTGATGTACGTCGACGGTCAGCTCACTGATGACGAAGACGTCGTCCTCCATGCCGGGCACCGACAGCACGAACCGGTCACCGGTAGAGGGAGTCCACTCCACGCCCGACTCGATGAGGCGGCGGGCGAGCTCGATGGTCAGCATGCTTCATCCTCACATCTGATCGACGCCGCCTCAACGGGTGCCTAGGTTGGGAGCATGACGAGCGAGCCCAGGTCTGTACCCCTCGACGAGAGCAGCTTCCAGTCGGTGCTCTGCGTCGCAGCCCACCCCGACGACCTCGAGTACGGCGCGGCCGCCGCGGTCGACAAGTGGGTGCGCGCCGGAAAGACCGTCACGTACCTGTTGGCCACCCGAGGCGAGGCGGGGATCGACACGATGTCGCCCGACAGGGCAGGACCGGCGCGCGAGCAGGAGGAGCGAGACGGTGCCGCGGCCGTCGGGGTCGACGTCGTCGACTTCCTCGACGGGTTCTCCGACGGCACGGTCGAGTACGGGCTTGCCCTCCGTCGAGCCCTGGCCCGACAGATCCGCATCCGCCGTCCGGACCTGATCCTGTCGCTCACGCACGAGGAGTCGTTCGCCGGCGGCGGTCTGAACCAGGCCGACCACCGTGCCGTGGGTTTGGCGGTCATCGATGCCCGCGCAGATGCCGGCAACCGCTGGATCTTTCCCGAGCTGGTCGAGGAGGGCCATGAGCCCTGGTCGACCAGGCAGGTCTTCGCCTGCAACGACCCTGTTCCGACCCATTTCGTCGACGTCACCGGGCACTTCGACGCTGCCGTCGCGTCGTTGTCGGCCCACGAGCAGTATCTGACTGCGCTCGGTCCGAGCTACCCCGCCCCCGCAGAGCTGTTGTCGAGGATTCTCGGCGCAGGCGCAGAGCCGTTGGGGGTGGAGCACGCCCTGCTCGGGCGCCTCCTCGGCTGAACCCACCACCACCATCTGAACGCTGCGTTCAGATGGCTAGTGGTGCAGCACGGTGCGGTAGACCTCCAGGGTGCGGTCACCGATCGTCGACCACGAGAACGACTCGACGGCCCGTTCGCGCCCGGCCAGGCCGAACCGGCGCGCCCGGTCAGGGTCGGACACCGCCTCGTTGAGCGCGGCGGCCAGGTCGGCGATGAACAGCTCGGGGTCGACCGGGATGCCGGTGCCGTCGGTGACCTGGTCGATCGGCACGAGCCAGCCGGTCTGCCCGTCGACGACGACCTCGGGAATGCCACCGGTCGCGGTGGCGACCACCGCCAGCTCGCACGCCATCGCCTCGAGGTTGACGATTCCGAGCGGCTCGTAGACCGATGGGCACGCGAACACGGTGCCGTGGCTGAGCAGGGCGACGACCTCGGCGCGCGGCAGCATGTCGGTGATCCAGACCACTCCCTCCCGGCCCTGGCGGAGGTCGGCCACCAGCTCTTCCACCTCGGCCAGGATCTCCGGGGTGTCCGGCGCGCCGGCGCACAGCACGATCTGCACCTCGGGCGCAAGCTCGGCACAGGCGCGCAACAGGTACGGCAGGCCCTTCTGGCGGGTGATGCGGCCGACGAACACCACTGACGGCCGATCGGGGTCGATGCCGTGGCGGACGACGGTCTCACGGGCCTCGTCGGAACGGTCGCACGACCACAGCTGAGAGTCGATCCCGTTGTGCACGACATGAACTCGTTCCGGGTCGAGGCTCGGGTAGCTGCGCAGGATGTCGGTTCGCATCCCGGCGCTCACGGCGACGACCGCAGCGGCACCTTCGTAGGCCGTGCGCTCGGCGAACGACGACACGCGGTACCCGCCACCGAGCTGCTCGGCCTTCCAGGGTCGCATCGGCTCCAGCGAGTGGGCGGTCACGACGTGCGGCATCCCCCCGAGCAGTGAAGCGAGGTGTCCGCCGAAGTTGGCGTACCAGGTGTGCGAATGCACGATGTCGGCGCCGACGCAGTCGCCGGCCATCGTCAGGTCGACCCCCAGGGTCTTGAGGGCGGCGTTGGACGAGGCGAGCTCGGCCAGGTCGGGGTAGGCCGTCGTGTCGGGTTCGTCACGGGGCTCGCCGAAACAGCGAACCTGCACCTCCACATCACCGCGCTCGCGCAGGGCCCGGACGAGCTCGGCCACATGGACCCCAGCCCCTCCGTAGATGGCCGGCGGATATTCCTTGCTGAGGATGTCGACGCGCACAGGAGTGAGACTAGTCACTTCCTGCGCAGCACCGCGATCTCACCCGCGCTGATGATCAACGGGCGCTGGTAGGTGTTGAGCAGCACATACCCCCTCGCTTCGAACATCTCGATGATGCGCGCCGAGGTCACCGGCTCGACCACCCCGATCTCATGGCCGTCAGACTTCCTCGGTTTGCCCTTGGTCGAGTTGAGCGACAGCGCGTAGCTCGGGCCGATCTCGCAGATGCGGTCGACGTAGTGCTCGACGACGTCGGGCTCCATCTCCTGGAAGGAGTAGGAGTTGACGAACACGTCGTAACGGTCGGTCAGGTCAGGCAGCCGCCAGTTCGGCAGGCACCCCGACTGTGGCACGTGCAGCGCACCGGTCTCGGCAACATCATCGGGTCCGACCACCCGGTCGCGGCCGAACAGCTCGGTCAGGTAGTACGTGCCGACGGTCAGCAGGGGCGGGATGTCGAGGTTGACGTACCGAGCCTCGGGGTCCCGAGACATCACGATCTCGCCGAGCACCCCGTAGCCCCCGCCGAGCTCGAGGAACGACCGTGGCGGCTCGGTGACGTGGCGGCTCAACGCGGCCAGGCACAGCAGGTAGTTCAAATACGGGCGACCGTGTCGAACTTCCGGGGTAGGTGAGACGGAGTAGCGCTGCGGAGGGCTGCCGACGGCGGCTTCCCCGAACCCCTCGAGGTCGAACGGCCAACGGTCCTGGTCCCAGCCGAGTCGGGCTGCGTCGAAGTCGCGCCCGGCCTCGACCCCGCCGGTGAGCGACTTGCGCAGCCACTGCGCGGTCACCCGCGGGTTGATCTCCATGGCCCGAGGGAGCAGAGCGTCGATGCGGGCGTAGCTGAAGCCGTTCCCGTAGACGGGATAGAACCAGAAGCCGGCGCTGGGCCACGACTTGAAACGGCTCATGCCGTGCCCTCGCATGTCGGCCAACAGCTGCTCGAGACCGGGGCCCCAGAAGTTCGTCGGTCGGTAGTGCGGATCGCAGTCGGTGAGCCCCTCGAGCGAGCGGGCCGTGATCGCCTCCCATCGCGGGTCCTCGTCTGGCCGGTCGTGGATGCCGTGCACGTCCGGCGGCCGCGGCGCCGGAGCTGGAGCCGGCTCCGGACTCGGCCCGCCCGGGCCCGGGCGGGCCGGGGCGGGAGCAGGCGCGCCGACTCTGCTGAGACGACGTCCGACCCGGTGTGCGAGGCGATGGTGGAAGGGGGCGATGGGCACGCGTCGAGGGTAGGTGACCCGGCCGCGGTCCGGGGGTGATCCACCACACGAATGTGGCTAGGGTGACTGCCATGGCCCGACGAAGCGCTAACGCAGGTCCGAAGGTTCTCGCGATCGTGCTCGCGGGAGGTGAGGGCAAACGGCTCATGCCGCTCACGGCCGACCGCGCCAAACCGGCGGTTCCGTTCGGTGGCATCTACCGGCTCATCGACCTGGCCTTGTCGAACGTCGTCAACTCCGAGTACCGCAAGGTGGTCGTGCTGACGCAGTACAAGTCGCACAGCCTCGACGCGCACGTCACCCGCACCTGGCGCCTGTCGACCCTGCTCGGCAACTACATCACCACGGTGCCCGCGCAGCAGCGGGTCGACAAGAACTGGTTCCTGGGCAGTGCCGACGCGATCTACCAGAGCCTCAACCTGATCCACGACGAGAAGCCCGACATCGTCGTGGTCGTCGGCGCCGACCACGTCTACCGTATGGACTTCAGCCAGATGGTCGAGCAGCACATCGAGTCAGGTGCGGCCTGCACGGTGGCCGCCATCCGGCAGCCGATCTCGATGGCCGACCAGTTCGGCGTCATCGAGGTCGACCCCGAGCAGCCCACGAAGATCGCCGCCTTCCGTGAGAAGCCGAGCGACCCGGCCGGGCTCCCCGACAACCCGAACGAGATCCTCGCCTCGATGGGCAACTACGTCTTCACCGCCGATGCGCTCGAGGCAGCCGTCATCCGCGATGACGTGCGCGAAGGCAGCAAGCACGACATGGGTGGCGACATCGTTCCCGACTTCGTCAGCCGGGGAGAGGCTGCGGTCTACGACTTCGGCGAGAACGACGTTCCCGGCGCCACCGAACGTGACCGGGCCTACTGGCGCGACGTCGGCACCATCGACTCGTACTACGACGCCCACATGGACCTGATCTCGGTACACCCCATCTTCAACCTCTACAACTACGACTGGCCGATCTACACCAGCCACAGCCCCTACCCGCCCGCCAAGTTCGTGCACGGCAGCGGCGACCGCATCGGCGAGGCACTCAACTCCGCCGTTTCACCGGGAGTGGTGGTCTCGGGTGCGCACATCTACTCGTCCGTGCTCTCGCCCCTCGTCCGGGTGCATTCCTACGCCAGCATCCAAGGGTCCGTGGTGCTCGACGGGGTGACGGTGCACCGCCACGCCCAGATCCGGCGGGCCATCCTCGACAAGAACGTCGTCGTGCCCGAGGGCGTTCAGATCGGGGTCGACCACGAGCATGACCGCGCGCGAGGCTTCCACGTCACCGAGAGCGGCATCGTCGTCGTCGGCAAGGGGCAGGTCGTCACGGCGTGACCCCGCCAACGTCGGGATCGAGCAGACACGGAGACGTTCATGACCGACGAGACTGCGCCACCAGCCAGCGCCGCTGACCCCCGGCCGGCCCGGGTCGGCATCCAGGTCCCTCCGCAGCAGGCCACCTACGCGGACATCCGGCGTACCTGCGCGCGGCTCGAAGAGATGGGCGCAGACCTCCTTTTCGGGTGGGACCACTTCTTCCCCCTGAGCGGTAACCCCGACGGTCCGCATTTCGAGTGCTGGTCGATGCTCGGCGCCTGGGCCGAGGCCACCGAACGGGTCGAGATCGGGGCCCTCGTCTCGTGCAACAGCTATCGCAACCCGAACCTGCTGGCCGACATGGCGCGCACCATCGACCACATCAGCGGCGGCCGACTGGTGCTCGGCATCGGTTCGGGCTGGTTCGAGCGCGACTACGACGAGTACGGCTTCGACTTCGCCACGGCCGGGGGGCGGCTCGACGCCCTCGAACGTGACCTGCCGGTGATCCGCGACCGCTGGCGTCGACTCACCCCACGCCCGACCCGCGACATCCCGATCCTCATCGGCGGCGGTGGCGAGAAGAAGACCCTGCGCATCGTGGCCGAGCACGCGAACATCTGGCACGGTTTCGGCGACGCCGAGCAGATCGCGCACAAGCACCGGGTGCTCGACCAGTGGTGCACCCGTCGCCGACGTGACCCGTTCGAGATCGAGCGGTCGGCCGGGGTGGCCTTCGTGCCGGGGCGCAACCCTGACCAGAGCGCCGACTACGCCGAGAACGCGCAGCAGCTCCACGACATCGGGACCCGCCTGTTCACAGCCAGCGTCGACGCGACCTCGCCCGACCTTGCCCGGGTGCGAGACCTGCTCGCCTGGCGCGATGAGGTGAACGTGAACCGCACGGTGCGTCGACCCTGACCCCGTCGGATGCCGGATGCCGGATGCGTCGTCCAGCTCGTCACGTGACCTCACTACCCTGTCGGGGTGATCGAACCGAGCGGCCCTGAAGGCACCGAAGGTCCTGAAGGCACCGAAGCCATTGAAGGCGCCCGAAACTGGGGAAGCACCGGCGACCAGGCAGGTGCCGCCGGCGCCGAGGACGGCGCCGGCGGCGCCGAGGACGGCGCCGGCGGCGCCGAGCGCCAGGACAGCCCAGAGGCACGCGACACCCTCAGCATCACGGTCACCGGCCTGGACCGGCCCGGGGTCACCGGCGCTCTGCTCAGCACGCTCGCCGACGTGGGCGCCGAGGTGCTCGACATCCAGCAGGTCGTCGTGCACGGCCACCTGACCCTGGCTCTCGTGCTGCGCCCCGGAGGGCACGCCGAGCAGCTTCGCGATGCGGCCGCCGTGGCGGCCCACCGGCTGGGACTCTCGTTGGGGGTGGTGAGCGGCACAGGTGACAACGCCCGCCCCAGGCACGGACGAGCCGCGGTCGTCGTGCTCGGTGCCCCGCTGGGGGCCGATGCCGTGTCGCTCGTCACGAGCCGAATCGCCGAGCACGGCGCGAACATCGACCGCATCCGGCGGTTGTCGCGCTACCCGGTGACCACCGTCGAGTTCGACATCTCGGGGGCCGACGTACCGACGCTGCGCACCGAGCTCACCCGAGCCGCCGCCACCGTGGGCATCGACATCGCCGTGGCTCCCGGCGGTCTAGCCCGGCGTGGACGCCGGCTCGTCGTGCTCGACGTCGACTCCACCCTCATCCAGCAGGAAGTCATCGAGCTGCTCGCGGCGCACAGCGGCCGGGAGGCCGAGGTCGCCGAGGTGACGGCGCGGGCCATGGCCGGTGAGCTCGACTTCGAGGACTCGCTTCGGGCCAGGGTGGCCACGCTCGCCGGCCTTCCGGCGTCCGTGCTGGAACAGGTGCGAGCTGAGGTGGTGCTCACCCCCGGGGCCCGCACCCTGGTGCGCACCCTGAAGCGACTCGGCTTCACGGTGGGCCTCGTCAGCGGTGGGTTCATCGAGATCGTCGGCGTGCTGGCCCGCGATCTCGGTATCGACCACGTGCGTGCCAACCGGCTGGAGATCAAGGACGGTCGGCTCACCGGGCGGGTCGTGGGCGACGTCGTCGACCGGGCCGGCAAGGCGCTCGCGCTTCGGGCCTTCGCCGAGGAGGAGCAGCTGCCGCTCAGCCGCACCGTGGCCATCGGTGACGGAGCCAACGACCTCGACATGCTCGCCATCGCCGGGCTCGGGGTGGCGTTCAACGCCAAACCGCTCGTGCGCGAGCGCGCGCAGACGTCGGTCAACGTGCCCTACCTCGACTCGGTGCTCTACCTGCTCGGGATATCGCGCGAGGAGATCGAGGAAGCCGACCTCGATGACGGCACGCCGACCCTGGCTCCGAGCGTCGACCACCCCGATCACTAGGCTGGCCCGATGCAGTCCCCGGCAACAGCGCCCGTCGCCACGAGGTCGGTGCAACGCACACTCCTGGTCATCGGAGGAGCGGAAGACCGGATCGGGCGGTCGGTGGTGCTCAAGCGCTTCGTCAAGCTGGCCGGTGGGCGTCGCTCGCGCATCGTGCTCATCCCCACCGCGTCGTCGTTCGCCGACGAGGTGGCGCAGGCCTACCGTGACGTCTTCACCCGGCTGCGCGGCGGTGAGGTCACGGTCGTCGACCCGGTGACCCGCCGTGACGCGAACGACCCGGAGATGGTCGAGGCCCTCGACGCGGCCACCGGGGTCTTCATCACCGGAGGCAGCCAGGTCAAGCTGGCTCAGAACATCGTCGGGACCCCCGTCGGCGACGCCATCCTGCGGGCTCACGACCGCGGCGCGGTGATCGCGGGCACCTCGGCGGGTGCTTCGATCATGAGCCGCTACATGATCTCGCTCGGCGAGGAGGGGGTGACGCCCCGGCAGCGGGTCAGTCAGATCTCGGCCGGGCTCGGTCTGGTCGAGGACATCATCATCGACCAGCACTTCGACCAGCGCGGCCGCTACGGGCGCCTGATGTCGATCGTGGCGGCGTCGCCGAGCCTGCTCGGCATGGGCATCGACGAGAACACCGCGGCCGAGATCCGCGGCGATGCCACGATGACCGTCATCGGCAGCGGCGCCATCTTCCTGGTCAACGCCCGCAACGCGATCACCGACGCTCCCGAGGCCCGCCGGGGCGCTCCCCTGCTCGTGTCTGGAGCGGTGGTTCACTCCTTGCCCACCGGCAGCACCTTCGACCTGGGTGAGGTCGAGCTGACCGACTTCATCGAACGACACCCCGATATCGAGGGCTCCGTCGTGCCGGCCCAGGTGCGCACCGAGCGCACCCGCAGCAGCGCTCACTGACCACGGTCGCGGCGCAGGTCATAGGGTCGTCTCCGGGACGTTGTCAGCAAGGCCGTCCGCCACCACCGCGTTGATCGTGCAGGAGGAGCTTCCATGGCCGTCGAGGTTCCCACTCCCACCGGCCCGGCGAGGCCCGACCTGCGCATCCTGGAGACCCGGATCTACCGCGGCGGCAACATCTGGAGCTACCAGCAGGCGATCCACCTCGTGGTCGACCTCGGCATCCTCGAGCAGTACCCGAGCGTGTCCCTGCCCGGGTTCACCGACCAGCTGTTGGAGGCGGTGCCCGGCCTCACCCGGCACACCTGCTCCCTCGGACGCAAGGGTGGTTTCGTCGAGCGGCTGCGTGAAGGAACCTGGCTCGGACACGTGGCCGAGCACGTCGCGCTCCAGCTGCAGACCATGGCTGGTCACGACCAGCGCCGGGGCAAGACACGCGGGGTCAAGGGCAAGCCGGGCCAGTACAACATCATCTACGGCTACACCGACGAGAGGGTCGCGGTCGCGGCCGGGCGTCTCGCCGTGCGGCTCATCAACCACCTGGTCGAGGCCGAACCGGAGTTCGACTTCGAGACCGAGCTCAACGAGTTCCTGCGTCAGGCCGAGCGGGTGGCGTTCGGTCCGTCGACGAACGCGATCCTGGAGGAGGCCGCCTCCCGCGACATCCCGTTCATCCGGCTCAACTCCGCCTCTCTCGTGCAGCTGGGTCAGGGCGTGCACGCTCAGCGCATCCGCGCCACGATGACCTCGAAGACGGGCGCCCTCGCCGTCGACATCGCCGGCGACAAGGACCTCACCACCACCCTGCTCGGCTCTGCGGGGCTGCCCGTGCCGAAGCAGGAGGCGGTGCGCACCCTGCGCGGCACGCTCGAAGCCGCCCACAGCATCGGCTTCCCCGTCGTCATCAAGCCTCTCGACGGCAACCACGGGCGCGGGGTCTGCCTCAACCTGCAGAGCGACGCCGAGGTGGAGAAGGCCTACGACATCGCCAAGGGCGAGTCGAAGCGCGGCACAATCATCGTCGAGTCGTTCGTCACCGGCCGCGACTACCGCTGCCTGATCGTCGGCGGGAAGATGCAGGCCATCGCCGAGCGGGTCCCGGCCCACGTGGTGGGCGACGGTACGCACACGGTCGCCGAGCTCGTGGAGGTGACGAACGCCGACCCGCGCCGCGGCGTCGGGCACGAGAAGGTACTGACGAAGATCAAGGTCGACGCCGCGGCCCTCGACGTGCTGGCCGGGCAGGGGCACACCCTGGAGTCTGTCCCGTCTGACGGCGAGATGGTCAAGCTGGCTCTCACGGGCAACATGTCGACCGGTGGCATCTCGATCGACCGCACCTTCGACGCGCACCCCGACAACATCGAGATCGCCGAGGAGGCGGCTCGCATGGTCGGCCTCGATGTCGCCGGCATCGACTTCATCTGCCCCGACATCACCTTCCCGGTGCGCGAGACCGGTGGCGCCATCTGTGAGGTCAATGCCGCTCCCGGCTTTCGAATGCACACCCACCCGACCATCGGCGAGCCACAGTTCATCGCCAAGCCGGTCGTCGACCTGCTCTTTCCGCCCGGCTCGCAGTCGCGGGTGCCGATCGTGGCGGTCACCGGCACCAACGGCAAGACGACGACCTCCCGCATGATCGCCCACATCTTCAAGGGCCTGGGGCGCAAGGTCGGCATGACCTCCACCGACGGTGTCGTCATCGACGAACGCCTCGTCATCAAGGCCGACGCTTCGGGGCCCCGTTCCGCCCGGATGGTGCTGCAGAACCCCCGCGTCGACTTCGCCGTCATGGAAGTTGCCCGGGGCGGCATCCTTCGTGAGGGTCTGGGTTATGACCGCAACGACATCGCGGTGGTGACCAACGTGGCTCCCGACCACCTGGGTCTGCGGGGGATCGACACGCTCCGTCAGCTGGCCGATGTGAAGGCCGTGGTCGTCGAGGCGGTGCCCCGCAACGGGTTCGCCGTGCTCAACGCCGACGACCCCAACGTGCGCAACATGCGACGCCGGTGCTCCGGCGAGATCGTCTGGTTCACCATGGCCGAGCCAGGCAGCGAGATCCGCGACTTCGTCGACGACCACTGCCGCCGCGGTGGCCGCGCCCTCGTGCTCGACCCGAGCGACCGGGGCGACATGATCGTCATCAAGCACGGACGCCGCAGCATGCAGCTGGCCTGGACCCACCTGCTGCCGGCCACCTTCGGCGGTGCCGCCCGCTTCAACGTCGCAAACTCGCTCGCTGCCGCCGGGGCCGCGTTTGCCGCCGGAGCCCCGCTGCACGACATCCGCCAGGGCCTGCGCACCTTCTCGACCTCCTACTACCTCTCCCCCGGCCGGCTCAACCTCATCGAGGTCGGCGGCGCCAGCGTCTTCTTGGACTACTGCCACAACGCCGCAGGCATGCGCGAGCTCGGCGCCTTCGTCGACCGCTACGCCGAACAGCTGCAGCTGCAGAACGACCTGGCGAGGACCTCCCGCATCGGCATGATCGGGGCCGCCGGTGACCGCCGCGACGACGACATGCGCGAGCTCGGCGAGGTGGCCGCACACCACTTCGACGTCATCGTCGTGCGCGAGGACGAACGGCTCCGGGGCCGCAAGCCGGGCGAGACGGCCCAGCTCGTCGCGGAGGGGGCGAAGGCGGCCATGGCGACCGGGGCCCGGTGCCAGCAGGTCGAGGTCGTGCTCGACGAGCTCGGCGCCGCTCGGCACGTGCTCGCCCGCACCAACCCAGGAGACCTCGTGGTGCTGTGCGTCGACCAGCACGCCATGATCGCGGCCGAGCTCGAGGAACGCACCAAGCACGCCCAGGCCGGCGCGCACGTCGGCGATGGCGTGGGCGCCACCAGCGACCCCGACCTCGACCCGGGCACGCTCACCTCCTCGGCCGAGGCGGAGGGCTCCGAGGCTTCCGACGAGGCGCTCGCCACCGTGCCCAACGAGATCGAGGACAAGGTCGACGACACGGCCATCTGAGGCCGGACGCCGGGCCCGCCTCGTCGGCGCGTCGGCTGACCGCCTGGTGCGCGGCCAGGTTCTGACCGCAAACGGTCAGAACCTGGCGACACGGGACGCCATTTTGCTCAACTGAGGGTCACCCTCACCCCTCAGGAGCTCTCATGTCGTCAAGCGACTCAACTGGTTCGGCCGCCACGACCGCCTCGACCCACCTGCTGTCACGCGCCAGCCTTCTGCGTCGCTCCGCTCTGGTCGGGGCGGCGGGACTGGGAGCGGCGTCCCTGTCCGCGGGCCCGGCGGCCGCAGCCGGCGAGCGTGCCGACCCTCAACCGAACCCAGGCCCGGCGCAGGGATCAACGAGGTGAGGAACATCCGCACCTTCGGTGCCCGAGGTGACGGACGAACCGATGACACGGCCGCCGTCCAACGCGCGTTCGACAGGGCCTCGCGCGGGGACGCCGTGATCTTCCCACCCGGAACCTACGTCTTACGTGCTCCGATCCGCGTCTCAGGCAAGTCCCTGCTCGTCGCCGGACTCGGAGTGGGTGTCTCGCGTCTGGTCATCCGTCACGGAGGTGACGGGCTCGTCTTCGACCTCCCTCGCGTCGACGGCGATCCCCAGACCCTCACCGTTCGCGACCTGTCGCTGCTCACCGACCGGGCCGGAAAGGGCACCGCCCTCCGAGCGACGTGGGGTGACCGGCCATCATCGACCTATCTGCACGGCCGCTTCCAGGACCTCGAGATCAGAGGTCTCGACATCGCGAAGAGCTACTGGGCCCGTGGCATCGTGCTCTCGGAGGCGTGGAACAGCGTGATCTCCGGCGTGAACGTGCAGGGACCGGCCAACCAAGCCCTGCTCTACGCTTCGGCGCCGGCCGCGGTCGAGCTCGTCGGGCAGTGCATCGATACCGTCGTGACCGCACTGCACGCGTACTTCGTCGACACGGCTGTCGTCATCCACGCGGGTTGCGAGGGTGTCTCGATCGACCACTGCACCTTTGTGGCGGTCAACCACGGAGTGGTCTCCCCCGCTCCCGACGACACGACGGCTGGCCAACCGCTGCTCGTCGTGCGCGACAGCCACATCGCTTCGATAGGCGACGGCATCCAGGCCACCGGTCTGAACGACATGCTGCTCTCGGGCAACCTGCTCTACAAGCGGCCCGATCTAACCCTCCCCGACACAGCCATGATCAGGTTGAAGGGGTGCAGTCAGGTACGCATCACCGACAACGAGATGTTCAACCTCGACGGCAAGGTCGACAGCGACGAGTTCACGCTGCGCGCCATGGACATCGCCGACTGCGACCGCGTGAGCATCGTCGGGAACCAGGTGATCAACACCATCGACCAAGGCATCATGGTTCGCGGGAGCCGGTTGTGCCAGGTGCGCGGAAACCACGTCAGCAATGCTCGCACCGGCTTTGGGCTCGATGCCAAGACCCGGTGGACCGTTTTCGAGGGCAACGTCTTCGAGGTGAACAACCCGGCCTTCCTGCCCGACACCACCGCCCTCGACGACGCCAGCACCGACGGGAAGGTCGAGCCACCCCTGAGTGCGATCTACCAGGCCTGACCCTTCGTCGAGGTGCGTGGACAGCGTCGGTCTCGTTCTACGACCAGCTGCTGCCTGGTGGCCCGCGGTGTCGGTGCCGCCGTCTAGCCTGCCGAAGGGGTCTTTCCCAGCCGCTCGCTGCGGCTACCGAAACGAGGGTTTCCGATGAGCGAACATCAGGTCGACATCGAGGTGCTCGGACCGTGGTCACTGACCACCAGCCGAACGTTCTGGGAGGGCTTCGCGCCCGCCGCACTACCCGGTAGAACCACACCCGCGGCGCTGCAGACCGTCTTTCTCAATGAGCGAGACTGGTCGCGAACCGAGGTCAGCGTGAGCCAACAGGGTGCTACCGCGAGGATCACGGTGTCCGGCAACGGTGACCTCGACGCCGCTACGGCTCAGGTGTGCCGTTTCCTCTCCCTCGACGTCGACGCGCGCACCTGGCCCGCTGTGGGTGAGCGCGATGAGGTGATCGGCGACGCGCAGCGACAGCTGCCGGGGCTGCGGCCCTGCGGGTTCCACTCGCCGTTCGAAGCCGCCGCCTGGGCGGTGCTCTCGCAGCGGGTGCGCATCGTCCAGGCCGCCCGGCTGCGCGCTGACCTCATCCACGAGCACGGTGACGACGGCGCCTTCCCGCCGCCACAGCTGCTGCGCACCCTCGAGGCCGACCTACCCGGCCGCAAGAGCGAGTACCTGCGGTCGGTCGCCGAAGCCGCCCTCGACGGACGCCTCGACGGGCCGACCCTGCGCGACGACGACCCAGCCGAGGCCGTGAAGAAGGTGGAGCAGATCAAGGGTCTCGGGCCGTTCTCGGCCGAGCTCGTCGTGCTGCGCGGGGCCAACGCTCCCGACGCAGTCCCGGCCCACGAGCGCCGCCTCGAGGCCGAGGTCGCCGACCGATACGGGCCCGACCACGATCTCTCCGAGGTCTCGCAGGCCTGGCGACCGTTCCGTACCTGGGCCGCGGTTCACCTACGGGCCCTGCGCGAACGACACCAGCCCTGAGAGAGGCCACCGACCAGGCCGTTCTTACCGGATGCCGCTCACCCGATGGGGCTCGCGGCGGCTGCGAGCTGGTCGGCCTGGTGCAGCAGAGCCTGCCGGTAGCTCTGGGTGTCCGAATCGGACGTAGCCTCCAGGGTGGCCCGGATCAGGTCGGCCACCGCCTGACGCTCCTGGCCGAGATCGGCCTGAACGAGTGCTCGCAGCACGATCGCTGCGGTGTGGTGCGGCCTGGCCTCGAGCACATCGTTGACCAGAGACTGTGCCTTGATGGTCTTGCCCTCGAGGCGCAGGCTCGAGGCGACCTGCAGCTGGGCGCGGTGGCGGTGCGGCTCCTTCAGACCGGCCTCCAGGGCCTGCTCATAGCTGGCCAGGGCAGCAGCGCCATCGCCGGCCGCGTCGTGTGCGCTCGCAAGCTCGAACAGGAGCCGTCCGTCACCGGGGTGGGCCCGGGCCAGCTCCACCGCCGCCACAACTCGGGCAGCGGCATCCTCGAGCTCCCAGAAGGCGCTGATCTCGGCTTCGAGCTCATGCTCCCCCCGGGCCGCGACGACCTTGCGACGGATGGCCTTGGCGTCGTCGACCTTCCCACCCTGCTCCCTGATCCAGCCGTCCACGGCCTCTCGTTCGGCGTGACACATCAGGGCGATGACGTCGCCGGCCTGGGTGCCATGCACGAGGGCCTCGAACGACGACAGCTCGGTGTCGAAGCCGGGCACGTCGAGCACCCCCATCCTGGCCAGGCCCTCGCGGAACAGGCCCAGCAGGCCGTCGGCCTCACGCCCACGCAGGTAGTGGTGCACCACCTTGAGAACGACCTGGTCGGCGTCTCGCCCGGCGATCTCACCCATGGCCACGATCGCCTCGTCGGGGCGGTCGCCGGCGCAACCCAGGCTGAGGCGCACCGATCCGCCCGGTGCCGTGAGGCCTCGGGCCACCTCGAGCAAGGCTTCGAGGCCGGCCTCGTTGTGGGCCATGTCCATGATCACGGTCGCCTTGCCACCGGATGGCAGCGGCAGGGAGTAGGTGTTCATCCGCCCCCAGTTGTGCTCGGGGTCGGGCGCGAAGGTGCGCAGCCCCTCGATGACCGCGGTGCGCGCCACGCCGAGTCCGATGGCCGCTGCGGCACCGGCGAGCGCGTTGGCGATGTTGTTGGTCGACAGACCGCTCAGCGTCATCGGCACGTCGACGATGCGCACGAGCCGGTCGGGGTCTCCGTTCTGCGACAGCACGACGATCTCGCCGTCGAGCACGGTGATGCCGCGCCCACCCATGTTGATCGACTCCCACAGCGCCGGTGACGACGGGTCGAGGCTGAAGGCCCACGGCTTGGCCTTGATGCCGTGTCGCATGGCCCACACGCGCGGGTCATCGCCATTCAGAACCACCCAGCCGTCGGGCTTGGTGATGGTCGTCACGATCGCCTTGACCTCGGCGAGCTGGTCGAGCGTGTCGATCCCCTGCAGCCCCAGGTGGTCGGCACTGACGTTGGTCACGACGCTGACGTCGTTGGCCGTCACGCCCATGCCCTTGAGCAGCATGCCGCCGCGGGCGGTCTCGAGGATGCCGATGTCGAGGCCCGGTGTCTCGAGCACTCCACGGGCGCCGGCCGGGCCGGAGAAGTCGCCGGCCTCCTTGGTCTCGCCCATCACGACGATGCCATCGGTCGAGCTCCAGGCCGTGATGAGACCGGCGGTCATGCACATGTGCGCCATCAGCCGCGTGGTCGTCGTCTTGCCGTTCGTGCCCGTCACCGAGACCACGGGAACCGCAGGGGTGATGACGGTCGGGCCCGGCCCGTCGGGCGCCTCGATGATCGCGGCTGCGGCCTGGTCGAAGATGTCGTCGACGAGGCCGCTGCCGTCAAGGAGGGCGTCGAGCAACACGCCGACCTGCTCGCCTGCGACCCACCCCCGGTCACGGTGCACCCACGGGAAGGCAAGCACGACGTCGGCCGGCTCGCGGCCTGCCCGCACGCGCACCCCGAGCCGCCCGGCGCCGATCTCGGTGCCGAGGCGACGGGTGACGTTGCGCATCACCCTCATCACGAACCGCTGCCGCAGCTCGGAGCCGCGTTTGCCGGGTCGCGCCGAACGCATCCCGAGCCGGCGGGCCAGAGCCTCGCACTCGGTGCGGCGCAGGTCGAGGTAACCGGGCAGATGCAGGCTCACCTTGATCGCGGGCCTCGCGAAGTAGAGGTTGGGCCCGTCGAGCACGCGAACTTCGTCGACGTGCACCCCAGTAGGCCGAGAAGGTGAGCCGGCGGCATCAGACATGAGGTGAGCCTAGCGATCAGTGATGGCTTGCCGAGCGTCGATCCCGACCAGGCTTGGTCAGAAGCTCAGCCGCAGGGGCCGAGCACCTTCCGGCGCTACTGGCCCATGGCGTGCACGCCGCCCGCGACGTGCACGATCTCGCCGGTCGTGGCCGGGAACCAGTCGGACAGCAACGCCGCGCACGCCTTCGCGGCGGGTACAGGGTCGTTCACGTCCCAGCCCAGCGGGGCCCGCTTGTCCCAGGTCTCCTCGAACTGCTCGAAACCAGGAATCGACTTCGCGGCCGTGGTGCGGATCGGGCCCGCGGCGACGAGGTTGCACCGCACGTTCTTCGGCCCGAGGTCACGCGCCAGGTACCGGCTGGTCGACTCGAACGCCGCCTTGGCCACTCCCATCCAGTCGTAGACCGGCCACGCGAACTTGGCGTCGAAGGTGAGCCCCACGATGCTGCCGCCCCCACCCAGCAGCGGCAGGGCTGCGGTCGAGAGCGACTTGAGGCTGTAGGCCGAGGCGTGCAGGGCCGTCGACACGTCGTCCCAGGTGCCTTCCATGAAGTTGAAGGCCCCCTGCGGGGCGAAGCCGATGGAGTGCAGCACGCCGTCGAGATGGTCGACGTGCTCTGAGAGCCGCTCGGCGAGGCTGTCGAGGTGCCCGCTGTCGGTGACATCCAGCTCGAGCACCTGCGGTGTCTCGGGAAGTCGCTTGGCGATGGTCTGGGTGATGCGCATGGTGCGACCGAAGGAGGTGAGCACGACGTTGGCGCCCTGTTCCTGTGCGATCTTCGCCACATGGAAGGCGATCGAGCTGTCCATGAGCACGCCGGTGACCAGCAGGTTCTTGCCTTCGAGGATTCCCATGTCTGCGACCTTCTCATGTTGTGGCGCCGGTGACGGCGAGGCTGGTGGTGCAGGTTCGGCGGTTCTGGGCGTCACGGCATCCGGGCTGGATGCCGTGGGGCGGTCGTGAACGACGGGTGAACCGACTAGTGGCCCATGCCGAGCCCACCGTCGACCGGGATCACGGCGCCGGTGATGTAAGCGGCCGAGTCGCTGGCGACGAAGCGCACGACCTCGGCCACCTCGTCGGCGGTGGCGAACCGGCCGGCCGGGATCGCGCCCACGTAGGCCTTCTTCTGCTCTTCGGGCAGCACCGCGGTCATCTCGGTGTCGATGAAGCCCGGGGCCACCACGTTCGCGGTGATGCCCCGCCCTCCGAGCTCGCGGGAGATCGACCGGGCCAGCCCGACCAGACCGGCCTTCGACGCGGCGTAGTTCGTCTGACCCGCTCCGCCGTAGAGCCCGACCACACTGGAGATGAACACGATTCGGCCGCGACGTTTGCGGATCATGCCGGTGGCCGCCCGTCGCGCGCACCGGAAGGCGCCGGCGAGGTTGGTGTCGATGACCGCGTCGAAGTCGTCGTCGCTCATGCGCATGAGCAGGGTGTCGCGGGTGATGCCGGCGTTGGCCACCAGCACCTCGACCGCGCCGCCGAAGATCTCCTCGGCCGCGGTGAAGGCGGCGTCGACCGAGGCCGTGTCGGTCACCTCACAGATGACCCCCTCGAGCCCCTCCGGTGGCACGCCCGACCGGTGGGTGATGACGACTCGGTCGCCGGCGGCGGCGAAGGCCCTGGCGATGGCCAGCCCGATGCCGCGGTTTCCGCCCGTCACGAGCACGTTGCGTGGTTCGGTCGTTGCCACCGTTCTCCTTCTCACATCGTTCCGGCACGGGTCGCTGCGACCGGTGCCTGGCTGTCCAGGGTTCGTTGCCAACCCGCAACCTAACGGACTACTTACGGGTAGCGCACAGCCTGTGCGAGCCACGCGCTCGTGCGGGCACAGACGTAAACTAAAAACATGAGAACAGTCAAGCAACCAGTGGTGCAGACGGTCACGTCCGCCGCCTCCTCGGCGAACGATGACCAGAGCGCCCGGATGAAGCGGTACCTCACCATGATGGGGATCCGCATTCTCTGCTTCGGGTTGCTGTTCGTCACCACCGGCTGGCTCCGGTGGGCGGCCATCATCGGAGCCGTCGCCCTCCCCTACTTCGCGGTGATCGTGGCCAACGCGGTACGCCCTCGCACCGTCGGCACCATCCAGTCGGTCACCCCGCAGGACGACCCCACACGTCGTCTCGAACGGTGACGCCCGAGCTCGTTCCGTCGGCTGCCGAGCCCTCGATCTGCAGCGCCAAGGGATGCCGGCACCTCGGCGTTCACGCGGTCGTGTGGCGCAACCCGAAGCTGCACACACCCGGACGGCGCAAGGTATGGCTGGCCTGCGACGACCACCAGGGCTCGTTGTCGGACTTCGTGGCCAAGCGTGGGTTTCTCATCGAGGTCATTCCGGTCGATCGGCTGACAGACGCCGACGGCTGACCTGCCGCCCTCAGCCGCCGATGGCCGACATCGGGCGGTCGGGCTGCACGAAGCCGGGGTCGTCGATGCCGTGACCGGGCTTCTTGCGCCACATCTCACCCCGCACCAGGCTGAGCAGCTCATCGTCACTCGCCCCGTCGCGCAACGGGCCGCGCAGGTCGGTCTCGGTCTGCGAGAACAGACAGTTGCGCACCTGCCCGTCGGCGGTGAGCCGGGTACGGTCGCAAGCCGCGCAGAAGGGTGCACTGACGCTGGCGATGATGCCGACGGTCGCCGGCCCCCCGTCGATGAGGAACCGCTCGGCCGGAGCGCTGCCCCGGTCGGCGGTGGGAAGGGGGGTGAGGGTCCACCGCTCGGAGAGCCGCTCGCGGATCTCGTCGGCCGAGATCATGTCGTTGCGGTCCCACGCGTGCTGGGCATCAAGCGGCATCTGCTCGATGAACCGCAGCTCGTAACCACGCTCGAGGCACCAGGCGAGCACGTCAGAGACGGCCTCGTCGTTGACCCCACGCATGGCCACCGCGTTGACCTTTACCGGGGTGAGACCGGCATCCGCCGCCGCCTTGAGACCGGCCTCGACGTCGGCGAGCCGGTTGCGACGGGTCAGCACGGTGAACGTGTCGGCGTCAATCGTGTCGAGGCTGACGTTGACCCGATCGAGGCCCGCGGCGGCCAGCCCGACAGCCACCCGTTCGAGCCCGACCCCGTTGGTGGTCATGGCGATGCGAGGCCGTGGGTCGAGCGCCGCGATGCCCGACACGAGGTCTACCAACGAACGGCGCAACAGCGGTTCCCCACCGGTCAACCGCACCTGCGTAATGCCGTCACGCACGAAGATGCTGATGAGCCGCAACAGCTCCTCGTCGGTGAGCATCTCGTCTTTCGGAAGCCAGGGAAGTCCGTCAGCGGGCATGCAGTAGGTGCACCGGAGGTTACAGCGGTCGGTCACCGAGACCCGGAGGTCACGGGCCACACGCCCGAACTGATCGACCAGGCCAGGGGGCCGGGTCGTCGGATCGGGCAGGCGCGTCATAGCCCCCACTCTACGTTGGGTACCGTCGAGTGGTGTTCCGCATCTGGCTCACGCGGCGCTGGCTGCTTGCCACCCTCGTCGCGATCGGCTTCGCCGTGGCCTGCTTCTACCTCGGACGCTGGCAGTGGCACCGTCACGTCGAGCAGCGCACCAAGGTCGAGGCCATTGCCACCAACTACGGCGCCGCCCCGAGGCCGTTCCTCGACATGAGCGTCCTCGACACCTTGACTCCTGAGCAGCAGTGGACCCGCGTCACTCTCTCGGGCGCCTACGCCGTGGGCTCCGACGTCTTCGTGCGCAACCGCACCTACGCCGACACCGTCGGCTTCGAGGTGCTCACCCCCTTCACGACCGACGGTCGCACGCTGCTCGTCGACCGAGGCTGGGTTCCGAACGCGGACAATGCCGAGACGGTTCCGCCGGCCGACCCCCCACCCGGTCAGACCACCCAGGTCACGGGTTGGCTGCGCACCGGGGAGCCGAGCCTGGGGCGCAAGCTCCCTCCCCCGCAGCTCTCCAGCATCAGCATCTCGGAGGCCCGACGGCTGCAGCCATCAGTCGATCCGGTCGACGTGTATCTGGTGCTGGGCTCTCAGGCGCCCCCCGCGACGCTGGGCTCGCACCCGGTGCTGGTGTTGCCCAAGCCGGAGGAGGACCTGGGCCCGCACCAGGCCTACGCGTACCAGTGGTGGCTCTTCATGCCGGGCGGGCTGGTCTTCATCTTCTGGGCCATCCGTCACGAGTGGGTGGCCGTGCGAGCCGCCGACCCGAGCCGTGCCCTCGAGCCGGTGCGGGCCAAGAAGGTGCGGATCTGGGACGAGGAAGACGCCTGACACTCCCCCTCGGTCGAGTGGCCACTTTCGTACCGTCGAGTGGCCAGTTCGGTTCAGGACAGGACGGTCTGGTGGGTGGTGCGGTGTCGGTGGTGGCCGCCGGGTTCTGGTCGACCCCCATCCCGGATGCCGCAGGCTCCAGGGCTTCGGCTTGCCGGTGGCGTTCACGCTGAGCCGGCCGCAATCTATGACGGTCCCCACTCTGACCGCCAGCGCGGCCGACCGGGTCACGGTGGGTGAGGCCGCGCCGATTGTCGACTTCTTCCACACCCGCCTCAAGCCCGTGGCGTGCAGGGACGACCTCGACCAGGCCGTCACCCACCTCACCGAGCAGCCCCCCCCTGCTGCGGTGGGAACAGCTCGCGAGGGCGCTCTCCACGGCGTCAGGTGTCACACCTGGCAACACCGGCGCACCACCGTGCGCCCACCGAGCTTTGACGCTGGGCCCAGCACCTGAGCCATGACCGCCACAGCCACAGGAGAGCCGGGATGTCCGAGCCCGCTCAGCGGAGATCTACTCGGAGGAGCCGCGGTGGGTCGGCTTCGGCATCTTCGTGATCAGCGGGATGACGATCGACACCAGAGCGATGATTCCGATGACGTTGTAGCCGAGGGTGTAGTTCTTGTCGTCGCCGATGAGCGCCGCGATGATCGGTGGTCCGATGATGCCCCCAAGGCTCCAGCCGACGATCATCAGGCCGTAGATGGCGCCGGCGTGCTTGACGCCGAAGAAGTCCCCGGCGGTTGCCGGCATCGTGCCGAAGCCACCGCCGTAGCACAGATAGATGATGGCGCCGAGCACGAAGAACAGCACCGCGTTGCTCGCGTGGGGAATCAGCAGGAGGCAGACGCCCTGGAGACCGAGCATGAGCGCGAACGCCACCATCCGGCCGGTGAGCCCAGAAACCCACGCCCAGAAGATCCGCCCACCGCCGTTGAAGAGGGCCAGGAACCCGACGAGGCTGGCGGCTCCGGCCGTGGTGTACCCGGCAATGTCGATCGCGCTACTGCTGGCCTGGGCGATGAGCGCAATGCCGACGGTGACGTTCAGAGTCAGGATGCCGGCCAGCAGGTACCACTGCGGGGTGCGGAGAGCCTCCTTCTCGGTGAACTCCTTATAGGCGTCCTGCACCCGTCCGGTCGTGGCGGGAACCCAGCCCGGCACGGTGAACCCCGCGGGCGGGTTGCGGAAGAAGGCGGCACCGACGACCGACATGACCAGATAGCCGATGCCGAGCGGCAGGAACGCACGGTTGGGTTCGGTCGGCGTGTTCGAGATGAGGGAACGGGCGATCGGAGCAGTTAGGAGTGCCCCGAAGCCGAAGCCGGCCACGGCCAGACCGGTGATCAGGCCGCGCTTGTCGGGGAACCACTTCTGCAGCATCGCAATCGGCACGATGTAGGCGAACCCGAGGCCGAAGCCGCTGATCACGCCGTAGCCGAGCACGAGCAGCCACAGCTGCGAGTCATCGTGCGACACCGCGAAGGACGCCACGATGCATCCGACCGCGTAGATCAGGCCACCGACCAGGGCGACGGGTCGCGGCCCCACCTTGTCCTGGATGCGTCCACCGAGATAGCTGCCGATGAAGATCATCCCGATCGTCACCGTGAACGGCAGCGACGACTGGGGGTTGGTCAGGTTCATGGCCTCGGGCTTCTTCAACGCCGTGCTGAAGACACTCCAGGCGTAGACGGCCCCGATGGAGAACTGCAGCAGCAACGCTGCAGCGACGATCCACCATCTTCCACTGGTTGCAGACTTGGTTGCTCCGCCGGCGGCGGTGGCTGATGCAGACATATCGCTACCCTTCTCTCACGGTCAGCACAGGTCGGTCAGCACAGTTCGCCCGGGCCTTGGAGAACCTTGCCGTCAGTGAACTCCCGGTGATGCGGGTGGCTCGTCGACGAGTCGTGTGGTCATGGCCAACCTCTACCAGCCATCGGCGACAAACACAATGAACGAGGTTTCTCGCCAGCCGCGCCCACGCTCGGCGGGGCGATCGGGGTGCCCGGGTGACACTGCCTCGACAGGTACCCCTGGGGGCATCTGTGCCCATTCACGTTCGACCACGAACCTCGGCCGAGCCGATCGTGGTCAGACGGGGTCGAGGGCCTGCTCGTGGTGGCTCGCTCCGCTGCGCGTGTCGAACTGCGTCGCGTGCAGGAGGGCGTACAGTCCCCCCGCCCGGAGCAGGTCGGCGTGCCGACCGCTCTCGACGACCCGGCCGTGTTCGAGCACCACGATCAGGTCAGCCTGGCGGATGGTCGACAGTCGGTGTGCGATGACGATCGAGGTGCGACCCTCGAGGGCGGCGTCGAGGGCCCGCTGCACGGCAGACTCCGACTCGGAGTCGAGATGGGCAGTGGCTTCGTCGAGCACCACCACATCAGGAGCCTTGAGCAACAACCGGGCTATCGCGATGCGCTGCTTCTCGCCGCCACTGAGGCGATGCCCGCGGTCACCGACCACCGTGTCGAGCCCCTCGGGCAGCTCGTCGACCAGCCCGCGGATCTGCGCGGCCTCGAGCGCGGCCTCGATCTCGACCTCGCTCGCTGCGGGCCGTGCGTAGAGCAGGTTGGCCCGGATGGTGTCGTGGAAGAGATGGGCGTCCTGGGTGACGACCCCGACCCGGTCGCGCAGCGACGACATCGCGACGTCGCGCAGGTCGACCCCGCTGACGCGAACCGCACCCTCGGTGGGGTCGTAGAGGCGCGCCACCAGCGAGGTCAGGGTCGTCTTGCCCGCGCCGGACGGACCGACGAGCGCCACGAGCTGGCCCGGGGCGGCGGCCAGCGACACGTCGTGCAACACCGGTCCGCCGCCCTTGCGGTCACCGGTGGCCGTCGACTCCAGCGACGCGAGCGACACCTCGTCGGCCGACGGGTAGCGGAAGGTCACGTGGTCGAACGAGACCCCGAGGGGGCCGGCCGGCAGCGGCACGGCATCCAGCTTCTCGGCCACGAGCGGCTTGAGGTCGAGCACCTCGAAGACCCGCTGGAACGACACCAGGGCAGTCATGATGTCGACACGCACGTTCGACAGCGCCATGAGGGGGGCGTACAGGCGGCCCAGGAGGGCGGCCAGCGCCAGGAGCGTGCCCACCGTCAGCGTGCTGTTCACGGCCATCACGCCGCCGAAGCCGTAGACCATCGCGGTCGCGAGCGCGGCGACGAGGGCCAGGGCGGCCATGAAGATCGAGCGGTTGACCGAGATGAGGATGCCGATGTCGCGCACCTTGTTGGCCCGCTCGGTGTATTCGGCCTCCTCCCTCTCGGGCACGCCGAAGAGCTTCACCAGCAGGGCACCGGCCACGTTGAACCGCTCGGTCATACGGGTACCCATGTCGGCGTTGAGGTTCATCTGCCGCGACGCGAGGCCGGCCAGGCGCCGCCCCATGACCTTGGCCGGAATCACGAACAGGGGCACCAGCAGCAGTGAACCGAGCGTCAGCTGCCACGACAGAGCCATCATCGCGCCGATGATGAGCACCACCGAGACAATGTTGCTGACGACGTTGGACAGCACCGAGGTGAAGGCTTGCTGCGCACCGATGACGTCGTTGTTGAGCCGAGAGACCAGCGACCCGGTCTGGGCCCGGGTGAAGAAGGCGATGGGCTGTCGCAGCACGTGACCGAAGACCTCGTTGCGCAGGTCGCTGATGAGCCCTTCGCCGATCTGCGACGAGTACCACCGGGAGATCACCGTCATGAGCGCGTCCACGAGAGCGATGGCGGCAACCAGGAGGGAGAGCTTGACCACCACGGAGCTGTCTTTGGGAATGACGCCGCGGTCGACGATCTCTTTGAGCAGCAGGGGGATGGCCACCACGAGGGCAGAGTCGAGAACCGTCACGACCAGGAAGGCGATGATCGAACGCCGGTACGGGCCGGCGTAGGTGAAGATGCGGCGGCGCAGCCCCGGCGCCAGGGGCGCGTCGGTGACCTTCGCGTCGCGCGACATCGACCTCATCGCCATCCACGGCTGCATGCCCATGCCGGCACCTCCTTGCGTCTCCCCCGATCCAACCGCACCGCACCGACGGTGATTCCCGGATGCTGCCCCAGACTTCGGTCGCGATGCGCGCGAGCCGGCGACGCCGTTCAGGCGGGAGAGGCCATCCTGGCCATGAGCAGCGGCGTCTGGGCGGCGCGCTCGGCGCCAGCCTGGGCAGCGGCATCGTTGTCGATGGCCGCTCGTAGCAGCGGCTTGAGGGCCCGCACCGCGTCGCGTGAGGTGAAGAGGATGCCGTCGACCAGCGACTGGGTGGCCTCGGCGAGGTTGGCCGCCGGCACGATCGAGTTGACCAGGCCGATGGAGTGCGCCTCCGGGGCCGTCACCGGTCGCCCGGTCGCGCACATCTCGAGGGCCCGGGCGTAGCCGACGAGATGCACCAGGGGCCCGGTCCCGCCGAGATCGGGCACCAGACCGAGGCTCGTCTCACGCATCGCGAACCACGCGTCGAGAGCGGCGACGCGAAGGTCAGCGGCCAGCGCGAGCTGGAAGCCGGCGCCGATCGCGTGGCCGTGAACCTGGGCGATCACGACCGCGGGGCACTGGGCCCAGGCTGTGAAGCCCTCCTGGTAGGTCGCGATCGCCCGCTCAGCGGCATCCGCCCCACTCGCCACGACCTGGTCCATGCGTTCCTCGCCCGCGACGCCCTCGGGGGAGAACATCGCGGTGTCGATACCAGCGGAGAACGAGGCTCCTGCGCCCCGAAGCACCACGACCCGGATGTCGTCGCCGACAGCTCGGGCCTGATCGGCCAGCGCCGCCCAGAGTGACGGCGTCTGCGCGTTGCGACGGTCGGGGTTGTTCAGGGTGATCGTGCGAACCGGGCCGTGGGTCTCGACGAGCAGGTGCGGGTGCGTCATGGAGGCAGGCTACCGACCTGGTCGGTAGGGCGACCGAGCGGCCGGCCGGCTGGCCGAACCCCTCAGGGGAACCGACGGTCGGTCGCCGGTCAGGCGGCAGCCGCCAGCGGCGAGACCACGCCCAGCACGCCCCAGCCGGTCACGGATGCCGGCTGGACCACCCGGACGCGGAAGACCCGCGCACAGTCGAGGCACGACCAGACCGAGGTCGGGTCGGGGAACGGCGTGAGGTCCTCGCCGGCGCAGAACGGGCAACGGAGGTGGTGGTGGTCGGGCATGACCCGAGTGTGGCGAGCGCCGTCCGCCCCGTCAATAACCATCCATTATCTGAACAGGTAGTTGAGGTTATGCGAGTTCGATGAGGTCCATGTAGTCGGGGCCCCAGAGGTCCTCGACCCCGTCGGGCAGCAGCAGGATCCGTTCTGGCTCCAGCGCCTCGACGGCTCCCTCGTCGTGGGTCACCAGCACGACCGCACCCTCGTAGGTCGACAGGGCCCCGAGGATCTCCTCCCGAGAGGCCGGGTCGAGGTTGTTCGTCGGCTCGTCGAGCAGCAGCACGTTGGCGGCGCTCACGACGAGCAGAGCCAGTGAGAGCCGGGTCTTCTCCCCGCCCGACAACACCCCTGCCGGCTTGGTGACGTCGTCGCCCGAGAAGAGGAACGAACCAAGCACCTTGCGTACATCGGTCTCACCGAGCTCGGGGGCGGCCGACTTCATGTTCTCGAGCACAGTGCGCCCGACCTCGAGGTTCTCGTGCTCCTGGGCGTAGTAGCCCAGGCGGAGGCCGTGACCCGCCTCGACCTCGCCCGTGTCGGGCGCATCGACGCCGGCGAGCATGCGCAACAGCGTCGTCTTGCCTGCCCCGTTCAGCCCGAGCACCACGACCCGCGAGCCGCGGTCGATAGCCAGGTCGACGTCGGTGAACACCTCGAGCGAGCCGTAGGTTCGCGACAGGCCCGAGGCCCGCAACGGGGTCTTGCCGCACGGCGCGGGCTTGGGGAACCGCAGCTTGGCGACCTTGTCGTGCTGGCGCTCGCCCTCCACGCCCGACATGAGCCGCTCGGCCCGCTTGATCATGTTCTGCGCCGCGGTGGCCTTCGTGGCCTTGGCTCGCATCTTGTCGGCCTGGGCCATCAGGGCGCCGGCCTTCTTCGTGGCGTTCGCCAGCTCGCGTCGGCGCCGCTTCTCGTCGGTCTCGCGAGCCTGCAGATAGGTCTTCCAGCTCACGTTGTAGACATCGAGAGCCGAGCGGTTGGCGTCGAGGTGGTAGACCTTGTTCACCACCGCGCCGAGCATCTCGCCGTCGTGACTGATGACGATCAGTCCGCCCTTGTAGGCGCGCAGGTACTCGCGCAGCCAGGTGACAGAGTCGGCGTCGAGGTGGTTGGTGGGCTCGTCGAGCAACAGGGTCTCGTTGCCGGAGAAGAGGATGCGGGAGAGCTCGACCCGGCGCCGCTGACCACCGGACAGGGTACCGAGCGGTTGACCGAGCACCCGGTCGTCGAGGGCCAGCGCACTGGCGATCGTCGCGGCCTCCGACTCGGCGGCATACCCGCCCTGCGCCTCGAACTCGGCCTCGAGCCGCGTGTACCTGCGCATCGCCTTCTCGCGCACCGCGGCGTCGGCACTGCCCATCCGGGCCTCGGCCTCGGTGCGCTTGGCCACGATGACATCGAGACCGCGCGCCGAGAGGATGCGGTCACGGGCGAGCATGTCGAGGTCACCGGTGCGGGGGTCCTGCGGCAGGTAGCCCACCTCTCCCGTGCGGGTCACCGTGCCGGCAGCCGGGGTTCCCTCGCCTGCGAGCACCTTGGTGAGGGTGGTCTTGCCCGCGCCGTTTCGGCCGACGAGGCCGATGCGGTCGCCGGCATCGATGCGGAAGCTCGCATCCTCGACAAGCAGGCGCGCGCCAGCACGCAGCTCGATCCCGGTGGCGACGATCACGGCAGTTCCTCCTTTGGGTGCCGCACTACGTCAGCGGCCGGACAACCCCTCCAGTCTGCCAGCGTTAAAGGGGTGCTCTCGACGCGTTCGAGCCCTCCGGCCCCGTCGCGCGGTTCGCGTTGGCACCGCTCGGGTAGCGTGACCCCCCGTGAGCGCGCCCATCACCGTCCGTGAGATCACCCCTACCGAGCATCTCGCGTGGCTGCGCACGCAGTCGACGGTGAGCTTTCTGCAGACCCCCGCCTGGGGGCAGGTCAAGACGGAGTGGCGGGCCGAGTCGATCGGCTGGTTCGAGGGCAGTCGCCTCGTCGGCGCGGCGCTCGTGCTGCACCGTCCCCTCCCGCGCATCGGTCGCTCGCTCGCCTACATCCCGGAAGGCCCGGCGATCGACTGGGCCTCCCCTCGGTTGCTCGAGATGCTGGGGGCCCTGCGAGACCACCTTCGCAAGGGCAAGGCGTTCGCCCTGCGCATCGGTCCGCCCGTGGCCACCCACCGCTGGCGCGCCCTGACCATCAAGGACGGCATCAGCGACTCCCAGGTCAGCCGTTACGACGAGGCGGTGCCGGATGCCGTCGAGCCGGTCGGAGCGAGTGTCGTCGAGCTGCTCGAGCGGCTGGGCTTTCGTCACCTGTCCGCCGACGACGGCTTCACCGCCGGTCAGCCGGAGTACGTCTTCCGCATCCCGCTGGCCGGGCGCACCGAAGCCGACGTGCTCTCGGGCATGAACCAGCTGTGGCGACGCAACATCAAGAAGACCGCCAAGAACGGGGTGCAGGTGCGGGTCGGCGATGCCAGCGATATCGCGGCCTTCCATCGGGTCTACGTTGAGACGGCCGAGCGCGACCGCTTCACCCCGCGGGGGTGCGCCTACTTCGAGCAGATGTACGAAGTGATGTCGGCGGAGGACCCAGACCGGATCCGGGTATATCTCGCCGAGCACGAGGGCGACCTGCTGGCGGCCACCATCTACATCCGGGTCGGTGACCACGCCTGGTACTCCTACGGAGCATCGACGGCCGCCAAGCGTGACCTGCAGGGGTCGACGGCGATCCAGTGGCGGATGCTGCGTGACTCCATTGCCGCCGGGGCCAGCGTCTACGACCTGCGCGGCATCACCAACACCCTCGACACCGACAACCCGCACATCGGCCTGATCCGCTTCAAGGTCGGCACCGGGGGCGAAGCGGTGCGGTTGGTCGGAGAGTGGGACCTTCCCCTCAACCGGCCTCTCTACAAAGCCTTCTCGCTCTACATGAACCGGCGGTGACCGATGTCGCTCGTGTTGCAGGTTGACGCCGACCACTGGCGCGCAGGCCATGCCAAGACGCTCGCGCGCTACCCCGGGATCGTGCCGGTCATCAAGGGCAACGGCTACGGCTTCGGCGCCGGTCTGCTCTGCCGTGAAGCCCAGAACATGGGGGTGGCGACCATCGCGGTCGGCACCTACGTCGAGGCTCCGGCAGCGCTGGCGGCGTTCGGCGGCGACGTGCTGGTCATGGAGCCGTACCGGGCCCGCATCCACGCCGACCTGCCCGACCTGCCCGACCCCCGGCTCGTGCACACCGTCACCAGCAGCGCCGACCTCGGCAGTCTCCGGAGCATCGAACCCGCCGCCCGGGTGGCCATCGAAGGGCTGACCTCGATGAACCGGTTCGGCGCGCCGGTGGCCGCCCTCGGCGGCTTGGTCGAGGCTGCGGCCGCCGAGGCGGTCACCCTGCACCTCCCGCTGGGCACCGGTCACCTCGAGGAGATCATCCGCTTCGTCGATGCCGTACCCGCGGTGCGGCGCTGGTTCGTCTCGCACGTCTCCCCCGACGAGCTCGCCACCTTGCGCAGCCGCTACCCCGACCACGACTTTCGACCCCGTATCGGCACCGACCTGTGGCTGGCGGAGCCGACCTCGTACGAGGTGAGAGCCCACGTGCTCGACGTGCGGGCAGTGGCGAAGGGCGACCGAGTCGGCTACCGGCAGCGCACCCTTCCGGCCGGACACCTCGTCATCGTCAGTGGCGGCACCTCGCACGGGGTTGCCATGGAGTCACCAGCAGCGGCCGCGACCCCCCGGTCGCGTGCCATCGCGGTGGCCGAGGGGGTGCTGGAGGCCGCCCACAAGGTGCGTTCACCCTTCACCGTCTCGGGCTCGTCACCGCGTTTCGCCGAACCGCCCCACATGCAGTGCAGCCTGCTGGTGCTGCCCGTCGGGGTCACCCCGCCGGCGGTGGGCGACACCGTCACCGTCCGCATGCGCCTGACCACCACCTACCCGGACGCCGTCGAGCTGCGCTGAAGAACCGGCTGGGTGACGATGCTGGGCCTGCTCACGCGGGGTGTCATGCCCCCGATGTCCGAGCGCACGGAAAGGGCCGGCCGACGGCGCACGCCGGTTAGCATGTGGCCGTACGGGTCTTCGGAGCCCGGCATCCGCCCCACAGGAGCGCCTCATGACATTCAACGACAACGCCCAGCTCGACACCTCCCAGGTGGAGAGCGGCGGAGGCAGCCAGCGTGGTGGCTCGGGTGGCGGCTTCGGCGGTGGCTCGCGCGGCGGTGGCGGTCAGCTCCCGGGGGGTATGAAGGTCGGCGGCGGTATCGGTGGCCTCATCGTTCTCGTCCTCGTGCTCGTCTTCGGCGGGGGTCAGCTGCTCGGTGGTGACGGATCCGGCGGGAGCGCCGGCGGTCTCGGTGGGCAGTCGTCGCGGCAGCTGCAGTCCGGGCAGGTCACGGCCGGCGGTCAGGTGCAGTCGGCAGCGGTCTCGCGGTGCAAGACGGGAGCCGACGCGAACAACGACGACGTGTGCCTCGTGGTCGCCACCGTCAACAGCGTGCAGGACTACTGGGCCAAGACCCTGCCGAAGTACCAGATGAAGTACCAGCCGGTGAAGACGGTGATCTACCAGGGTCAGACGAGCTCGGGCTGCGGCACCGCCAACGCCCAGGTCGGGCCCTTCTACTGCCCGCTCGACCGCAAGGTCTACATCGACGCGAGCTTCTTCGCCGATCTTCAGAGCCGTTTCGGGGCCGACGGTGGCCAGCTCGCCAAGGAGTATGTCGTCGCCCACGAGTACGGCCACCACATCCAGAACCTGCTCGGCGTCCTGAACCGGGCCCAGCAGGATCCGGAGGGTCCGAACTCGGGCGGCGTGCGCATCGAGCTGATGGCCGACTGCCTGGCCGGCACGTGGGTCAAGCACGCCACCGAGACGACCGACGCGAGCGGCACACCGCTGCTCAAGCCGATCACCGACGACGACATCAGCTCGGCCCTGTCGGCGGCAGCGGCCGTCGGTGACGACCGCATCCAGAAGGCGGCGACCGGAAGAGTGACCCCGGAGTCCTGGACCCACGGTTCGGCTCAGGCCCGTCAGAGCTGGTTCCTGCAGGGCTACCGGTCGGGCGACATCAACCAGTGCAACACCCTCGGAGTCGGCTCCGTCTCCTGACGCCCCCAGTCACTCCACAGTCGAGTGGCCAGTTCCGTACGCGCCACCTCGTACGAAAGTGGCCACTCGACCGGAGGATTCAGTCGAGTGGCCAGTTCCGTACGGCCTCGCGTGTAAGAAAAGTGGCCACTCGAGCTAGGGGGTGGGGTCGGTGAGGGTGATGCGTAGGGCCCGGCCGCGGCGCAGCGCAGTCTCCAGCACCGCTCGCTTCGGGTCGGGAAGGTCGTAGAGCTCGCGCCTCGGCAGGCCCGCGACTGCGCGCAGGGCCGAGGCATCCAGCACCTCGGCGACCAGCCTCCGGTCTCCGCCAACCACCAGCCCTCTGGGGATGCCGGGTGCACCGGTTCGGGGCGACTCGTCGCCGCCCAGGACCACCCGGAGGGCATGGCTCACCACGGCGTCGACCAGCTCGTCGGCCTGCTTGCCCCGACGGCGGGCGAAGCGCTGCTGCGACCAGCCACCCGCCGCTGAGCGTGACTGGACATGGCGAGAGCCGACCTTCGAGCCCACCAACGTTGACCCGATGGCGAGCCCAACGGCGTAACCGCCGCGCCTGACCAGCACGAGCCCGAGCGGGTCATGCTCAAACGGGACGGCTGTCGCCTGGGAGCCATCAGCAGCACTGACCGACACGACCAGACCATCGGGGGTGGGAGTCTCGGCGGCCTCGTAGGGGCCATGCCTCTCGGCAAAGCCCGACAACCAACGATCGAGGCGTTCGGCGTCGACTTCGACGACGCGACCGGTCACGAGGCCGCGACGAGCGTCAGAGGTTGAAGCCGAGGGCGCGCAGCTGGTCGCGACCGTCTTCGGTGATCTTGTCGGGGCCCCATGGCGGCATCCACACCCAGTTGACGCGGTAGGAGGTCACGAGCCCCTCCAGCGCCTGGGCGGTCTGGTCCTCGATCACGTCGGTGAGCGGGCACGCCGCCGAGGTGAGGGTCATGTCGAGCACGGCATTGGACTGGGCGTCGACCGTGATGCCGTAGACGAGTCCGAGATCGACGACGTTGATGCCGAGCTCGGGGTCGACGACGTCGCGCATGGCCTCTTCGACGTCGGCGACGTTCGGTGGGGTCGGCGAGGTTGCTGTCTGGCTCATGACGAGACTCCTTGCGTTGCGGTGGAACCGTTCGTTGAAACGGTCGTGCTGGTCGTGCTGATGTCTACTCCGGCTCGGGCCAGTGCATCGGTGAAGGCGGTCCAGCCCAGCAGGGCGCACTTGACGCGCGCCGGGTACTTCGAGACGCCGGCGAAGGCCACACCATCGCCGATGACCTCAGCGTCGCCGGGGTCGGTTCCGCGCGAGGTGAGCATCGCCCGCATGGAGGCGAACGTGGCCAACGTCTCGGGCAAGGGTCGTCCGGTGACCTCCTCGGCCAGCACCGACGTGCTGGCGACCGAGATGGAGCAGCCCTGCGCCTGGTAGGAGACGTCGCGCACCACAGCGTCGGCGCCCTCGCCGGACAGCTCGACCCGCAGAGTCACCTCGTCGCCGCACGTCGGGTTGACGTGGTGCACCTCGGCATCGAAGGGCTCTCGCAAGCCGCTGCGACGCGGTCGCTTGGAGTGCTCGAGGATCAGCTCCTGGTAGAGATCCATCAGCTCGCCTCCCTGGTGGCCTCGCCGCGCAGGGCGATGGATCCTGCGACGGCGTCAGGGCCGACACCAAGACCCGCGTCGGGGTCGGGCTCGTTGGGGTCGATGCCGAAGATCTCCGGTACCCGGTCGAGTGCACCGAGCAGCACCTCGACCTCCTCGAAGGTGTTGTAGGCCGCGAACGAGGCCCGCGTGGTGGCGGTGACCCCGAGCGTCCGATGCAGGGGCCAGGCGCAGTGGTGACCGACCCGAACGGCCACCCCGGCGTCGTCGAGCACCTGGCCGACATCGTGCGCGTGCACGCCGTCGACGACGAACGCGACGGCTCCCCCGCGCGGTGTGCCGGGCGGAGGGCCCACGACGTGCACCCAGGATCGTGCTGCGAGCCCGGTCATCAGGGCTTCGACGAGCTCAGCCTCGTGGGCGGCGATGCGGTCGATGCCGACCCCCTCCACCCACGTCACGGCGGCGGCCAGACCTACCGCCTGAGCAGCGTTGGGCACCCCCGCCTCGAACTTCTGGGGTGCCGGTGCGTAGGTGGAGCGCTCCATGGTGACCATCTCGATCATCGATCCCCCGGTGAGAAAAGCGGGCATGACCTCGAGCAGCTCGGCACGACCCCAGAGCACCCCGATCCCCATCGGGCCGTAGAGCTTGTGCCCACTGAAGGCGATGAAGTCGGCCCCGAGCGTGGCGACGTCGACCGCGAGATGCGGCACCGACTGGCACGCGTCGACCACGACGAGCGCCCCCACGGCGTGGGCTCGCTCGGCCAGGGCCGCAACCGGGTTGATGGTGCCGAGCACGTTGGAGATGTGCGTGAACGCGAAGACCTTGGTGCGCTCGGTGAGCAGCGTATCGAGGTCGCTGACGTCGAGTGAGCCGTCGGCCCGGACCGACACCCAGCGCAGGGTGGCTCCGGTGCGGCGGGAAAGCTCTTGCCACGGAACAAGGTTCGCGTGGTGCTCCATCTCGGTGACGAGGATCTCGTCGCCAGGGCCCAACACGAAGCGGTCGTCCTTGGGCTGCTCGTTCGGAGACGCGTTGGAGAACGCGTAGGCGACGAGGTTGAGCGCCTCGGTCGCGTTCTTGGTGAACACGACCTCATGGGCCGGCGCCCCGATGAACGCGGCGATGGTGGCCCGAGCGTTCTCGAAGTCGTCGGTGGCCTCCTCGGCGAGCTGATGCGCTCCCCGGTGGACCGCCGCGTTGTGCTGCTCGTAGAAGCCGCGCTCCGCGTCCAGCACCGTCGTCGGCTTGTGCGACGTGGCCCCGGAGTCGAGGTAGACCAGCGGCTGGTCGTCACGAACGGTGCGCGTCAGGATCGGGAAGTCACCGCGAAGAGCGGCGACCTCCCGGTCACTGAACGGCGCGTTCACGCGCAAGCTGCTGGGCGGCATCCGATCGACCTTCAGGCGCTCGCGGGCGTCGAGTAACGGTCGTAGCCCTCGTCCTCGAGACGGTCGGCCAGCTCGGCGCCGCCCTCTTCGACGATCTTGCCCTCGATGAACACGTGCACGAAGTCAGGCTTGATGTAGCGCAGGATGCGCGTGTAGTGGGTGATCAGCAGCACGCCCACGTCGCTCTCACTCTTGACGCGGTTGACGCCCTCAGAGACGACCTTGAGCGCGTCGACGTCGAGGCCCGAGTCGGTCTCGTCGAGAATCGCGATCTTCGGGTGGAGCAGCTCCATCTGAAGGATCTCGTGGCGCTTCTTCTCGCCACCGCTGAAGCCCTCGTTGACGTTGCGCTCCGCGAACGCGGCATCCATGCGCAGGTTGCCCATGGCCGCCTTGACGTCCTTGGTCCAGGTGCGCAGCTTGGGGGCCTGGCCGTCGATAGCGGTCTTGGCGGTGCGCAGGAAGTTGCTCACGCTCACGCCGGGGACCTCGACCGGGTACTGCATGGCGAGGAAGAGGCCGGCGCGGGCCCGCTTGTCGACCGACATCGCGAGCACGTCTTCGCCGTCGAGGGTCACCGTGCCACCGGTGACGGTGTACTTCGGGTGGCCGGCGACGCTGTAGGCGAGCGTCGACTTGCCGGAACCGTTGGGGCCCATGAGCGCGTGGGTCTCACCCGAGTTCACGGTGAGGTCGACCCCACGCAGGATCTCCTTGGGGCCGTCCTCGGTCTCGACCGAGACCATCAGTCCCTTGATCTCGAGCGTGTGCTTGCCCTTCACGTCTGTCAGGTCGCTCACTGGTTCAGTTCTCCTTGCTGGCGGTGCTGGGGGTGATCTGGGTCGGGGCGGCATACTCGGTGGTCGCGAGCTCGTCCTCGATCGCCGCGGTGACCTCGTCACGCAGGTCGGCGAGCGGGATGTGACGGATGATCTCGGCGAAGAAGCCACGAACGACGAGTCGTTTGGCCTGGTCTTCGGGGATGCCGCGTGACTGCAGGTAGAACAGCTGCAGGTCATCGAACCGCCCGGTAGCCGAAGCGTGGCCGGCCCCCGCAATCTCTCCCGTCTCGATCTCGAGGTTGGGCACCGAGTCGGCACGGGCGCCGTCGGTGAGCACGAGGTTGCGGTTCAGCTCGTAGGTGTCGGTGCCTTCGGCTTCCTTGCGGATGAGCACGTCGCCCACCCACACCGTGCGGGCCGACTCGCCCTGCAGGGCTCCTTTGTAGGTGACCCGGCTCTTGCAGTGCGGCGTGTTGTGGTCGATGAACGAGCGGTGCTCGAGGTGCTGACCCGCGTCGGCGAAGTAGACCCCGAGCAGGGTGGCGTCGCCGCCCGGCCCGGCGTACCGCACGTTGGCGTTGATGCGCACGACGTCTCCCCCGAGGGTCACCGAGACGTGCTTGTAGGTGGCGTCGCGGCCGACGAGGGCGTCATGCTGGGCCAGGTGAACGGCGTCGTTGTTCCAGCGCTGGCTCGAGACGACTGTGAGGTTGGAGCCGTCGTCGGTCACGACCGAGACCAGCTGCGTGTAGCGCGCGCTGCCCGTGTGCTCGAGCACGACGGTTGCCCTGGAGTGACGGCCGGCCCGGATCACGATGTGCCCGTGCACGGTCTCTCCGGCGCCCTCGAGCCGCAGCCGGATCGGCTTTTCGGGTTCGGAGTCGGCCGGGATGTCGATCAGGAGCGCGTCGTCAACCGCTGCGGCCACAGCGGCCGCACGGTCCTGCGGAGGCAGGATGCCGAGGGCCTGGGCCTCTGCTGACGTGATCGTCGCGGTGGTGACGTCGGCGGGAAGGTCGGCCTGCACGAGCAGGTGCCCGGGCTGAAGCTGGTCGCCGAGGTCGAACAGCCCGGCCAGCTTGCGGACGGGCGTGAAACGCCACTCCTCCTCGCGCCCCCGGGGGACCGGGAAGGCGTCGAGGTCGAAGGTCGCCGTGCGTTCGGCCCGCGAAGCGTCGGGCACGAACCCGGCCGCAGATGCTGACTGCGGATCGGCGTGGGAATGTGCGCCGCCGACGGGTGCGTCGACGAGCGTGTCGGCAATGCTCATCAGCCGACTGCTCCTTCCATCTGGAGTTCGATGAGGCGGTTGAGCTCGAGGGCGTACTCCATGGGCAGCTCTCGCGCGATGGGCTCGATGAACCCGCGCACGATCATCGCCATGGCCTCGTCTTCGGCCATGCCTCGGGACATCAGGTAGAACAGCTGGTCTTCGCTGACCTTCGAGACCGTGGCCTCGTGACCCATCGACACGTCGTCCTCACGGATGTCGACGTAGGGGTAGGTGTCGCTGCGGCTGATCGTGTCGACGAGCAGGGCGTCGCAGCGCACGGTCGAGGCCGAGTGCGTGGCGCCTTCCAGCACCTGCACGAGACCGCGGTAGCTCGACCGGCCGCCGCCTCGGGCGACCGACTTGCTGATGATCGAGCTCTTCGTGTTGGGGGCCGCGTGCACCATCTTGGAACCGGTGTCCTGGTGCTGACCCTCGCCGGCGAAGGCGATCGAGAGCGTCTCACCCTTGGCGTACTCGCCCATGAGGAAGACCGCCGGGTACTTCATCGTCACCTTCGAGCCGATGTTGCCATCGACCCACTCCATCGTCGCGCCGGCCTCACAGGTGGCGCGCTTGGTGACGAGGTTGTACACGTTGTTCGACCAGTTCTGGATGGTCGTGTAGCGAACCCGCGCGTTCTTCTTGACGATGATCTCGACGACGGCCGAGTGCAGCGAGTCGCTCTTGTAGATCGGCGCCGTGCAACCCTCGACGTAGTGCACGTACGAGCCCTCGTCAGCGATGATCAAGGTGCGCTCGAACTGGCCCATGTTCTCGGTGTTGATGCGGAAGTAAGCCTGCAGCGGGATGTCGACGTGTACACCCTTGGGGATGTAGATGAACGAACCGCCAGACCAGACAGCGGTGTTCAGCGCCGCGAACTTGTTGTCACCCGCTGGGATCACCGTGGCGAAGTGCTCGCGGAACAGGTCCTCGTGCTCCTTCAGCGCGGTGTCGGTGTCGAGGAAGATGACGCCCTGCTGCTCGAGGTCCTCGCGGATCTGGTGGTAGACGACCTCAGACTCGTACTGGGCCGCGACTCCGGAGACGAGGCGCTGCTTCTCGGCCTCGGGGATGCCCAGACGGTCGTAGGTGTTCTTGATGTCCTCGGGGAGGTCGTCCCACGTGGCCGCCTGCTTCTCGGTCGACTTCACGAAGTACTTGATGTTCTGGAAGTCGATCCCGGTGAGGTCGGACCCCCACGACGGCATCGGCTTCTTGCCGAACAACGACAGGCTCTTCAGACGCAGCTTGGTCATCCACTCGGGCTCGTTCTTGCGAGAGGAGATGTCGCGGACGACGTCCTCGTTCAGCCCCCGACGAGCGTTCGTTCCGGCGGCGTCGCTGTCAGCCCAGCCGTACTCGTAGGTGCCGATGCCCTTCAGGCCCGGGTTGCGCTCTTCGATGTTCGTGCTCATGAAGGTGAACCTTCCTTGACGTGCGTGCTGTGGCTGGATGGAGGTGCTGGCTTGCTGGTGGGTAGGAGATGCGCCTCGCTGGCGACAACGTCGGCGGGGCTCTCGCTCTTCCGGTCGAGTCCACCGGTCGGGACGAACGTGGTGCACACGTGGTGGCCACCGGCGAGGGTAGCGAGTCGTTGTACGTGCACTCCGAGCAGTCGCGAGAAGGCCTCGGTCTCTGCCTCGCAGAAGGCGGGGAACTCTGCGGCCACGTGCTGGACCGGGCAGTGGCCCTGGCACAGCTGGATGCCGGCGAGCGCGCCTGCACCCACCGGGCGGGCCGTCGCGGCGAAGCCGTCCTCACTCAGCGCCGAGACCAGTGCGTCGGCACGGTCGGAGGTGTCGTCGCCCACAGAAGACAGGGCCGCGGCATACCGCTGCTCGGCCTCGGCGGTGCGGCTGCGGGCGAACTCGGCGACGGCTTCCGGGCCGGACTGCCGGGCCAGGTAGCGCAGCACCTCCACGGCCACAGAGTCGTAGTCGGCACCGAGGGAGGAGTGGCCGGCCTCGGACACGACGTAGGCGCGCGCCGGACGGCCTCGTCCGCGACGTGCCGTTCCTGCGTCGTGCGTGGCCACGACCCCCTGCTCGACGAGCACGTCGAGGTGGCGCCGGACCGCTGCCGGGGTGAGGTCGAGGTGTCGGCCGATCTCGACTGCCGTGACGGGGCCGTCGACGGAGACCATCTGCAGCACCCGCGAGCGAGTGCGCGACTCGAGGAGCGGCGGCGACTCGCCGCGCTTCTTCTCCCTCGTGGTGCGCTCAGCAATAAACACCACACCATTGTGACGTAAATGGCGGGTCAGCTTCCAGTAAGGATCGCCTTACACCTACGAGGTGGTGCCGCAGGGGTGGTCGTCGTCGGCGTCGCCACTGCTGTCTGGGTCATCGGCATCGTCAGCGATCGGCATGATGAGCGACGGCATCCGGTGCCGCGGCGGTGCGACGGCCTGCTCACCGAACCAGCGCAACCGAAGGGGTCGAGTGACCCAGCCGAGAGGACAGGTGAGCACGTAGCCGTAGGCGACCACGACCGCGGTGGCGCCGGGGCGCAGCACGAGTCCAACGGCGATGACCACCACGAGCGTGACGGTCACCGGCAGGTGCCGGGTCGACAACAGGGCCCGGAACGAGCGGAACCGGAACGAGGTCGCCATCAGGGCCGCCGGCAGCACGCCCGCGACGACCGGCACCAGCGGGGCCCAGCCGTAGAGGGGCCCGTCGATGGCGAGCACCGTGGCGATGACGACGGCGGCCGCGCTGGGGCTGGCCAGACCGACGAAGTAGCGCTTGTCGGCCAGCGGGTCGATCGTCACGTTGAACCGGGCGAGGCGGTAGGCGGCGCACGAGAGCCAGAACATGGCTCCGGCCCACGCCCAGACGGGGTAGGCGGGCAGGGCCCAGGTATAGACGAGCACGGCAGGCGCGATACCGAACGAGATGAGGTCTGCGAGGGAGTCGAACTGCAGCCCGAACGGGGTGATCGCCCCCACCGCACGCGCCACCGCGCCATCGGAGATGTCGAGCAGGATCGACACGGCGATGAAGACGGCGGCCGTCGTGAACCGACCCTGGAAGGAGAGCAGCACCGAGCTGAAGCCGAAGAGCATGTTGCCGAGGGTGAACAGGCTCGGGAGCATGACCCGAGCCCGAACCCGGGGGTTGAGCCGGCTCATCGGCACGACCCGGGCGCCGGTGGCCGAGACGAGCCGGATGCCGCGGCTGACCCGAGCCCGTCCGCGACCGGCCCGGCTGGTGGGGTCGTTCGTCACCGGACCACCTCGAGGGTCGCCTCCACCCGGCCCGGCCCGGGCGAGGTGGGGCTCGTCTGCGGGAAGCGGCCGAGCACCGTCTCGCCGGCGACGGCCCGCTGGCCCTTGGCGACCTCGAGAACGACTTCTGGTGGCACGAACACGTCCATGCGAGACCCGAACTTCATCAGGCCGATCCGCTCCCCTGTGCCGACCTCGTCACCCGGGGCGACACGCGTCACGATGCGCCGGGCCAGCTGGCCGACAAGCTGGCGGTAGATGACCCGGCGACGCTCGTCGCCGACCAGCCGTTCGACGATGATCTCGCTGCGCTCGTTCTTCGTGGCACTCTCGGCCCGGTAGGCCGCCAGGAAGCTGCCGGCCTGATGGGTCACGTCGATCACCCGCCCCCCGTAGGGCGAGCGGTTGATGTGCACGTCGAGCAGGGACAGGAAAATGCTCACCTGTTGCCATTCGCCATGGGGTGCCACTCCGGATTGCGGCGAGCCGACGTGCACGATCATGCCGTCAGCGGGGGCGAGCACCACGTCAGGGTCGGCGACCGGCATCCGGTCAGGACTGCGGTCGGGATCACGGAAGAAGAGCGTCACACCGACCGTGAGCAGGCCCAGGGCGGCGGTGGCCCGAGGCCGTCGAGCGAGCGCCGCCAGCACGGTCGGCACTGCGACGAGGGCGGTGAACAGCTTGGCGGTGGGATCGATCTTCATGCCTGGGGCTCTCCGGATCGGGTGGGGGTGCTCAGCAGGTCTCAGCAGAGATGGCGCGCGCTTCGGGTGGCACGAGGCCGAACCCTGCCCGTAGGTGGACAGTGCCGGCGTCTGGGTCGTTCAGGAGCGAGCCTAGACTGGGCAGCCATGACCGCTGGCGTGACCACCCCGACCGCCGTAACCCTCTTCGAGCTCAGCAGACGGTTCGGTTCGGTCATAGCCCTCGACGGCCTGTCGTGGCAGGCCCCGACCGGTCGCGTGACTGCCGTCCTGGGGCCCAACGGGGCCGGCAAGACCACCGCCATCGAGTGCGCGGTGGGACTCACCAGGCCCACGTCCGGCTCGGTGACGGTGCTCGGCGCCGACCCGCTCACGGCGGGCGCCGACCACCGCGCCCGAGTCGGCGTCATGCTGCAGGCGGGGGGGCTGCCCGGTGGCAGCAAGCCGATGCGCCTGCTCGAGCACCTCTCCCGGTTCTACGCCGCGCCCGCCGACGTCGCCCAGACGGCGCATCGGCTCGGCGTCGACCAGTTCGCCCGCACCACCGTGCGCCGACTCTCCGGCGGGCAGAAGCAGCGCCTGGCTCTGGCGGCAGCCCTGCTCGGCCGACCCGAGGTGCTCTTCCTTGACGAGCCCGCGGCAGGGCTCGACCCGCACGGCCGGCTCGACGTGTGGGACCTCATCGAGGAGCAGCGCGCCGACGGCACCACCGTGGTCGTGACGACGCACTCCTTCGAGGAGGCCGAACGTCTCGCCGACCATCTCGTGATCATGAGCGCCGGCCAGGCCGTCGTCTCCGGGTCACTGGCTGACGTGACCCGCAAGGGCTCCCTCGAAGAGGTCTACTTCGGCCTGACTCGCAAGGGGCGGCCATGACGACCACCCCACCGGCCGCTGCCGCCGCCGCCGCCGCCGCTGCGGCAGGGCGGGCTGCAGCGGCACCGTCACGCCGGGTCCGGGCCCAGGCCGGCTTCGAGGTCGGCACCCTGCTGCGCAACGGTGAGCAGCTGCTCGTCTCGATCGTGCTGCCGGCCCTGGCCCTGGTCGCGCTCGCGGCCACGAGCAGCCCGTCCCTCGGCGAGGGTCGGCGCATCGACCTGGCCGTTCCGGGAGTACTGGCCCTCGCTGTCATCTCCGTGGCCTTCACCTCTGCGGCCATCGCCACCGCCTTCGACCGTCGTTACGCGGTGCTGCGCTACCTCGGGGTGACTCCGCTCGGTCGCGGCGGCCTGCTCGCGGCCAAGGTGCTGGCCACCCTGGCCGTCGAGCTGGTGCAGCTGGTGCTGGTCGGTGGTCTGGGCCTGGCCCTCGGCTGGCAGCCGCACCTCGAGGGTCTCGGGTGGGCCCTGCTGTTCCTGGTGGCCGGTACGTGGTCGTTCGTGGCCCTCGCGCTGCTCCTGGCCGGAACCCTGCGGGCGGAGGCCGTGCTGGCCGTGGCCAACCTGCTCTGGGTCGTCTTTCTCGTGCTGGGAGTCGTCGTTCCCCGCACGCTGTTACCCGGGGCGGCATCCTCCGTCGCAGCCGCACTGCCGTCGTCGTCGCTCGCCGACGGCCTGAGGACGGCCCTGGTCGATGGACGACTGAACCTTGCGGCCCTGCTCGTCGTTCTCGGGTGGGCAGCTCTCACATCGGCTCTCGCGGCGCGCTTCTTCCGCTTTGACGACTGAAGCGACACACTGCACATACCGCCCGGCCGAGGACCCGCCCAAGCCGAGACCTGACCATGTGTCCGTCACCACCTCTCCCGGGAGACTTCCATGTTCGACTTCGTGTTCGGACTACCCATGCACGCGCTGGTGATCCACGCGGTGGTGGTGCTCGTGCCGCTGTCGGCGCTCTGCACCGTCGCCTACGTGGCCCGGCCCTCGTGGCGCAAGGTGCTCGTCTGGCCCACCGCGGCCGGCGCCCTGATCTCCGGGACCAGCGCTTTTGTCGCCGCAGAGAGCGGGGAGAAGCTGCTCGTGCGCGTCTCCACGACCCGGGCGAGCACGACGAACTTCGAGCTGCTCGCCAACCACACCATGTGGGGTGACCGCGCCAAGGTCGTGTGTCTCGTGTTCATGGTGCTCGCCCTCGCGGCCGCCTTCCTGATGTCGCCTCCACCCGCCGACCCACCACGAGCAGGGTCAGCGTCGGCCACGGCGAGCCGTGGGAGTGTTCCCTCGCGCGCAGAGAGATGGCGCGCAGTGGCGCTGCAGCCGGCCGTGCAGGCCCCGATGGTGCAGAACACCCTCGGGGTCGTCGTGGTGGTCGTCTCGCTCGCCGCGCTCGTGGTGGTGGCCCTGGCCGGTCACGCAGGCGCCCAGGTGGTCTGGGACGGGCTGGGCTGACCTCGAGCGGCCGCGCGGCTTATCCTTGAGGGGTGTCACGCACCTCGACTCTCGACCGACGGGTTCGACCGCCGGCTTCCAACGCGGTCGCCCGACTGGTCAACCTGCTGCCCGCAGCCCCGCACCGATGGGTTCGGCCGATCGTCATCGCCAACCTCGTCGCTGAGATCGGCATCGTCGTCACCGGTGGGGTCGTACGGCTGACCGGCAGCGGTCTCGGCTGCACAACCTGGCCCGAGTGCATGCCAGGCTCGTTCACGCCGGTGCGCACCGACGCAAGCCAGTTCCACGACCTTGTCGAGTTCGGCAACCGCACCCTCACCGGCGTCGTGGGAATCCTCGCGATCGCCACCATCTGGGTGGTGCTCACCCGCTGGCCGGCCCGCACCCGGATGCATCTGCTGGCGTTCGCCGTGCTCGGCGGCATCGTCGTGCAGGGGGTGCTGGGCGGCATCACCGTGCTGACCGGCCTCAACCCCTGGTTGGTGATGGGCCACTTCCTCGTCTCCATGGTGCTGGTCGCTATCTCGACGGCCCTGCTGCGCGGGACGCTCGACGAACGGCACGGCCCCGGTGAGCTGGTGGTGCATCCGCTGGCCCGGGGTCTGGCCCTCGCCACGTCGGCCGTTGCGGCCGTCGTGCTGCTGCTCGGCACCGTGGTGACCGGCTCCGGACCCCACTCCGGCGACGCCCTCATCCCGAACCGCACCGGCTTCGACCCCAAGACCGTGTCGTGGCTGCATGCCGACCTGGTCATGCTCTTCAGCGGGCTCGTCGTGGCCACGCTGGCCACCGTGGTCATCACGGCAACAACCCAACGGGTCAAGCGGTCGTGGTACGCAGTGCTCGCCGTCACCCTGGCTCAGGGGGCCATCGGCTACGCCCAGTACTTCACCGGGCTGCCCGTGCTGCTCGTGCTGCTGCACATGCTCGGTGCGAGCCTGCTCGTCGTGACGCTGACCCGGGGTGTGCTCGACACCCGCAGCGTTGCGGTCTGACCCGTCCGTAGGCTGTGTCGGTGCCCCCTGCCCCCGCTGAGTCACCGGACGAACAACCCACGCTCAGCGACGGGGAACTGGTTCTTCGACCCTGGGACCGCGCTGACGCCGAGCCGACCCGCCGCCTCCACGACGAGCTCACCGCCTACTGGTTCGACCTTCCCCGGGCGACCCCGACTCTCGAGCAGCAGCTCGCCTGGATAGCGACGACCCACCACGAGTGGGCGAACGAGCGGTCGAAGGTGACCTTTCTCGTGGAGCGGGACGGCGAACGCCTGGGGTCGGTCGACGTGCGCCGCCGGGCTCCCGGGGTGGGGGTGCTCTCCTGGATGACGTTCGGCCCGTTCCGCGGCCAGGGCATCGCCTCGCGTGCCGTCCGGCTGCTCATCGAATGGGCCTTCAGTGAGGGCGGCCTGGGGCTCCGGAGGGTCGAGGCGGAGGTCAACCCGCTCAACACCTCGTCGCTGCGCACCGCCCTGAGGTCTGGGCTACGCCGCGAAGGCCTCATCCGGGGCAACACGACCCTCGGCGGGCAGGTTCACGACACGGTGGTGCTGGGGCGGCTGGCCGACGACCCCGCGCCGGGCACCCGCGACGGCTTCACCGCCATGCTCAACTCGGAGCTGCCGACCAAGCGGGTCATCGCACAAGGGCTGGTGCGCAACACCGCGGGCGCCCTGCTGCTCTGCGAGCTGGCCTACAAACGCGACTGGGACCTGCCCGGTGGCGTCGTCGACCCCGGCGAGTCGCCCGCCGCCTGCCTCGTACGCGAGATCCGCGAGGAGCTCGACGTCGAGGTCGAGCTGACCCGGCTGGTCGCGGTCAACTGGCTCAAGCCCTGGCTCGGCTGGGCCGATGCGGTGCTCTTCGTGTTCGAGGTCGCCCCGGTGGGCGACGACCTGCTCGACCGCGTTCACCTGCTCGAGCGCGAGCTGCGCGGTGCCCACTGGGTCGAGATGTCGGATGCCGCGCAGCACGTGGCGCCCTACAACGCGCGGATGCTGGGCTCGCTCGCAGGCGGCCCGTCGAGCACCACGCTGCTGCTCGAGGATGGGCTCCCCCGGCCCTGACCGGCATCCGTTGCGAGGCATCAGGCCGGCTGCGCCCGACCGTCAGGACAGGCCGGGAAGCGGCAGGTGCCAGAGCGGGTCGAGGGCCACCCCGACGAAGAGGATCGTCAGGTAGGTGATCGAGAAGTGGAACAGGCGCATCGGCTTGAGCACGTCTTCGGCGACACCGGCCTTGGCCCGTGAGAGCAGCCGGTGCGCCTCGAGCAGGAACAGGGCCCCGGACCCCACGGCGGCCACCGCGTAGACCCAGCCCACCCCCTCGACAGGGATCAGCGCGAGCGAGGCGAGCACCATGGCCCACGAGTAGGCCACGATCTGCCGGGCGACCACCACGAAGCGCTCGACGACGGGCAGCATCGGCACGTGGGCGTTCGCGTAGTCGTCCTTGTAGCGCATCGACAGCGGCCAGTAGTGCGGCGGCGTCCAGAAGAAGATCACCAGGAAGAGCACAACGGCCGACCAGCTCACCCGGCCGGTGACCGCCGACCACCCGATCAGCACCGGCATGCACCCGGCCGCCCCACCCCACACGATGTTCTGGGCGGTGCGGCGTTTGAGCACCAGGGTGTAACCGACCACGTAGAGCAGCAGGGCACCGAGAGCCAGACCCGCGCTCAACCAGTTGACGAGGAGCCCGAGCCAGAGCGTCGAGACCACGGTCAGGGTGAGGCCGAAGAGCAGGGCGGCGCGTGGGCTGATGGCGCCGGTGACGAGAGGGCGGTTGCTCGTGCGGTGCATGACCGCGTCGATGTCACGGTCGAAGTAGCAGTTCAGCGTGTTGGCGGCGCCGGCCGACAGGCTGCCGCCCACGAGGGTGACCAGCACCAGCAGGAGGTCGGGCACGCCCCCGTGCGCGAGAAACATCACCGGGATGGTGGTGATGAGCAACAGCTCGATGATGCGCGGCTTCGTCAGCGAGAGGTACTGGCCGAGGGTGAACCTGACGCCACTGCCACCGGGCCCACGAAGAGCCGAGAGGTCGGCTCGGGGGTCCACCGTTGTCACTGAAAACCTCGCCGGTCGTTCGTCGCCCCGGGCCGTTCGGGTACGGGGCCTTGCGCAAGCAGTTCGTATACCAATCACCAAGCACGACGTCGCGTCGTAACTGGTCCCAAGTCTAGACCGTGCCACCGCAGACCCGTCACCGGACGCCGCCGGGTGCGTACCCCGTGGTGGCACTAGGCTCGGTTCCGTACGAGAGACGCCTTGCCGCGAAGGAGAACCGTTCCGTGACCAGCACCGCCACCCAGGCGAAGTCGACCACCCGCTCGAAGACCTCCAAGAGCACCTCGGCCAAGGCGAAGGGCGTGCTGGCACAGCGCGATCCGAGCCTGCCACTGCCTGTCGCCAAGAAGGCGGGCTGGTCCGACCTCGACATCCGGGCCGTCGACACGGCTCGCGTGCTGGCCGCTGACGCCGTGCAGAAGGTCGGCAACGGCCACCCCGGCACCGCGATGTCGCTGGCGCCCCTCGCCTACCTGCTCTACCAGAACGTCATGAACCACGACCCGAGCGACCCGGCCTGGCTGGGCCGCGACCGCTTCGTGCTGTCGTGCGGCCACTCGAGCCTGACCCAGTACATCCAGCTCTATCTCTCCGGCTACGGCCTCGAGCTCGATGACCTCAAGTCGTTGCGCACGTGGGGCTCGCTGACCCCGGGCCACCCGGAGGTGCACCACACCAAGGGTGTCGAGATCACCACCGGCCCGCTGGGGTCGGGGCTCGCCTCCGCCGTCGGCATGGCCATGGCGCAGCGTCGCCAGCGGGGGATGTTCGACCCCGACGCCAAGCCGGGCACCAGCCCGTTCGACCACCACATCTACGTGATCGCCTCCGACGGTGACATGCAGGAAGGGGTGAGCCACGAGGCGTGCGCCCTCGCCGCCCATCAGGAGCTCGGCAACCTCACCATGGTGTACGACGCCAACCAGATCTCGATCGAGGACGACACCGACATCGCCTTCAGCGAAGACGTCGGAGCCCGGTTCGCCGCCTACGGGTGGCACGTCGTCGAGGTCGACTGGCGCCAGAACGCCGACGGCCACACCTACGTCGAAGACATCGACGCCCTGCTCGCCGCCATCCGGTCGGGTGAGAAGGTGACCGACCGGCCGACCATCGTCGTGCTGCACACGATCATCGCCTGGCCCTCCCCCACCAAGCAGAACACCGGCAAGGCGCACGGCTCGGCGCTCGGCGACGAGGAGATAACGGGCCTCAAGACCGTGCTGGGGTTCAACGCGAAGAAGAGCTTCGCCGTCGAGCCGGCCGTGCTCCGTCAGGCCCGTGAGGTGAAGAAGCGTGGCAAGGCCGCCCACAAGGAGTGGGACCAGGGCTACCGGGCCTGGCGTAAGGCCAACCCCGACCGGGCCAAGCTGCTCGACCGCATCCAGTCGGGCGCGGCGCCCGACGGGCTCGTCAAGGCCCTGCCAACCTTCCCGGCCGACCCGAAGGGGATGGCCACGCGAGCGGCATCCGGCAAGGTGCTCACCGCCCTCGCCGACGTCATGCCCGAGCTCTGGGGCGGCTCGGCCGACCTCGCCGGCTCGAACAACACGACGATGGAGGGCGAGCCGTCGTTCATCCCGAAGGACCGCCAGACCGCCTCCTGGCAGGGTGGCCCCTACGGTCGCACCCTGCACTTCGGCATCCGTGAGAACGGCATGGGGATGATCCTCAACGGGATGGCGCTCGAGGGTCTGACCCGGCCCTACGGCGGCACCTTCCTCGTGTTCTCCGACTACATGCGCCCCGCGGTGCGCCTCGCGGCGATCCAGCAGGTGCCCGTCACCTACGTATGGACCCACGACTCCATCGGCGTCGGCGAGGACGGCCCCACCCACCAGCCCATCGAGCACCTGGCGGCGCTGCGCGCGATCCCCGGGCTCGCCGTGGTGCGTCCTGCTGACGCCAACGAGACCGCGGTCGCCTGGGGCACCATCCTGGCCGAACGCAGTGGCCCGGCCGCCCTGTGCCTGACCCGTCAGAACGTGCCCACCTGGGACCGTAAGAAGTACGGCAAGGCGGCCGGCGCGGCCAAGGGCGCCTACGTGCTCGTCGAGGAGTCGGGATCCGTGGGCCCCGATCTCATTCTCGTGGGCACCGGGTCTGAGGTGCAGCTCGCGGTCGAGGCCGCCGAGACGCTCGAGAAGGGTGGCGTCGCCACGCGCGTCGTGTCGATGCCGTGCCGCGAGTGGTTCGAGAAGCAGACCAAGGGCTACCGCGAGAAGGTGCTGCCGGCCGCTGTTCGGGCCCGGGTCAGCGTCGAGGCCGGCATCGCGATGGGCTGGCACGACATCGTCGGGGATGCCGGCCGCATCGTCAGCATCGAGCACTTCGGCGCCTCCGCCGACGCGGAGACGCTCTTTCGCGAGTTCGGCATCACCGCGGAGGCCGTCGCCAAGGCCGGCAAGGCCTCGCTCAAGGCGGCCCGAGCCGACGGTGCCGGCTCAGCCAGCTCACTGAAGGCGCCGACCATCAACGAGACGAGCCCGGCGCGAGCCAAGGCGAGCGCCAACACCGACGTCATGGGCAGCGACGTCTCACAGGGCGACGGCACGGCTGCCGCCGCCAGCACATCGACCGAAGGAAAGTGATCGACATGTCGAACGCGAACACCCAGGCCCTGTCCGATGCCGGCGTCTCCATCTGGCTCGACGACCTCTCGCGAGAGCTGCTCGAGACCGGCAAGATCGCCGACCTCGTCAAGGAGCGCAACGTGGTCGGCCTCACCTCCAACCCCTCGATCTTCCAGGCCGCCCTCAGCAAGGGCGACCGCTACAACGAAGACCTCTCCCGCCTGACCCAGGCGGGCAAGGATGTCGAGGAGGTCGTCTTCGAGCTGACCACGTCCGATGTCCGGGAGGCCTGCGACCTCTTCGCCCCGCTGTACGCCTCGACGAAGGGTGTCGACGGCCGCGCCTCGATCGAGGTCGACCCGAGGCTCGCCCACGACACCGACAAGACGGTGGAGCAGGCCAAGGCCCTGCACGCCGCCGTCGACCGCGAGAACGTGCTCATCAAGATCCCCGCCACCCAGGCCGGGCTGCCCGCGATCACCGCGACCATCGCTGAGGGCATCTCGGTCAACGTGACCCTGATCTTCTCGCTCGAGCGCTACCGCGGGGTCATGAACGCCTACCTCGAGGGGTTGGAGAAGGCGCACGCCGCCGGTCACGACCTCTCGAAGATCCACTCGGTGGCCTCCTTCTTCGTCTCGCGCGTCGACTCCGAGATCGACAAGCGGCTCGACGCGATCGGCACCGATGAGGCCAGGGCCCTGAAGGGCAAGGCCGGGATCGCCAACGCGCGCCTCGCGTACCAGGCCTTCGAAGAGGTCTTCTCGACTCCCCGCTGGGGTTCCCTCGCCGACGAGGGAGCCAACGTGCAGCGCCCCTTGTGGGCGTCCACGGGGGTGAAGGACCCTGCTTACCCCGACACCATGTACGTCACCGAGCTCGTGGCGGCCG
>JBBSTU010000002.1:0-70639 GCA_038235595.1 Actinomycetales bacterium | reverse complement strand
CAAGCGGAGGTGCAGCCCGGGCTCGACTCGATCGAGACGACCGACGCCGAGGTGGCCCGGGTCGTGGCGCTGGTGCTCGAGCACGCCCGTACCCGTCCCACCGAGTCGCTCGGCGTGATCGCTCTGGGTATCAAGCACGCCGAGCGCCTCGACGACGCGGTCACTGAGGCGCTGCGCTCTGCCCCCGATGCCGCGCCCTTCTTCGAGGGCGACCCCCACGAGCGCTTCTTCGTCAAGAACCTCGAACGGGTGCAGGGCGACGAGCGCGACGCCATCATCTTGTCGGTCGGCTACGGCAAGACTCCGCACGGGCGAGTGCTGCACCGCTTCGGCCCGCTCAACATCGACGGTGGTGAGCGCCGCCTCAACGTCGCAATCACCCGCGCGCGAGTACGCATGACCGTCGTGTCGTCGCTGCGCTCGACCGACCTCGACCCTGACCGGCTCAAGGCCAGGGGAGCAGTCATGCTGCGTGACTTCCTCGCGTACGCCGAGTCGGGTGGGGCGGCTCCGGCGGGCGGTACCACCACGGGAGCGACGGGCTCAGGCGTCTCGCCCACCGCAGACCCACTGCGCGCCGACCTGGCCCGCCGTCTGCGCCGGGAGGGGCTCACCGTGCACGAGGAGTTCGGCAGTGCAGCGCAGCGCGTCGACCTCGCGGTCGAGGACCCCCACCATCGGGGTCGTGCGCTCATCGCGATCGAGACCGACGGGCCTCGCTATGCCGCCCTTTCGAGCACGCGCGACCGCGACCGCCTACGGCCCGAGCAGCTCGAACGGCTGGGGTGGACGCACGTACGGGTCTGGACCACCGACCTGTTCCGTGACCCCGCCCGCGAGATCTCCCGCATCCTCGGAGTCGTGCGCCGAGTGACGGCCACCGAGACGGCAGTGAGCGACCCAAACCGAGCCCCTTCCCTCACTGCCCCGTCCCCCACTGCCCCGTCCGCCACCGACCCGAGCGGTGTCGCCGAAGTGAGCCCGTCAGCCGAGCCGCCCACCGCGCCGGATGCCGCTCACCCCCTCAAGAGCCAGGCGAACCCGAGCACGTCCAGCGGTCGCAACGAACCGGCCGGCGAAGACGCCATCGAAGAGGGAAGCGGGAAGGCGAGTCGGGGGCGTCGGCGTCGGGTCTTCCGACAGGGCACCAACGCCGAGGCGGACGCGGCCGGCTACACCGAGTCGACTGACACGGCGAACGCTCCGCCCGAGTCGGTGGTGGCGGGGGGGCCCGCCGACGAGACGGCACGAGAGCGTTGGCTGGAAGAGCAGCGACCCCCACACTACGAGTGACCCGCTCGGCCTGCCCTTCACGCCCGGAATGGCAACGATGGGCGCCGTGTTGAACCGGTCATGAACGCCTCGACCCCATTTGCACTGCGACTCGCCTGGGCCCAGGGACTGTTCGAGCGGGGCGACTACCTCGCCGCCGCGCCGGCCCTGGCCGCCCTCGTGGCCGAGGCCGACGACGCCCGCTCTGCCGGTCTCGAGGGCGGTTCGGCTGACGAGACGGCCCGGCACGGCACCACCGACCTGCGCCTGCTGCTGGCCCGCGCCTACTACCACTCGGCTCAGCTCGCTCGGGCCGAGGCCGTGCTCAGGCCGTTGCTCGATGAGAGCCCGACCGACGCCTACGCCCACCTGCTGCTCGGGCGCACTCTGCAGCGTGCGGGTCGACACGACGACGCCGCGCGCCCGCTCGCCCTGGCCCGGGTGCTCGGGGACTACGACGTCCCCGCGCGGTAGGTCACCCCTGAAACGACGGAAAGGGCACTCCGTGCTGAGCTCTGGTGGGCCTGAGCCCCACAGACTGCACGAAGTGCCCTTCGACGTTGAGGGGTCAGCGGGTGCGCAGCGAGTCGCGGATCTCGGTGAGCAGCAGAACTTCGGCGCTCGGCGCGTCGGGCTCCGGCTCCTCGCCCTTCTTGAGCGCAGCCATCAGCCGGTTCACCGGCATGACGATGACGAAGTAGACGGCCGCCGCGATGATGATGAAGTTGAACGCGGCGTCGAGGATAAGCCCGATGGAGAAGTCGGCATTGTTGATCGTGAAGTTGCCGACGGACTTGAGGTCAGGCTTGCTGAACACGGCAGCGATCAGCGGCGTGATCAAACCCTTGACGATGGCGTTGACGATGGCGGTGAAGGCGGCACCGAGCACGACCGCGACCGCGAGGTCGATGACGTTCCCTCGCATGACGAAGTCTTTGAATCCCTTGAGCATGTGTTTCCTTTGGCTGGGGCGCTGGGCCGGAGCAGGCGATCAGTTTGACGGGGTGAGCCTACTGGCTCTGGGCACCAGTTCGGCGCAGCGCCACCACGAAGTCCTCCCCGGCGCCCAGCGCGCTGAGGTGTTTGGCGACCTGTGCGGCGTCGGCAGGGGTGAGAGCCAGGGTGAGCTGCGTCGGCGCCGCCTGGCCCCAGGTCGAACCCGATCCGTTGCCGTTGACGGAGACGCTGAGCACGACGACGTTCGAGGCGGCCCGGGCCCCCGAGCCGGTGGTGTAGAGGTCGACGTGGCTACCGGCCCGAGCGCCGGTCGCGTGGGCGTCGAGCACCGGAACCGCCATCGCCACCCGATCGGCCGGCTGCCCCGCGAGCAGGTTGGCGCCGACCAGTCGCGACGGGGTCAGCACCTCGCCTGCGTCGACCGCCGAAGAGACGACCTGACCGACGACCAGGTCGGAGGTCGTGAACGCGCGCTCGGGGCGCACCCGGGCCGGAACCTCGATCACCTCGACGTCACTGGGGCCCAGTACCGACCCGGCGGCGAGCGCGTGAACCGAGACGACCGTCGCCGCGCCCGGCGGAGGTACCCGGTCTCGGGTGACGGCCGAGAGGGTGACGAGGGCGGCCACCCCGGCCAGCAGGGCAGCCGCGACCCGCCGCCACCGAGCCCGTCGAGCGCGCCGGCGGCGGGGGTTGGACATCGAGCGTCGTCGCCCTGCGGCTGTAGAAGGGGATGAGCTGCCCGCGTGATCGCCCCCGGTCGGGCGGGGGTGCCGGGCGAACATCAGGGCAGGGTCAGTGGCAGCTCGAGCCCGTCGAGGCTGCGCCGGCACGGGCAGGTCGCCTCGGCGTCGCCCTCGTGGGCGGGCAGCTGCCCGATCGCATGACGCAGCACGCCCTTGAGGCGGTCGACGTTAGCTCCGAAGACGCGGAGCACCTCTTCGTGGCTGACGGCCACTCCGCCTTCGACCCCGGCGTCGAGGTCGGTGACCATGGCGATCGTGGTGAAGCACAGGGCGAGCTCGCGGGCCAGGCCGGCCTCGGGCATCGTCGTCATGCCCACGACGTCCCACCCGGCCTGCTGGTGCATCAGAGACTCGGCCCGGGAGGAGAACCGCGGCCCGTTGATCACCACGAGAGTGCCGTCGGTGACCACGTCGAAGCCCGCCAGCCGGGCGGCATCGGCAGCCACGGCTCGGCCGTTCGGGCAGTACGGGTCGGCGAAACCGACGTGCACGACCGGGCCCTCGGCCTCGTAGATCGTGTGCTCGCGGCCCCAGGTGCGATCGACCACCTGGTCGGGAACGACGATGGTGCCCGGCCCGTTCTCGGCCTGGAGCGAACCGACCGCACACGGCGAGAGCACCTGACGCGCGCCGACGGCTCGCAGGGCCCACAGGTTGGCCCGGTAGTTCACCTGGTGCGGCGCGAACCGGTGCCCCTTGCCGTGGCGGGCGACGAAGGCGACGGAACGCCCGTCGACCTCGCCGATGACGAGCGGGTCGCTCGGCCGGCCGAACGGGGTGTCGACCGACACCGTCTCGTAGTCGCTGAGGAAGTCATAGAGGCCGGAACCGCCGATGACGCCGATCTCTGCTGTTGTGCTCATGCCGGAAGCCTAGGGGCGCCGTCCGTCGTCACCGCTCGACGACGGTGGCCTGTGGACGGGCGCGGCGGTGGTCAGGAGGGTGTGGACGACGAGCCGGACGACCCCGATGACGGCGAACCGGTGGAGGAGCCCGACCCGGAGGAGCCCGAGCCCGATGATCCTGACCCCGATGATCCCGGCCCGGAGGAGCCCGAGCCCGATGATCCTGACCCCGAGGAGCCTGAGTCGCTCTTCGATTTCGACGAGTCGGCCGACGAACCCGAGCCCTCGTTGGTGGTCGACGAGCCGTTGGACGACTCCTTCGAACCGCCTCCTGATCCGGTTCCGGAGCCAGCAGCGGCCTTCGCGTTCTTGGCGGCCGCCGCACGCGAGTCGGTCTTGTAGAAGCCCGAGCCCTTGAACGAGATGCCGACCGGGTGGATGACCTTGCGCAGCGAGTGCTCGCCGCACTCGGGGCAGAAGGTCAGCGAGTCGTCGGTGAACGACTGGCGGATGTCGAACGCGTGTTGGCACGCCTGGCACGCGTAGGAGTAGGTGGGCATGGGTGACCTCGGTCGTCAAAGGGGGAGTGAGCAGGCAAAGTCTATGGCCAGCCCGCGAGGCGCCCGCCGCGGCTGACCTCGAGGATGCGCCGCTCCGTGCGACCGCGCACCTTCGAGGGCGTCACCACGAGCAACCGGTCACCGTGCCGGATCGTGGTGTGCTGCCCCGGCACGAACCCCTCACCGTCACGCACGATGAGCGTGACGTTCGCCCCCTTGGGCAGGCGCAGCTCGAAGACCGCCACACCGTGCAGCCGAGAGTGGGCCCCGACCGACACCTGCACGACGTCGGCCCCGATCTCCACGAGGGTCGTGCTCTCGAGGTCGACCTCGACCGAGTGCACCTGCTCGACCAGGCCCAGGCGGCGAGCCACCCAGCCCAAGGTGGGGGCCTGCACGATGGTGAAGATGACGACCAGCATGAAGACGAGGTCGAAGATCCACTCAGTGTCAGGCGTGCCGGTGGTCAACGGCACCGTCGCGAGCACGACCGGCACGGCGCCACGCAGGCCCGCCCACGACAAGAAGGCCTGGTCGCGCCACGACATCCGGAACCACACGGTGGAGGCGATGACCGACAGCGGTCGCGCCACGAGCAGCAGTACCAGCCCGATGACGATCGCCGGAACGAGCTGCCCGTCGAGGCGGAACGGGTCGGCGAGCAGGCCGAGCATCACGAACAGCCCGATCTGGGCGATCCAGCCCATCGCGTTGCCGAAGCTCTGGAACGAGGTGCGGTTGGGCAGCCCCATGTTGCCCAGCACGAGGGCGCTGAGGTAGGTGGCCAGAAAGCCCGAAACGTGCACGGCCGCGCCGAGCGCGTAGGCGAACACGGTGAGGGTGACCACGCCGATCGAGAACAGGGCCGACGACCCGCCCGCGACCCGCTTGAGCAGCTGACCGCCCAGCCAGCCGACCGTGACGCCCACCACGGCGCCGCCGCCGAGCTCGAGCACCGCGAGCCAGAGCAGCTCCAGCGGGCCCAGTGACTCACCTCCCGGCACGCCCTGCGCCGAGAAGGCAACGACGAGGATGACGACCGGTGCGTCGTTGAAGCCGGCCTCCGCCTCGAGCATGCCCGAGAGCCGTCTGGGCAGCGGCACGTTGCGCAGCACCGCGAAGACGGCGGCGGCATCCGTCGACGTGACGATGGCTCCCATGAGCAGCGAGATGGTCCACGACAGCGGGAGCAGGGCGTGGGCGGCGATGGCGACGACGAGCACCGACACCACCACGCCCACCGTCGACAACATCGCGGCGGGCGCCACCGCATCCTTGATGTTGCTCCACGACGTCGTGAGACCACCCTCGGCGAGGATGAGCACGAGGGCGGCGTACCCGAGCACCCGGGTCACGGAGGCAGAGTCGAACTGGATGCCGGCCCCGGCGTTGCCGAGAGCGAGACCGATGCCCAGATAGATCAGCAGTGATGGCAGCCCCGAGCGAACGGAGAGGCGAACGGCGGCCACGGCCACGAGCATCACGACCGAGCCGATGAGCAGCACACGCGTCAGGTCGTCGAGGGTCATCCCCGATGATGTGATCGATGGTGCTGCGAGCATGGGCGACTCCTCGCGGTTGCTGGCGCCATCCAACCATCCCGACGGCCTGGGCGGCGCTGACGTCCGTCGCGCCGTCGGTCGCCACGCTCCATCGGGCTCCCTCGGTCGCCGGGGTTCGTGGCCTAGTCTCGTGGCGTGTCCCGCTCCAAGCTCGCCCGTCGCATCGGGCTGTCGGTCGTCGCGCTGGTGCTGTTCGCCCTCGTGGCCGCGAGCATCCTCGCGATCGGCGTGGTGCGTCAGTCGTTCCCGCAGACCGGGGGAGAGCTGGACGTCGAAGGCCTCACCGGCACCGTTCAGGTGCAGCGCGACGCTCGCGGCATCCCGACCATCTACGCCGACAACGCCGGCGACCTCTTTCGCGCCCAGGGCTACGTCAACGCCCAGGACCGCTTCTTCGAGATGGACTACCGGCGCCACCTGACCGCGGGCCGGCTCTCCGAGATGGTCGGCTCGGGCGGTCTCGAGGCCGACAAGGTCATCCGCACGATGGGGTGGCGGCGGGTCGCCGAGCAGGAGCTGCCCAAGCTCGCCCCAGAGACGCGCCAGTACCTGCAGGCCTACGCCGACGGGGTCAACGCCTGGGTCAAGTCCAAGGGTTCGCCCGAGGCCATGTCGCTCGAGTACCGCGTGCTCGACCTCCAGCACCCGGGCTACCGCGTCGAGCCGTGGACCCCCGTCGACTCCCTGGCCTGGCTCAAGGCGATGGCGTGGGACCTGCGCGGAGACTACGACGACGAGCTCGCTCGGGCCCGTCTCTCGCGGGGCGGCCGCATCGGGGTCAAGCAGATCAACCTGCTCTACCCGCCCTACCCCTTCGAGCGGAACCTGCCCATCCTCTCGGCCGACGACTGGAAGCCGGCCGCCGCGCCGACTGCGCAAGCGGCCGGGCCCATCCCGCCGGCCCTGCGCTCCGCATCGGGTCAGGCCGCGGTCGACCGTGCTTCCGCAGCCGTCGAGGCCGTGCCCGCCACCCTCGGCAAGGGCGAGAACATCGGCTCCAACTCGTGGGTCGTGTCGGGCCCACGCACCACAACGGGCAAGCCGTTGCTCGCCAACGACCCCCACCTCTCCCTCGGCATCCCCAGCATCTGGTCGCAGGTCAACCTGCAGTGCCGCACGGTCAGCACGGCGTGCCCCTTCCAGGTGTCGGGCTTCTCGTTCGCGGGGCTGCCCGGGGTGGTGATCGGCCACAACCAGAAGGTCGCGTGGGGCTTCACCAACCTCGGCCCCGACGTCACCGACTTCTACCTCGAGCAGGTCACCGGCAACACCTACCTGCGCGACGGTGCCAGCGTTCCCCTCCAGGAGCGCACCGAGACGATCAAGGTGGCCGGGGCCGCCGACGTGCAGATCACGGTGCGCTCGACCGTGCACGGGCCGATCCTGTCGGACGTGATCGCAGGGATCAACGAGGCGGGCGACCGGGTCGTGGTGCGAGGCGCGCCGCAGGCCAACTCGTACGCCGTGTCGATGGCCTGGACCGCCCTGACCCCGAGCAACACCGCGGATGCCATCTTCGCCCTCGACAAGGCCCAGAACTGGGACCAGTTCCGCGCTGCTGCGGCCCTTTTCGCGGTGCCCTCGCAGAACCTGGTCTACGCCGACACCGCCGGCCACATCGGCTACCAGGCCCCGGGCCGCATCCCGGTTCGACGTAGCTCGACCTCCGGCGCCCCACCCGGCTTCTGGCCGGCTCCCGGCTGGGACAGCCAGTGGGACTGGAAGGGGTGGGTCCCCTTCGACCAGCTGCCCTACTCCTACGATCCGCCCGAAGGCTTCATCGTCACGGCAAACCAGGCCGTGACCGCCAGCGACACCCCGTTCCTCACCAGCGAGTGGGACTACGGGTTCCGCGCCCAGCGCATCCGCGCGTTGCTCGGCTCGGCGAAGAAGGTCTCGCCCGAGATGATGACCCAGATCCAGGGCGACGTGCGCAACACCTTCGCCCCGTCTCTGATCGAACGGCTGCTCGAGGTGCAGGTCGACGGCTTCACTGCGCAGGCGCAGGGACTGCTGCGTGACTGGGACGGCACCCAGACCGGCGACAAGGGCCGTGACGGCGCGTCGGCCGCCTACTACAACGCGGTGTGGAAGTACCTGCTCCAGTACACCTTCGACGAGCTGCCACCTGACCTAGCGCCCGACGGGGGCAGTCGCTGGATGATCGTGGTCGAGCAGCTGCTGAAAGACCCCAAGAACGACTGGTGGGACGACAAGACCACCCCAGGCGTCACCGAGGGGTCGGGTGAGATCCTCAAGCGGGCTCTCGTCGAAGCCCGGCTCGACCTCGCCCGCAAGCTCGGCAAGGTGCCGGCCACGTGGCGTTGGGGGCGCCTGCACCAGCTCGACCTCCAACACCCCGTGCTGGGCGGCGACAGCGTGCCCGACGTGGTGCGCAGCATGTTCAACCGCGGCGGCATCGAGCTCGGTGGTGGCAACGCGATCGTCAACGCCAACAGCTGGGATGCCGCTGCCCCCGGCTACGACGTCACGACCGGCCCCTCGATGCGGATGGTCGTCGACCTCGCCGACCTCAACCGCTCGGTGTGGGTCAACTCCACGGGGGAGTCGGGGCACGCTTACCACCCGAACTACTCCGACCAGGTCGACGCCTGGGCGGCAGGGGAGAGCTTCCCGTGGCCGTTCACGCCGGATGCCGTCAAGGCAGCCTCCCAGGCCGAGCTCGCCCTGCGCCCGCCGGGCAGCCAGGCCACCCCTACATCGTGACGACGGTGCCGTTCGTGCTCACCCAGCCGTCGACGGGGCGGTCGTGCTCGTCGCGCGGCAGGTCGACCTCGCTGGCCTCACCCTCGTGCAGCAGGGTCAGCACCGGTGTCGACGGGTCGCGGTGGCGTAGGGCCCGGTCGTAGCAGCCCCCACCCTGGCCGAGGCGGGTGCCGTGCCGGTCGACCGTCAGACCGGGGGTGATGACCAGCGCAGCGCTCGAGAGGGCGTCTTCGCCCAACCACTGCTCCACGGCCTCCATCGCCGAACCCGCCACCCCGGGGCCTCGGGTCACCGTGCTCTGGTCGCCGACCGTGCCCGCGACGGCACGGCGCCACTGCAGTGAGAAGTCGGTGAGCGTCACGGGAACGATCACCTCGTGGCCCGCGGCGAGCAAGCGCTCGATGAGCAGGCCGGTGGGAGGCTCGTCGGGCAGCGACTCGTAGGCGGCCACGCGCGCGGGGCGAGAGAGCGCGCCAGCCAGGCCCAGCACGGCATCCGCGATGGCCTCGCCGGCAGCCACGACCTGGCCGTCGGAGAGGCTGGCCGCGATGGCCCGGCGCCGAGCCCGAGCGGCGTGACGCAGGTCACGCTTGGAGGCTGAGCTCTGCACGCACCGATTATCCCATACGCCGGAAGGCGTCCCAGGCTCCCCGTATGGTGATCGCATGAGTCAGAGGGGGTTGGCCGAGGCCGTGTCGCGCATGCGTGATCGTGGGCTCGGTGCGGAGGCCATCGCCGTGTTCGAGCACTACTACGCCCAGCTCGAACGGGGTGCCCTGGGCACCATTCCCGAGTCGACGATCCGCCCCCTCGGTGAGGTCCAGGAGCTGGGCAACGTGTCGGTGTCGCACGAGAAGGCGAGGAGTGCCCTCTCGCAGACGGCGGTCATCAAGCTGAACGGTGGTCTCGGAACGGGCATGGGCATGACGGGCGCGAAGTCGGCGCTCGTCGTCAAAGACGACCTCACCTTCCTCGACATCATCGCGCAGCAGGTGCTCTCCCTGCGCGAACAATGGGACGTCGAGCTGCCCCTCGTGCTGATGAACTCCTTCCGCACGTCGGAGGAGTCGCTGAAGATCCTCGCCAAGTACCCGGCCCTGCCGGTCGAGGGGCTGCCACTCGACTTCATCCAGAACGCCGAGCCGAAGCTGCGACCCGATGACCTGACCCCGATCGACTGGCCCCAGGACCCTGAGCTCGAGTGGTGCCCCCCCGGCCACGGCGACGTCTACGTCTCGCTGGTCACCTCGGGTGTGCTCGATGCCTTGCTGGAGAAGGGGATCCGCTTCGCGTTCCTCTCCAACTCCGACAACCTCGGCGCGACCTGCGACCCCGACGTCGCGGCCTGGATGGTCGAGCACGACCTGCCCTACGTGGCCGAGGTCTGTCGCCGAACGAGGAGCGACCGCAAGGGTGGACACCTGGCGGTCCGCAAGGCCGACGGTCAGCTCATCCTGCGTGACACCGCCATGGTGCAGGAGGGTGAGGAACGCTACTTCCGCGACACCACCCGGCACAGCACGTTCAACGCCAACAACGTCTGGATCAACCTCGAGGTGCTCCGCGAGCGGATGAGAGCCCACGACGGGGTGCTGGGCCTGCCGATCATCGTCAACCGCAAACCCGTCGACCCGGCCGACCCCGCCAGCCCCGAGATCATCCAGATCGAGTCGGCCATGGGCACCGCCATCGAGGTGTTCGAGGGCTCGGAAGCGCTGCTCGTGCCCCGCACCCGGTTCCGGCCCGTGAAGACGACCAACGACCTGCTCGTCGTGCGCTCCGACTTCTTCTCTCTCGACGAGAGCTACCACGTGGTGGCCGTCCGGCCGGGGCCAGAGCCCTACGTCGACCTCGACTCCGCCTACCGGTTCGTGCCCGGCTTCGACGCCCGCTTTCCCTACGGCCCGCCGTCGCTGGCCGAGTGCACGAGCCTGCGGGTCATCGGTGACCCCGTCTTCGAAGAGGACGTGCGCTGTATCGGAGACGTGCTCATCGACGGGCTGCGCCGGGTGCGCCGAAGCGCCGTTCTCGGCGGGCTCAACGACGCGGTGGGCGAGCCGGGTGTGTCAGACCTGCGTTCGGTCGACGACCACCTGCGCTCGATCCTGGCCTCCCTCCAGCCGTCGCCCACCCGGTCACTGCCGTTGGCCGAGGCGTTGGGCCTGGTCGTGGCCCGCGACGTTCGTGCCAAGGTCGACCTCCCGGGCTTCGACAACTCCTCGATGGACGGCTACGCCGTGTGTTCCCCGTCTCTGGAAGGGGCCGTCGAGTCCGCGGTGCGGCTGCGCATCGTCGGCGAGGTCGCGGCCGGTGACGACCCGGGCTTCACCGTCTCGCCGGGCGAGGCGGCGCGCATCATGACGGGTGCCCGGATGCCGGCGGGCGCCGACGCGGTGATCGCCGTGGAAGACACTGACGGCGCAGCCCAGGGCGAGGTCGAGTGTCGAGCCGAGGCGCCGCGGGGTACCTACGTGCGTCGGCGGGGCGAGGACATCGCCGCCGGCACGGTCGTGGCCTCGGCCGGAGACGTCATCGGCTCGCGCACGATTGCGGTGCTCGCGGCGTGTGGGCACGGCGAGGTCGAGGTGCACGCTCGGCCGCACGTGGTCGTGCTGTCGACCGGTGCAGAGCTCGTCTCCCCGGGAGGCTCTTTGGGCCCCGGGCAGATTCACGACTCCAACAGCTCGATGCTGTGGGCCGAGTGCATTGCGGTCGGGGCCTCCGCCGAGATTCGCGCGACGGTCGGCGACACCGACGCCGAGCTGCTCGCTGCCCTCGACGAGATCGTCACCCAGGCTGACGTGATCATCACCAGCGGTGGCGTGTCGATGGGCGCCTACGACGTCGTCAAGAGTGCCTTACGCACCGAGGGCGTCGACTTCGTCAAGGTGGCGATGCAGCCGGGCAAGCCGCAGGGCTTCGGGTTCCTCACCGGCCCGGGCGGGCGACGGGTGCCGTTGTTCGCTCTCCCGGGCAACCCCGTGTCGTCGTTCGTCTCGTTCGAGATCTTCGTACGTCCGGCCCTTCGTCGCCTGATGCGGTTGGCCCCTGAGAAGCGGCGCCTGCGTCGGGCCACCCTCACCGAAGGGGTGCGCTCGTTCAGCGGGCGGCGACAGTTCGGCAGGGCTGTGCTGTCGCGGTCACCGGAGGGTCCCCTGCTCGCGGGTCCCGTGGCCGGGCAGGGCTCGCACTTCGTCGGCGACCTCGCCCGGGCGAACGGCCTGTTCGTCGTGCCCGACGACGTGATCGAGCTCGACGCCGGCGACGTCGTCGACGTGATCCTGCTCGACAGCGATGCGTGACGTGCCGGCATCCGAGAGCCCGAGCGGTCTGACCCACCTGCGAGCCGACGGCACCGCACACATGGTCGACGTGTCGGCCAAGGCGGTGACCGCGCGCGAGGCGAGTGCCGCGGGCCAGGTGCTGCTCCACGCCGAGGCGGTTGCTGCTCTGCGCAGCGGCAACGTGCCCAAGGGCGACGCGCTCGGGGTAGCGCGGCTGGCCGGCATCCAGGCCGTCAAGCGCACCCCCGAGCTGATCCCGTTGGCTCACCCGATCGCGGTGCACGCGGTCGAGGTCGACCTCGAGGTCGTCGACACCGGCGTGCGCATCGCGGCCACGGTTCGCACCGCCGACCGAACGGGGATCGAGATGGAGGCGTTGACCGCCGTGAGCGTCGCAGCCCTCGCGCTCGTCGACATGGTCAAGGCCGTCGACCGGCATGCCCGAATCACCGACGTGCGGGTCACCGCGAAGTCGGGCGGGCGCTCGGGAGACTGGCATGAGTGAGCTGGTCGGGGAGGGTCACACTGCCGTCGTGGTCACCTCCTCGAACCGGGCCGCTGCCGGCGTCTACTCCGACACATCGGGCCCGGTGATCGTCGAACGTCTGCGCGAGTGGGGGTTTCAGGTCGACGACGCGGTGGTGGTGGCCGACGGAGACGCGTTCGGCGACGCCCTCCGCGAGGCGATCGGCCGAGCACCCAGTCTGGTGCTGACCACGGGTGGCACGGGGCTGACCCCCACCGACGTCACGCCGGAACAGACCCGGCCGCTGCTCGACCGCCTCGTGCCAGGCGTCGCCGAGGCGCTGCGCGCTGCGGGTATCGCCCAGGGCGTGCCCACCGCGATGCTGTCGCGTGGGCTCGTCGGCATCGCCGGGTCGACCTTCGTGGCCAACCTGCCCGGGTCGAGGGGCGGGGTGCGCGATGCCCTCGCCGTGCTCGAACCAGTGCTCGCGCATGTGCTCTCTCAGGTGGCCGGCGGCGACCACCCGCGCTCGTGATCGACCGGTGCTCTCTCGCCGTGATGCAATGGTGGGCGTGGTGACGCGATGAGGATGCCGTGGCGCCCCCACCGTGAGGGTCGCGCTTCGTGGCCGGTGGTGTTGCGTGAGTCGTTCCATGAGCCGGCGATCGTGCTGCGACCCTTGCGCTCTTCCGACGAGCAGGAGTGGCAGCGCGTGCGTCAGGCCAACACGACCCACGTGCAGCCCTGGGAGCCGACCCTGCCACCGGGAGCCGACCCGACTGCACCGGTGTCGTTCCGCCAGTTCGTGCGTGACCTCGACCACGAGGCCAGGGCAGACCGGGCCCTGCCCTGGTGCATCGACGTGGGCGGTCGCATCGTCGGTCAGGTACACGTCTTCGGAATCGTGCGCGCCGCCCAGCAGTCGGGCGCGGTCGGCTACTGGCTCGACGCCGCGCACACCGGCCGCGGCATCGCCACCCGGTCGTTGGCCCTGGCCATCGACCACGCCCTCGGGCCGGCCGGTCTGCACCGCATCGAGGTCAACATCCGCGGCGACAACCTGCGGTCGTTGGCGGTGGTCGAGCGGCTCGGGCTGCGTGACGAGGGGGTGCGCGAGCGCTTCCTGCACATCGACGGTCAGTGGCGCGACCACCGTACGTTCGCAGTGACGAGCGACGAACTGGCAGAACGGGGCACGCTCACAGCACGCCTGTCCCAGTCGTAACGGCAGCCGCTTGCGCGACACGCATCGAATGTGCGGGGAGTCGGCTCGTCAGCGTCCTACGGTGGGCCTCGTGCAAGGCAGCCTGATCTTCGTCGTCATCGTGGCGGTCTGGGCCGCCTACCTCGTGCAGCACTGGGTCCGCCGTCGCGAGGACGCTGCGGCCACCCGCTCGGTCGACGGGTTCTCCGAGGCCATGCGGGTGCTGCAGAAGCGGCCCTTCCTACGCGGTCCTGAGCTGGCCCAACCCCGCCCCGACTCCTACTCCGTCACGCCGGCGCGCAGCAGCCGGGCGACGGTCGACGTCAAGCGCGCTCAGCCGGTGGGTTCGGCTCGAGCCGGCTCACCGTTGACTGCCCGTTCGACCCGAGGCGCCTCGGCGAGCACCGCCAACACTGCCAACACTGCCAACACGGCCAACACGGCTGCCGGCACTGCGCCGACCCAACCCGACCACGTCAAGGTGGAACCGATGCCCGAGACCCGTCGACCGAGCCACGCCCCCGACGAGATGCACCGGCCTGTCGGGTCGACCCACCCGTCGATGGGCCAGCGACGACTGCGCGCGGCCCTGCTGCTCGTCGCCCTGCTCTGGGTTCCGACGTCGATCACGTTGGCTGCGACCAACGCGCTTACCTGGCTCTCCGTACCGTTCGCGGTGCTCACCGTCGCGGCCGTGCTCGTCTGGTTGCGCACCGAGGCGGCGGCCGACCGGGCTCGTCGGGTCGTCGGGCGCAACACTGCTCACCCCGAGCTGGAGCTCGCCACCGACGACACGCAGGCCGTCCATACCCACGTCTACGCCACATCGTCGAGGGCTGCAGCGCCCGCCACGGCCGAGTCCGACAGCGCGGTGGTCGCCACGACGGTCGTGGCCGAGACCGCCGGTTCGCAAGATTCGCCAGCCGCACGCCGTCAGATCGCGTCCTTCTTCGACGGTGAGGCCGCCACTGCGGTGGCGGTCGCCGGGGTCGCCACCCAGACCGCGCTGCCAGCCGCTCAGGCCGAGCCGCTCGCGCCGGGAACCTGGAGCCCGGTGCCGGTGCCCCGCCCGACCTATGCGCTGAAGGCCAAGGCCGAGCCGCGCCTCACCGAGAGCGGCATCCCCGCCGACGTCTTCGCCACTCCCGAGTTCGCCGACGAAGCCGACGAGCTCGACGAGCGTGCCCGCTTCACCCGCCGCGCCGTCTCTGGCTGACTGGCTCGCGAGGGGCTGCGTGACGTCGGCAGAGGTCACGGGCGCCGCAGCGCTGCGGCGCCCCTGAGGCGGATGCCGGCCGCTCGGTGCTGTGCTGGTCAGGCGGTTGCCGGGCTACCGCCGCTGTCTTCTCTTTCCTCCGGGTCGGACGTGCTCTCGGTGAGAGAGTCGTCTGAGAGCAGGTGCTTGCCCACCGCGTTGAGCACGGCCGCGAACGGCACCGCCACCAGGGCGCCGACGATACCGGCGAGGATGGAACCGGCCGCAATGGCGAGGATGACCGCAAGCGGGTGCACGCTGACGGCCTTGCCCAGCAGGAACGGCTGCAGCACGTGCGACTCGATCTGCTGCACACCGATGACGACGGCGAGCATGATCAGGGCCACCCCGGGGCCGTGCGCGACCAGGGCGAGCAGCACCGCGACCATGCCCGAGAGCAACGCACCGACGATCGGGATGAAGGCCAGCAGGAACACGAGGATGCCGATGGGTAGGGCGAAGGGAACCCGTAGGATCGCGGCGCCCACTCCGATGCCGATGGCGTCGACCGCGGCGACGATCAGCGTGGCCCGCACGAAGGCCGACAGCTGGCCCCAGGCGATGACACCCGAGGAGTGCACCCGGTCACGGGCGACGCGGGGAAAGAGCCGCACGATCCAGGCGAAGATGCGCGGGCCCTGGTAGAGAAAGAAGAAGAGGGCGAACAGGGCGATGAACAGGCCTGCGACGAAGTGGGTGGCGGTCAGGCCGATCGACGAGGCGGTGTCGCCGAGGTTGCCGCTCTTGCTGACCTGGTTGCGCAGCTCGTCGAAGTAGCCGTTGAACTGCGAGTCGGTGATCTTGAAGGTGGTGCGCACCCAGTCGCGGATCTGCTCGAGCCCGCTGGCCACCTGGCTGGTCAGGTCGGAGAAGCCACTCGAGAACTGCGACCCGACCAGGGTCAGGGCCCCACTGACGACCAGCAGCAGGGCGACCAGGGTGATGCCGGCCGCCGGGCCGGCCGGCAGCCGTCGCCGCAGCCGGGCCGTGAGCGGGCCGAGCAGCGCGGTGAGGAGCAAGGCGATGAGGATGGGCACGACGATCTCGGACACCTCGCGGATGGCCAGCGTCAGCGCGAAGATCCCAGCCGCAATGAGCAGCAGACGCCACGACCACTCACTGGCCGCCCGCACGGTCGGTGGCACGGCTGAGGAGCTGCCCGTGACCGAGCCAGCTGCAGACGGCCGAACCTGAGGCTCGTGTTCGAGGGGCAGCCGTGGCCCCCGCTCGGGAGGCAGGGTCGGCACTGGGGCGGTCGGCGCGCTGTCGGTTTCGCTGTTCACGGTCATACCGTATGTCCCGAAGGGGCGTGTCTCCACGCCGACGGCACGCCCCGGTGTCGAGACCCACCCCGGTTAGGGCATGATGCGGCGATGAACGAAGACCTGGTCGAGCGCGCCGAGTCCGACCCGCAGCGTCCGCGCTACCACTTCACGGCGCCCGGGGGGTGGCTGAACGACCCGAACGGGCTCGGTCAGTGGCAAGGCACCTATCACCTCTTCTACCAGTACAACCCGCACGCGGCCGTGCACGGTCGGATCCACTGGGGGCACGCGACCAGCCACGACCTGGTCACGTGGACCGACGAGCCCGTGGCCCTCGTTCCGAGCGACGACGGCCCCGACCGTGACGGGTGCTGGTCGGGCGTGCTCGTCGACGACGACGGCACCCCCACCCTGGTCTACTCGGGAAACCGTGACGGTCGGCAGCTGCCCTGCGTCGCGACCGGTTCGCCCGACCTGCGCACCTGGGTGACCGACCCGGGCAACCCGGTGATCGACGACTCCCCGCCGGGTCTCGACGTGACCGGCTTCCGCGACCACTGCGTCTGGCGGGAAGGCGGTCACTGGCGGCAGCTGGTCGGCTCGGGCGTCGCCGGGGTCGGCGGCACAGCGCTGCTGTACGTTTCCGACGACCTGCGTAAGTGGCGTCTGGTCGGCACGCTTCTTGTCGGCGACACCCACGAGCGGGATCGCGCAGACGACTACTGGACCGGAGACATGTGGGAGTGCGTCGACCTGTTTCGTCCACCCTCGCGCGAACCGGGCGGCCCGGCATCCGACGTGCTGGTGCTCTCGGCCTGCGACGACGTGTCGCTGCACCACGCGCTCTACCTCACTGGAACCTACGCCGGCGACCACTTCGACCCGGTCGCGCTGGAGCGGCTCGACCTCGGCGGCTCGTGCTTCTACGCCCCGCAGTCGTTCACCGACGAGAACGGTCGTCGAGTCATGTTCGGCTGGGTCCAGGAGGAGCGGCCAGAGGCCTCCAGCGTGGCCGCCGGTTGGGCGGGCGCCCTGTCGGTGCCCCGCGAAGTGACTTTCGGCGCCGACGGGACGCTCTGGCAGGCACCGGTCCGCGAGGTGGCGTCGCTGCGTTCGGAGCCGGTCGTGGGGGCCGTCGGGGCGCTCGAGCAGGGCGAGCCCATGGCGCTCGGCTCTGGCGTCGCCGTCGACGTCGAGCTGCTGGTGCGGCTCGAACCGGGCGCGGTGGTCGACGTGGCGGTGCGGGCCACTTCCGACGACGAGGAGCGCACCGTCATCCGGCTGGTGCGCGGCACGGTCGGTGACGCCGCGCAGGTGCGGCTCGAGCTCGACCGGTCGCAAAGCACCCTCGACCCGGCGGTAGAAGCGCTGAAGCGACAGGGGCTGGTGCCGGTCGGCCTCGACGGCGGCGTCGCGCTACGGGTGCTCGTCGACCATTCGGTCCTGGAGGTGTTCGCCAACGGTCGCGCGCTCGCGGCGCGCACCTATCCGACCCGAGACGACGCGCTCGGGGTTCAGCTCGTGCTGACCAGCGGCGCTGCGGTGCTCGACTCGGCGACGACGTGGGTGATGCGCGACATCTGGAACGGGCCACGCGTCCTCTGGCCCTCGGTGGACGGCTAACGCACCACAGCCGCGGTCTGGCGGGCGATCGCGAGCTCTTCGTTGGTCGGTACGACCGCGATCGTGACGGGGGAGTCGTCGGTGCTGATGATGCGTGCCGCCGACGAGGTGGCCGCGTTGCGGTCGGCATCGAGTCGCAGACCCAGACCGTCGAGGCCGGCGACCACGGCCGCTCGCAGGGTAGGACTGTGCTGGCCGACGCCCGCGGTGAAGCTCAGCACGTCGAGATGCCCCAGCTGGGCGAGATAGGCGCCCACGTAGTGCTTGAGCCGGTGTACGACCACCTCGAACGCCAGAGTCGCGTGCTCGTCGCCCTCACCCATGCGCTGTTCGAGGGTGCGGAAGTCGTTGGCGCCAGCCAGGCCGAGCAGGCCGGATCTCTGGTTGAGGAGCGCATCGACCTCCTCGGTCGTCAGGCCCTCCTCGCGGTGCAGGAACGCGTGCAACCCGGGGTCGACGTCGCCGGACCGGGTGCCCATGACCAGCCCTTCGAGCGGGGTCAACCCCATGGAGGTGTCGATCGCCCGCCCGCCCCGCACCGCCGACGCCGAGCAGCCGTTGCCGAGGTGCAGCACGATCTGGTCGAGGTCGGCGAGCGGACGACCGAGCAGCTCGGCCGCAGCCGACGAGACGAACTGGTGCGACGTGCCGTGGAAGCCGTAGCGCCGGATGCGGTGCTTCGCGGCGAGCTCGCGGGGCAGGGCGTAGGTCGCGGCCGGTAGCGGCAGGTCGGTGAAGAACGCCGTGTCGAAGACCGCCACCTGGGGCACGTCGAACCGTGCCCGGGAGGCCTCGATGCCGGTGACCGCGCCGGGGTTGTGCAGCGGGGCGAGAGGGATGAGGTCACGGATGTGGCCGAGCACCGCGTCGTCGATGAGCACAGGGTCGCTGAAGTACGACCCGCCGTGCACGACGCGGTGACCGACCGCCCGGGGCAGGTCGCGGTCGAGGTCGACACCGGCAGCCGTCAGCGTCGACGTCATCACGGCGAGGGCGGCGCCGTGGTCGGCCACGCTGCTGCCCTGCTCGCCGATGTTCTCGACGAGGCCGCTGGCGAGCACCTGCGCCGTCTCGGGTACGAGCAGCTGGAACTTCAGTGACGACGAGCCGGCGTTGAGCACCAGCACCGGCGACGCGTCTGGACGGGTAGGAGAGCTCACGAGCAGGTCATTTCCGTTCCGGGAGGCTGGGGGTTGGGCGGCAGGCCCTGGGCCTGAATCGCGGTGATCGCAACGGTGTTGACGATGTCGTCGACGAGGGCCCCACGAGAGAGGTCGTTGACGGGCCGGCGCAAGCCCTGCAGCACCGGCCCGATCGCGATGGCGTGCGCGCTGCGCTGCACCGCCTTGTAGGTGTTGTTGCCCGTGTTGAGGTCGGGAAAGATGAACACCGTGGCACGACCGGCGACCACTGAACCCGGCAGCTTGGCCTCGCCGACCGTGGGGTCGATGGCGGCGTCGTACTGGATCGGACCCTCGAGCAGCAGGTCGGGCTCACGCGCGCGCACGATCGCAGTCGCGGCCCGGATGCGTTCGACCTCGACCCCTGACCCCGACGCGCCGGTGGAGTAGGACAGCATCGCCACCCGCGGCTCGATACCGAACTGGCGGGCGGTGGCCGATGACGAGATGGCGATGTCGGCGAGCTGCTCGGTGGTGGGATCGGGGATGACGGCGCAGTCGCCGTAGACGAGCACCCGGTCCTCGAGACACATGAGAAAGACGCTCGAGACCGTCTTGACGCCGTCTTGGGTCTTGATGAACTCGAGCGCCGGGCGGATCGTGTGGGCCGTGGTGTTGACGGCTCCCGACACCATTCCGTCAGCCAGACCGAGGTGCACCATCATCGTGCCGAAGTACGACACATCGGTGACGATGTCTCGCGCCTGCTCGAACGTGACGCCCTTGTGGCCGCGTAGCCGCGCGTACTCGGCGGCGAAGCGGTCGACGAACCTGGTGTCGCGCGGCGAGATGACCTCCGCGGCGTCGAGGTCGAGCCCGAGCACGGAGCCGCGTGCCCGCACCTGGTTCTCGTCGCCGAGCAGGGTGAGGTCGGCCACGCCCCGACGCAGCAGGATCGAGGCGGCCTCGAGGATGCGGTCGTCGTGGCTCTCGGGGAGCACGATGTGCTTGCGGTCTGAGCGAGCGCGCTCCATCAGCTGGAACTCGAACATGAGCGGCGTGCGGGTCTCGGAGCCCGACACGTTGATGGCCGCGAGCAGAGCGGGCTGGTCGACGCCCTCGGCAAAGAGGCGCCGCGCCGTCTCGATCTTGTTGGTCGACTCCTTGGTCATCGGGCCACGCACCTTGATGAGCCGCTGCGCCGTCGTGAAGGTGTCGAGGGTGGTGACAGCGATCGGAAGGTTCTGCTGCACCCCCTCCGACAGTCGTCGGATGGTGTCGGGGATCTCGTAGCCGCCGGTGAGCAGGATGCCGGCCAGGCTGGGGAAGGTGCCCGCCTGGTGGGCCAGCACGAGACCGGGGATGAGGTCGGTACGGTCGCTCGGGGCGATGACGGTCACGTCGGTGGCCAGCCGCGACAGCACGTTGGGCAGGCTCATGGCCGCCACCAGCAGCCCCAGGCTGTCACGGTTCATCCAGCTCTCGTTGCCCATCACGAGCTGGCCGTCGGTGGCCTCGACCAAGGCGCGGAAGGTGGGCGCTCGCAGCAGCATGCTCTCAGGAAGGGCGGCAGTGACGGGCAGACCGAGGCGGGCGAGCTCGGCACGGGTATCTTCTACACGTTCGATGTCTACCCGGTTCGCAATCACCGCAACGGTATTCGCATGGTTGGCCCTCAGCTCGGTCAGGGCGCTCGCTGCGGCGGTGGTGACCTGGTCGGGCGTGCGGTCACGACCGTGCACGACCAGCACGACCGGCGAGCCGAGGTTGGCGGCGACCCGGGCGTTGAACGACAGCTCGGTGCCGGTCGAGACGTCGGTGTAGTCAGACCCCAGCACGACGACGACCTCGAAGCGGGTGCTCAGGTGGCCGAACTTCTCGACGATGACGTGGAACGCCTCATCGGGGTCGTCACGGGCCTCGGCGTAGGTGACCCCGATCGCCTCGTCATAGCTCTGGTCGACACCAGGCTGGCTGACGAGCATGTCGACGATGAGGTCGACGGCGTCGTCAGGGCCGTTACCGCCCAACGTGGTGAGGGGGCGGAAGACTCCGACCGAGCCGACCTCACGGATCAGGGCGTCGAGCAGGCCGAGAGCCACGGCGGACTTGCCGGTCAGGCCTTCGGCGGAGGCGACGTAGACGCTGCGGCTCACTCCACGAACCTAGCGGCCCAGCGGCATCCGGCCAACGGGGCTCGCCCCTACCGCTGCACTCCTTCGCCCAGGGTGTCGAGCCGGAGGCAGAGCTCGTCGCGCAGCTCGGTGATGAGGGACCGCTGTTCGTGGACCAGCTCGAGCAGCGACTCGACATCGGTCTTCGCCGCGATGTTCGTGTCGTAGTCGTGCTGCGCCAGCGAGGCCGAGATGGCGTCCTGGCGCTTGGCGGCGATCAGCAGGATGGCGCCCTGCAGGCCGGCGAGCATCGACAGAAAGAGGTTCAGCAGGATGAAGGGATAGGGGTCCCACCCGGCGGTGAGACTGTTGACCACCGCCCAGACGACCATGAAGACCACGAAACCGCCGACGAAACCCCAGCTGCCCATGCTGTTGCGCATCGTGTCAGCGGCCCGTTCGCCGGGGGTCAGCGTGCTCCGTTGGGCCGCGTGCCAGTTCTGGGACGCCACACGGCGAGCGCTGGTGAGCGGGTGATGAGATGAACTGCGGTGCTGGTTCATGTCGGACTCTCGGGTTGCCGCAAGGCCCGCGGTGGGCCGGACCGTGCGGAATCGGTTGGGGGCGCTACTCACACCACGGTAGAACCCCACCCGTCGAAGACCGGCCGCACGTCGGTGACGCCGGCGAACGGCGACAATTCGTGCAGCATCGGCTCGAGTCCTCGTCCCAGGCTGTGCGGCGGGTTCGTGAGCAGTGATGCCGGGCTCGTACTCACAAGACCCCGCTCGTCCGGATGCCGGACGGCGGGGTCTTCGTGGTGGAGCTGCGGGGATTCGAACCCCGGACCTTCTCATTGCGAACGAGACGCGCTACCACCTGCGCCACAGCCCCTCGTGCGTCAGGAACTCTAACACCAGGGCCGATGCCCGTGAAAACCGACCACGCTGCGTCTACGGTTGCCACCATCGCCCGAAGGGTGGCGGCTACTGAGGAGGAACATCGTGCCCGAGGTCGCCTCGATCATCGAGTCGGTCGCTCGCGTGCTCGCGCTGGTCGCCGTACCGGTGCTGGGCATTGCCGTGGTCGTCTCGTTCGTGCGCCCGGGAAAGGCCCCGCTGCGTTCTTGGCGGCCGGTTGTCGTCGCGATCGCCTCCTGCGTGTTCGTGGTGGCCGTGGCCGTCGTCGGGGTGGTGGCCGGTCAGCGGGCCGGCGTCCCGTGGACGGTGCCCTGGACGGGCGTTGCCGCCCTGGTGCTGGTCGGTCTGTTGTTGCGCCGCGACGAGCGGTTCTGGGCCGGGCTCTCGGTGTTGGTGCTCGCCTACGGGCTGGTCGGTTGGGTGAGCGTGCTCGGGCTGTCGCACAGCTACGCCGCCGAGACGGGTGGGTGGCGGGGGGTGCGTCTGCTGGTGGCGTGGGCCGGCCCGCAGGCCAACCCGCAGGCACCGGACTTCGCCCTCGCCGTCGCGCACCTGTCGATGGTGCGGTACGGCATCCCGCTCGCGGTGACCGTTGCGGTTGCCTGGGTGCTCGCAACGCGAACCCGGATGACGCGTCTCGAACGGGTGGCGCTGCTGCTCGTCGGCGGCATGCTGCTCGCCGAGGTCATCGTCGGTGCGACGTTGTCGGCCATCACCGTCGCCGTGGGGGTGGTGGCCGGCCTCCCCCTGCTGCTGGGGTTCGCCGGTCTGCTCGGCAGTCTGCTCATGCTGGTCACGGTGGGTCTTGGGGCCGTGACGGGAATCGTGGTGGGTGTTCACGGCGTGGTGACAGGGCGTGAGGTTGCGAGCGCGACCGGCTTGGTCACCACGCTGCGCGACCTCGGCGGCGCGGGTGCCAACGACCGTGACCGGGCGGCAACGTCGTCGGGGCCGGTACGCAGCGCGCTGCCTCGGTTTCTGCGCGGCAACGTCGGCTTCGTCCAGCGCCTGAACATCGTGGTCGTCGTGCTGTCGTTCGTCGTGGTTGGTGGGCTGACCTTCACCTACCGGGTCTTTCTCGGCGATCCGAACCAGAGCGAGGTCGCCTACCAGTACGTCGTGTCGGAGCGTCCGATCGACGGCCGGGTGCTGCGCACCCTCGATGGTGCCGCGCAGACGATGTGGCTCGTGACTCGCGATCACCATCTGATGCACTTCGACCCGGCCACGCAGCAGCTGCGCGCCGTCGATCTCGCGGTTTCCGATGCTCGTCAGCTCGGTGACCGGGTCGTGGCCCTCACGGACGAACCCACGCCGCGCGTCGTGCTGGTCGGAGGCTTGGTCAAGGGAGCCCCCGTTCGGGTGACGCCGGTACTGGTGCTCGCACGAGGGTCGGCCCCCACTCTCGCCGTGGTGGGGAACACGGCCTTCGTGGCCGAGAGTGGCGGCCGGTTGGTCGCGGTCAGCACCAAGGGCGTGGTGGTGCGCCGGAAGAAGATCGGGCCGCTGACGGCGGTGCTCGCTGAACCCGCCCACGGCAAGGCCCCCGGCGTGCTCTGGACGCTGCAGCCGGCGACGGCAGACGACGCGAGCGAGGGGGCCACCTACACTGCGGTGCAACGCAATCCGGCGACCCTGACCGCAGTCGGCCAGGAGGCGGTGAGGGGTACCGACACCTTGCAATGGCAGAGCGGGCTCACCTACGACAGGTCTGCGGCGGCCTTCCGGGCCCGCGCCGGCGTCAGCCCGGGGCGTTGGACGGCGGGGGAGCAGGGACGTCTTGACCTCTTCACCGCCGAGGGGAGGACTCGCTTCGACTTCCACTACGACGTGGTGGTCGGCGTTCGTGAGACCTCGGTGGGTACCTGGCTGGTGGTCGATGACGCCACCGGGCTGGCCTTCACTCCTCGTGCACGACCGATGAGCTACCTGGTGCGTTGGCCGGGCGCACCGCCCCTGCCGCGCACGACCTGAGGCTGGCAGACGAGAGCCGTGGTCAGACCCAGCTGGGGAACCACATCCGTCGCTGCCACTGCTGCAGGGGGATCACGTCGCCGACGTAGATGGGCAGGAAGAACGCGAAGAGCGCCATGGTGAGCAGCACGAACGCGCCGGTGATGGCGTAGCCGACCCTTCGACGGGTCGGCGAGCTGTCTCGACCGCCGATGACCAGGCCCAGCACGTAGACGCAGGCGAGCACCACATAGGGCACGAAGGCCACGGTGTAGAAGGAGTAGATCGTGCGGTTGGCTAGGAAGAACCACGGCACGTACCCGGCGGCCAGGCCGCAGAGGATGGCCCCGGCCCGCCAGTCCCGCCGCAGCACCCACATGAACAGCAGCACGAAGATGGCGAGCGTGCCGCCCCACCAGATCGACACGGTGCCGATCGAGGTGATCGCCTTGCTGCACTGGTCGACGAGGCAGCCGTCCTGGCCCTTCTTCGGCCCTTCGTAGAAGAACGACGTGGGGCGGCCTTGGATCAGCCACGACCAGGGGCTGGTGCGGTAGGGGTGGGGGTCGTTGATCGAGGCGCTCGAGGCGTACATCTGCTGGTGGTAGGCCCAGAGCGAGCGCCACCAGTCGGGCAGCCAGCCCCACTTCTCGCTGGGGTTGTTCGCTGCCCAGGTGCGAAACGACCCTCCCTTGCTGAGGATCCAACCGGCCCAGCTCGCCACGTAGGTGACGAGCGCGACCCCTACCAGCTGCACCACGGCGAACAGACCGTCTTTGATGACGGCGCCGGCGGGCCAACCGCGGATGCCGGCCGCACGACGGGCGCCGAGGTCCCAGAAGACGGTGAGCAGGCCGAAGAAGACGATGAAGTAGAGCCCCGACCACTTCACCCCGACCGAGAGTCCCAGCATCACCCCGGCCACCCACCGCCACGGTCGCCAGCCGAGCCACGGACCCCACCAGGACAGCGACTCGCGCGTGCGACCGGCGACCTTCTCGGCCAGCACGGCGCGCGTTCGGTCTCGGTCGATGAGCAGGGCCCCGAAAGCGGCCAGGCCGAAGAACATGACGAAGATGTCGAGCAGACCGGTGCGTGAGTGCACGAAATGGTGGCCCTCGAACGCGAGGAGGGCAGCGGCCACGGTGCCGAGCAGGTCGGAGCGCAAGAGCCGTCGGGCGATGAGCCCGAGCATGAGGATCGAGAGGGTGCCGGCCAGGGCGACGGCGAAGCGCCAGCCGAAGGAGTTGAGAATGCCGAACGGCACCTCGCCCCAGCCGATCAGCCACTTGCCGACGGGTGGGTGAACCACGAAGTCGCCCTCGGTGCCATAGATGAACGGGTCGTTGGCCGTGAAGTGCTGGTCGACCTGGGTCGCGTCCTGGAGCAGCTGGTCGTTCTTCACCTCGTACCAGAACTGGACCATCGACCAGCCCTGCTTGACGTAGTACGTCTCGTCGAAGATCAGCTTGTGGGGGGCGCCGACGTGCCAGAACCGCATGAAGCCGCCGACGAGCATGAAGAAGAGGGGGCCACCCCAGCCCAGCCAGTGGATGCGGCCCGCCGCGCGGAAGTCGTCGTCCGGGGCTCCGAGCAGGCGTGCGCGCAGCGCCCGGGCCGAGTTCATGGGCGCCATCGTATGCAGACGGGCTGAGTCGGGCGCAGAGGCCCGCCGCCCGATACCTCCGGTGCGGGGGTTGTCGTCCGGGCCGCGTTTCGGGGCGGGGCTGCTCGGCGCCCAGCGGTCTGTGCCCCGAAGCGCAGCCCGAACGCCGAAGCGCAGACCTCAGAGGGAGACGCCGCGTGATCGCAGCACGGTGTAGCCGATGAAGGCGACGGTGTCGAGGACCGCGTGGCAGATCACGAGAGGGAGGACTCGGCGGGTGCGTGCGTACACCAGCCCCAGCACGAGCCCCATCACGATGTTGCCGGCGAACCCGCCGAAGCCCTGGTAGAGGTGGTAGCTGCCGCGGATGACGGCCGACAGCCCGATGACGAGGGGCCAGGACCATCCGATCTGACGCCACCGGGTGAACAGGTAGGCCACCATGATGACTTCCTCGAGCACGGCGTTCTCGATGGCCGCGAGCACGAGTACGGGGCCCGACCACCACACGGCCGTGAGGTTGGCGGCGGCCACCTGGGTGTTGATGCCGATCGCCTTCGCGAACAGGTAGAAACCGAGCCCGGGGATGCCGATCACCGCCGCCAGCCCCAGCCCCCGCAGCAGGTCACTTCCCGGCCGCCGGCGGTCGAACCCGATGAACCGGCCGGCCCGAAGATCGAGCGACGGGCGGTGGATGCGGTTCAGCAGGTAGATGGCCAGCAGCACGGCCACGAGAGGGAGCGCGATGTTGACGAGCTGGTAGGCGAGGTCGAGCCAGGGTCGCTCGGGCGTCTGGGAGTTGTTCATCGACGTCGTCTGGGCCGCCAGCGGCACCGGGCGGGTCAGCTTCTCGATGATGCTGAGGATCGACCCGATCGCCGACGCGCCGAGGCTGAGACCGAGCACGAGCAACGTCTCGACCCGCAGGCCCCGTCGCTCTCCCCGCTCGGGCACCCCGATGGGCGCACGGCCGGGTGCGTCGAGGTGGGTCACGAAGCGGCGCAGCAGCCCGGCTTCAGACATCGACATGGTCCAACCCTACTTTTCCCGGGTGCCCCTGACCTGCACGTTCCCCGAGTGCAGGCTGGATGCCGTGCGGAAGTGGCCATCAACGGGGTGGGGTGGCCGGCCGGGCTGCCGCCGTAGGGTTGGGCGATGTCGTTGCTGGCGGGCTGGCAGAGGTCGAGCCACACGAGCGGGCCGTTCACCTTCGACACCTACCGTCGCGGCGTCGGCCCGGGTGTCATCCTCATGCACGAGAGCCCGGGCCTCACCCCTGAGGTCACCGCCTTCGGGCACGACCTGACCCGCGAGGGCTACACCGTCGTGATGCCGCACTTCTTCGGCAGCGCCGAGCAGGCGCCGAGCCGCACCGAGGTTGCTGGGGTTTTCGCCCGCATGTGTATCCGTCGCGAGTTCACCCTGATCGCCACGGGGCGCACCACGCCGGTGGCCGGGTGGCTGCGCAGCCTGGCCGCCGGGCTGCACGCCGAGCTCGGCGGAGTGGGTATCGGCGCGATCGGCATGTGCTTCACCGGCGGCTTCGCGCTCGCGATGATGCTCGACCCTTCGGTCGTCGCGCCCGTCGTGGCCCAGCCCGCGATCCCGCTGGCGACCGACCGCCGACGCGCCGCCGACGTCAACCTGAGTGTCGCCGACCTGGCCGCCGTGCGGGCCCGGGTGGCGGGCGGGTGCCCCGTGCTCGGGGTGCGCTACCGGAACGACCGGGCTACCGGTACCCGCTTCGAGACCCTGTCCCGTGAGCTGGGGAAGGGCTTTCGCCGCGTCGAGCTCGACGGCCCCGGCCACGCCACCCTGACGGCAGAGCGGCATCCGGTCGCGGTGGCCGCCGTGCTCGACTTTCTGCGAGAGCGTCTGGATCCGCCTGACCGGATGCCGCGGGGCTGAGTCAGTCGGCCGGCCGCCATGGCTTCAGCCAGTCGGTCTCGGGCCACCCTTCTCGACCAGCGATGAGCTCGTACATCGTGGCCCCGTCGATGGACTCACGCACGATGTCGGCGTGGCCGGCATGCCGCGCCAGCTCCTCCATGATGTGGAGTGCGACCCAGCGCACCGACCACGCGTCGATGTCCTTGGGAAACCAGGGCGCGTCGCGCGGCACCGGAACGGGGGCGTCGAGATCGGCGTGCTGCAGCACCTTTCGGGTGCGGTCACCGACCGCAGACAGGCTGGACAGCAGGCCGCCGAGCGTGTCGTCATCGGTGACCCGGAAGTCATCACCCCACGACCGCTCCTCGTCGTCGACCGATCGCTCGGGTGGAGGTGGGGGTGGAGCGTCGGGCGCGGCCGCCATTCTGTCGGCCCAGCCCCGCTCGCACGTCGTGACGTGCTTGATCAGCCCGCCCATGCTCAGGCTGCCGGCGGTGGGAGCCTGGCGAAGCTGTGCTTCGGTGAGCCCGTACGAGACCGACACGAACGCGTCGCGCTGCTGGTCGAGGTAGGCGATCAGGCCGTCACGCTCATCGGCCACGGGTGGCACCTGGGCGGCCACGTCAGCCCACCGCCTTCTCGCCCTGGTGGCTTACGGGGCCGTCGACAGGGCCGTCGGCCAGGCCTGCAGCGGGGTCGCTCCGGTGTGCCCACAGGTCGCGCAGAAGCGCGATCTCGGCGCCGTGGTGGATCACCTCGCGGTTGATGTGCGCGACGAGATCGGCGCGCGTGTGCCCCGCCCACGGACCCTCGGCAGGCCCGCACTCGAGCGCGAGCCCGTCTTCGCCCCAGGCCCTGACTCCCACCACCCAGGCGGTGTAGGCCTCGTCGAGCTGAGCCAGGGCCCGGTCGGCGGTGCCCGCGTAGTCGAACCCCAGGTAGTCGACCTGCGGACCGTCGAAGTGGGCGTGGACGCGAACGCCGAGCACGCCCACGATGAGGTGCGAGAGGCGCCACGCGATGGTCGTCACCGGGGCCGGGTTCGGCCCCGGGTGAGCGAAGTCGACCGTGAAGTCGCCACTGCCGCCCTGCATCGCGGTGAGGCCCGCTCCGCGCGGGTGCACGTTCCACGCGCCGGGCACCGGTGCCCAGAGGTACTCCTCGTCGCTGAGGCCCTCGAGCCGAGGTCGCAGCTGCTGGCGCCAGTGCCAGTCGAGCTGGTCGACGAGCATCTCGTTCAACACCACTGGTCGGTTCGTTGTCGTCGTCATGACTCGACTCTGTCAGGCATCTAGGACAGAATCTGTCCGCAGTCTCTGAGACAGTCTTGGCATGGCGGATGACGGTGATGGCAGCACCACCTCGACGACGACAGGTCGAGTGCTGCGCCTGCTCGACCTGTTGCAGTCAAGGCCGGTCTGGAGCGGCACCGAGCTGGCCGAGCGTCTCGGGGTGACGACCCGCAGCGTGCGGCGCGACGTGGAGCGGCTTCGAGACCTCGGCTACCCGGTCAACGCCGAGCACGGGGCAGGCGGCGGTTACCAGCTCGGGGCCGGGCGCCGGCTGCCCCCGCTGCTGCTCGACGACGACGAGGCCGTCGCCGTGGCCGTCTGCCTGCGCCTCGCCGCCGGGGGCACGGTGGAAGGGCTGGGTGAGGCAGCGGTCCGCACCCTCGCCAAGCTCGACCAGGTGCTGCCGTCACGCCTGCGGGGACAGGTGGAGGCGATCCACGAGGCGACCGTCACCCTCGACTCGGCTGGCCCGATCGTCGACTCGCGCATCCTGCTCGCGCTGGCCCGGGCAGTGCGTGAGACCGAGCAGGTGGTCTTCACCTACACCGGGCCGAGAGGCACGGGGGAGCGCCGCGTCGAGCCTTACCGCCTGGTCGCGACCGGGCGGCGCTGGTATCTCATGGCTTTCGATCTCGACCGCGACGACTGGCGCACCTTTCGGCTCGACCGGATCGACGCCGCCCGCTCGCGGGGATGGCGGTTCACCCCGCGCGAGGCACCGGATGCGGCCGACTTCGTCGGCCGCGCCATCAGTGTCTCCGTGTACGACCATGTCGCCCGGGTGCGGGTGCACGCCTCCAAACGGGCCGTGGAGCAACAGGTCCCGCCGTCCGTGGGGAGGGTGACAGCAGATGGCCCCGAACACTGCGTGCTCGAGGCCGGCGGCCATGACCTGCGAGTCATGGCCCTCAACCTCGGACGGCTGCCGTGGCCCTTCGAGGTGATCGAGCCGCCTGAGCTACGAACCGTGCTGGCTGAGCAGGGTCGCCGACTCTCGGCGGCCGCGGCGGGAATGCTGTGAGGCTCGACATCGACGCCGCCTCGAGAGCCCTTGAGCGACCGCGCGTGAAACACTGAAGCGTGAAGGAGCACACGGTGGGCGACGTGGCGGCCCGGCTGGGGGTTACCCCGTCGACCGTGCGGATGTGGGGGACTCGCTACGGCCTCGCGGCCTCGTCTCGGTCATCCGGCGGTCACCGGAGGTTCACCGAGGATGACGTTGATCTGCTCGAACGCTTTCATCGGGCCGTGATCGCGGGGGAGTCCCCCCGCCAGGCCGCCGCCGACCTGACCGGGGCCGGCCCCACGCCGTCATCGTCGGGGGGACCGGGCGGCAACGTGCTCGCAGTGCCCGGCGCGGGGAGGCGAACTCGGGGTCTGGCTCGAGCGGCCTCCCGGCTCGACGAGATGGCGGTCGAGGACGGCGTGCTGGACGCGCTCGAAGTGATGAAGGGGGTCGCGGTGTGGGACGAGGTGGTGCGGCCGCTCCTCGTCGCCGCGGGTGAGCAGTGGCAGCACACGGGGACCGGCATCGAGGTTGAACACCTGTTGACCCAAGCCGTCAGCATGGCGCTGATCCGCTACACGGCAGGTCTGCCAGAACTTCCACGAGATAAGGCTGTGCTCTTGGCGGGAGGCCCACACGAAGAGCACGTTCTCCCTCTGCACGCTCTCCGCGCATGCCTCGCTGAACGCGGAATCCCGTCTCGCCTGTTGGGTCCACGAACTCCCGTCACTGCACTGGCCCGGGTTGCTCAACGCACCCGAGCGCCCGGCGTTCTCATCTGGATGAGCCTGAAAGACCTTGCTGTTGAACAAGAGTTGGCTCATCTGGTCAAGAGTCATCGCACGCTGCGGCTCTTCCTGGCCGGCCCCGGCTGGGTTGACGTCCAGAGTGTTCACGGTGCGAGATCGGACAGCCTCTCCCATGCGGTGGACCAGCTCGCGGAGACGTGGGCCGATCGTTCGTGATCACCCACGGTCGTCTCGGAGTAAGCAAGAGGCCATAGAACTTGCACGAGTCGAGCGCGACGAGACAAGTCGGCGTACCCTGAAAGAGGTCGCCATTCAGCGGCCACCACGAGCGGCGATGATGCCGCCTCACACGGGAGCACGCCATGAGCACGGTTTCAGGAACGGACATTTCTGCGCTCACGTCCGGTCAGTTCGCAACGGTCTACAACCTCTTCTCGCTCGTCATCGCTTCGATGCTCTTCACCGCCCTCTACCTCCTGCTCTCCCGGTCACGGGTGGCGCCTCGCTATCGGAACGCCTTGGTCGTCTCGGCCACTGTCTGCGGCATCGCTGCGTACCACTACTTCCGCATCTTCGAGAACCTCAAGGAGAGCTACCCCCCGGGGGCCACGGTGGCCGCCGACCACCTGCTCAGCAACATCGAGTTCAACGAGGCGTACCGCTACGTCGACTGGCTGCTCACCGTGCCGCTGCTTCTCGTCGAGACCATCGCCGTGATGGCGCTCGGCCGGGCGGCCTCCAAGACCCTGCTGTGGAAGCTCGTGCCCGCCTCCGCCCTGATGATTCTGCTCGGCTACCCGGGCGAGATCGCCCAGGGTATGGGAGAGCGCGCCCTGTGGGGCGGCCTGTCGACCATCCCCTTCCTCTACCTGCTCTACGTGCTGTTCGTCGAGCTCTCCAAGTCGCTCGATCGTCAGCCCGTGCAGGTGCAGACCAGCATCAAGAGGTTGCGCATCTCGCTCCTGGCCCTCTGGGGCGTCTACCCGATCGCCTATCTCTTCCCGATCATCGGTGGTGACTTCTTCGGCGGCGCCAGTGGATTCGTGCTGAGGCAGACCGGCTACAGCCTGGCCGACATCTTTGCCAAGGCCGCCTACGGGCTGGTGATCTACAAGATCGCTCGGGTCAAGAGTGGTCTCGAGGACCCGGAGTACGACGACGACCACGCGAGCCCCACCGTCGCCTCGACCGAGGGCGACCGGAACGTACCAGCGCCGGTCTGACGGTCGTCACCATGGAGACGCTGCACGGGGTGCCCGCTTCCGAGAGGGAGCGGGCACCCCGTGCCGGCTTCGACAGCCTGCGTGACGTGCCCTGGCTCACGTGGGCTCCCGTTCTGGCGCTGGCGCTGCTGTTCATCGCCAACGTCGTTGCGCCGGAAGGCCTTCGCGCCGTCACTCTTCCGATCGCGATCGCCGGAGCCCTCGCCGGTCTGCCCCATGGGGCGGTCGACCATCTGCTGCCCGGGTGGGCGGTCGTCGGTGCAACGGATGCCCCCGGAGACCAGCGCCGCCGAGTTGGCGCGCGCGATGTCGTGTTGCTCCTCGTGGGCTACCTGGTGAGTGCGGGCGCGATGGGAGCTCTGCTCGTGCTGGCGCCGGCCCCGACCCTGATCGCGTTCCTGGTGGTGGCCGGAGCCCACTTCGGCTGGGGGGAGGTGACGGCGGGTGCAGACCGCAGGGGAACCAGTCTCGGGCTGAGCCCCGTGTCGGTGCTTCATGCCTTCGCGGTCGGCCTCGTGACCGTCGGGCTGATCGTCTGGTCACAGCCTGACGCCACCGACCCCATCGTTCGAGCGATGTCTCCGACGGTGGCTGATCTCGCGTTGATTTCGCGTGGTGCGGGGCTCAGCGTGGTTGTCGTCGTGGTGGGGGCCGCCCTGGCGGCACTGCTGTGGCGTCGGCAGGGGCAGCAGGCGTTCGAGCTGGTGCTCCTGTCCCTCGTGTTCGCCACCTGCCCACCCCTCGCGGCGTTCGGCGTCTACTTCGGCCTGTGGCACGCCGTGCGGTTCACCGGCCGCCTCGTCGATGCGGTTCGTCTGCACGACAGCCTCGTCTCGCGCGTGGACCGCGGCGGCGCGGCGGCCGTCCGGCACCTCATGAGGCTCTCGGTGGCCCCGACCGTCGTGGCGCTCGGCGCCGTGGGCGTGGTCATCTCGCTGGGCGGCGTCGTGACGATCCAGGCTCAGGTGGCGGTGCTGCTGGCCGTCACCTTCCCGCACGCCGCGGTGGTCGCCTGGCTCGACGCGAGACGACCATCGGGGCCGGAGCGGACCGCTGGTTCGCTGGGCTGACCGGCCGTGGCGACACACGACGGGTGAACCCGCTACCCGGCCGGGTCTCGCGTCACCCGGTGTTGCGCAGCCCGGCGGCGATGCCGTTGATGGTCAGCAACAGGGCGCGCTGCACGTCAGGGTCTGTTCCGGCGTCGTCGGGCGCTGACCGCGAGCGCGCGAGCAGCGAGGTCTGAAGGGCGTGCAGAGGCGCGAGGTAGCTGTCACGCAGCGCGAGGGTGCGTTGCAGAACCGGAGCCCGCTCGAGCAGCCGCTGCTGGCCGGTCACCCGCAGCACCTCCTCCATCGTGCGAGCGTGTTCGTCGCGGATCGTGTTGAACAGGCCGGCCACCTCGGTCGGCACGAGCTCGCGTACGTAACCCGCTGCGATCTCGAGGTCGGTCTTGGCCAGGGTCATCTGCACGTTGGACAAGAAGGTGCGGAAGAAGGCCCACGACCCGTACATCTCCCGGAGCAGCTCGTCACGCCCGGCCTCACGGGCGGCGGCAAGGCCCGAGCCGACGCCGAACCAGCCGGGCAGGATGATGCGCGACTGGGTCCACCCGAACACCCACGGGATGGCGCGCAGGTCATCGAGCCCACCGGCGCCACCCGGCCGCTTGGAGGGCCTCGACCCGATGTTCATCTTGCCGAGCTCGTCGACCGGGGTGGCCGACACGAAGAACGGCACCAGACCCGGGTTGCGCACCAGCTCGCGGTAGGCGTTCTGGCCACGGCCGGCCACGAGGTCCATCGTCGTGTTCCATCCGTCGATGACGTCGCTGGGCAACAACGAGGTGCGGTGCAGCACCGACGCTTCGAGCACCGCGGCGAGCGCCACCTCGAGGTTGAAGCGGGCCAGGCCCGGCAGGGTGTACTTGTCGCTCATCACCTCGCCCTGCTCCGTGATCTTGATCGGACCGTCGAGGCTGCCGTAGGGCTGGGAGAGCACGGCCTCGCCGGTCGGTCCACCTCCACGACCGACCGAGCCACCGCGGCCGTGGAAGAGGCGCAGCACCACTCCGTGCTCGCGGGCGACGTCGCGCAACACTCGCTGCGCGCGGTGAATCTGCCACTGCGACGCGGCGATTCCGGCATCCTTGCTCGAGTCGGAGTAGCCCAGCATGATTTCTTGCACGTCCCCACGGGCTGAGACGACTCGGCGGTACGCGGGGTCGCCCAGCAGCGCGTCGAGCAGCGGACCGGCCGCCTCGAGCTCGGCGACGGTCTCGAAGAGAGGGGCGAACCCGATGCGGGCCGTGGTCGTGGCGGCCTCCGAGCCGATGTCGACGAGCCCTGCCTCCCGCGCCAGCACGACCACTGCGAACAGGTCGTCGACGTCGTGGGTCATCGAGACGATGTAGGTCTCGATGGTGTCGGGGCCGTAGGTGTCGAGCGCGCGACGGATCGTGGACAGCAGGTCGAGCGAGGCGGATGCCGCTGGGCCGAGGTCGGTTGCCCCGCTGCCCGTGAGGGGCCGGCGAGAGGCCATCTCCTTCGACAGCAACCTGATTCGTGCCGTGCGGTCCAACGCCGCATACGGGGTTTCGAGCTCGCTGAGGCGGTCGTAGAGCTCGGCCAGGGCGGCGTGGTGCTTGTCGCTGTGCTCTCGGATGTCGAGCGTGGCCAGCCCCAGCCCCATCGCGGTGGCGGTGCGGATGAGACGCAGGATCGACCCGCCCGCCGTGAGCTCGTCGCCGCTGGCGAGCATCGAGTCGCGCACGAGAGTGAGGTCGGCCAACAGCTCGTGGAAGCCGGCGTAGTCGCGTCCAGGCTCGTGCACTGTGCCGTGTTCGAGGCGGTCTCGGGTGCGCAGCAGGCGCACCCGCACGAAGCTCAGCTTGAGCCGGTAGGGCTCCTCGGCGTTGAGCCGTTCGACAGCGGAGTGCGTCACCGGCAGGGCGGCCCCGTCATGTTCGAGACTTCGTCGGAGCTCGTCGGTCACTCTCACAACCCGGGTCGACGACGAGATCTCCACCAGCAGGTCCTCGACGTGCTCGACGAGCTCACGCAGCGCGGCGTCGTGCTGCAGGCCGATGACCTCCAGCGTGACGGCCGGGGTGACGTTGGGGTTGCCGTCGCGGTCGCCGCCGGCCCACGTTCCGAACCGCAGCGGGCGGGCGTCGACCGGCAGCGAGACCCCGATGCCGGTCAGCGTGCGGTCGAGCTCGGCCAGCAGGTCGGGAACCACCTGGGCCGCGAGGGAGTGCAGATAGTAGATGGCCGTGCGGGCCTCGTCGGTGGGCTCCGGCCGCACGATGCGCAGCTCGTCGGTCTGCCAGAGCAGGTCGACCAGCTCGGCCAGCCTGCGCTCGACCCGGGGGAGGTCGGATGCCGGTCGGCGCGGGTCCTCGATCGCCGCTGCCGTGTCGGCGATGCGGCGCAGCAGGTCGATGACCGTGCGGCGGGTCGCCTCGGTGGGGTGGGCGGTGAAGACCGGGCGGTACTCGAGCCGGCCGAGCACCGACGACACGAGCTCGCGGTCGATGCTCCCGGCCTCCAGCGCCTCACCGATGCGCAGGGCCGCGGCGGCGAGCGGCCCTTCGGAACCGGCCGTGACCTCCTGCCACCGGTGCAGCTGTTCGGTCACGTTGACCAGCTGGAAGTAGGCGGTGAAGGCCCGGGCCAGCACGACGGCGGTCGGGGCGTCGACCCCGGCCAGAGTGGCTCGTAGCTGCTCGTCGTCGGGCTGGCGCGCCAGGCTGCGCACGCTCTCGACGAGGGCCAGCAGCTCGGGGCCCTCGTGCCGCGTCAGCGCCTCCCCGAGCAGGGCCCCGAGCTGGCGCACCGAGGCTCGCAGGGCAGCATGCTGCTGGGCCGAGGAGACCCCTCCGGCGAACGTCGCCTCGTTGGGTCGGCGGCGGTCGGCCTCGAGGAGTCGTTCGGTCGTGGCCCGGTCGGAAGAGGTCATGTCACAGTCGTACCGTCTCGAGGTTTCGAGCGCGTTTCCCGTCCCAGTATCGGGGACGGCCGTTCCCGCGTCCTTCCCTCGCGCGGCACGCGCACGGGTCACGTCGGTCGGGCTAGGGTCGCGCACATGTCGTTCCCGCGCAGGTGCCCGTCGTGAGCTCGGGGCCGGCCGCGGTCGTGCGCAGCGCCAAGGACGGCCTGCGGGCGCAGCTGTGGCCGTTGCCCACCGTGGCCATCGTCGTCGCCGTGGCGCTCGGACTGGTGCTGCCGCGGGTGGATGCCGCCGTCGACGACGGGCTGCCCGGGTGGGTGACGGCCGTGATCTTCGGCGGAGACGGCAACGCGGCCAGCACGGTGCTCGATGCCGTCTCGAGCTCGCTGATCACCGTGACATCTTTGACGTTCTCGCTGACCGTGGTGACGCTTCAGCTGGCGAGCAGCCAGTTCTCGCCCCGACTGCTGCGCACCTTCACCCAGGACCTGTTCGTCCAGGGCACGCTCGCCCTGTTCCTTTCGACGTTCGCCTTCTCGCTCACCGTGCTGCGGTCGGTGCGGTCCGGAGGCGATGGCCAGGACCCGTTCGTGCCTCGCCTGGCCGTGACCACCGCGTTCGTGCTTGCGATCCTGAGCGTCATCGGTCTGGTGCTCTTCCTCGCCCACCTCACTCGTCAGATCCGGGTCGAGACCATGCTGCACGAGGTGGCCCGTGATGCGTCCGGCACCGTTCGCTCGGTGCTCGCCCCGCGTGGTGAGGGCAGCCCGGTGACGGCGGGGACAGCGATGGGGCGGGGCCAGCCACTGCTGTCGACGACCTCCGGCTTTCTGCTGCGAGTTGATACCGACAAGTTGCTCAAGGCCTCGCGACAGGCGGGGGCGGGGCTGGAGATCACCGCCCTTCCCGGCGACTTCATCGTGCAGGGTGCCCCCCTCGGGTCGGCCCACGGCCGTCGGGGGCCGCTCAGCGCCGACCAGCTGACCGAGCTGGCGCAGGCCGTGGGTGGCTCGCTGCGCACCGGCCCCGAGCGCACCGCTGCCCAAGACGTCGGCTTCGGGCTGCGGCAGCTCACCGACGTCGCCAACAAGGCCCTCTCGCCGGGCATCAACGACCCGACGACGGCCATCCACGCCATCGACCACATCTCGGTCGTGCTCTCCCAGCTGGCCGGCTGCGAGCTGGGGCCGGTCGAGCACACGGCAGACGAGGGGGCACGCGTGGTGGTGAACCGGCCCGATCTCGAGCACCTCATCGAGATGTCGCTGACCCAGATCCGGCGCTACGGGTCGGCAGACCCGCTCGTCGCCGCCCGGCTCTACCAGCTGCTCGACGAGCTGGCCTGGAACGTACCGGCATCCGACCTGGGCCTGGTCGACCGTGAGCGACAACGTCTCGACGCGACGACGGCTTCGGCCGACTTCGACGACGTCAGCCGAGCCCGTCTCGCAGCGATCTCGGCCCGCGTCGGAACGATGGTCTCACCCACCTCTGCTCCGGTCGGCCCTGGCATCGTCGACGGCGCCCGATGATGGTCTGCCGCGGCCCCGTCGCCGTGCGTTGTCGGCCGGCATCGGGTACAAGTGGGTCATGAAGGTGCGCCAGTCGTGGCTGCGGGATGCCGACTCGGTCCGAACCTGGGACGGCGTCGTCGCCTTCTGGGTCGTGTTCTGGCTGGTGGTCGGCGTGCTGGCCGGCTTCCAGATCTGGAACCTCGAGGCCCTGAGCACGGGGGTGGTCGACTCGGGCCGGGCCCTCGGCACGGCCGGCAAGGCCTTGCAGGACCTCTCGGCGCTCCCCGTCATCGGCGAACGCACCGGCGAGCTGGGCCAGCAGGTGGTCACGAGCGGTGCGAGCATCGTGACCGGCGGGCAGGAGGCCGCCTCCAGCACCCGGGTTCTCGCGATCCTGCTTGCGGTGACGATTGCGCTCGGCCCTCTCGGGCCGGTGCTCTTCGTCTACCTCCCCGGGCGCTTGGCCTGGCGGGCCGAGGTGGCGCAGATCGTCGCGCTGCTGCGCGAACCGGCGCGCCGGGATGCCGTGCTGGCCCAGCTGGCGCGCCGCTGCGTGACCAACCTGTCGGTGGCGCAGGTGCTGGCGATCACGAGCCAGCCGGAGGCCGACCTGGCCGCCGGACGCTACGACCGGCTGGCGGCCGGTGAGCTGCGGCGTCTCGGCCTGCGGTTGACGGATCTGCCCGGCTCATGAGGCGCCCGTGGCGCGCCCGACCCTCCAGCTCGCCGCCGCCACCGACGACGTCAGACATGGACGGGAGCCGGGACGGCTTTTTCACGCGATACGCGCGCTGGGCGGTTCGCAACCGTTGGTACATCGTCGGTGGCTGGTTGCTGGTCGTGCTCGCCCTCGTGCTCACACCGGCCCCGCCGTCGAACGACAACGAGATCGCCAGCATCATCCCCCTGGACAGCCCGGCCCTCAGCTCGGAGCTGAGGTCGATACAGGAGTTCGGATTTCCGCTGTCGAGCCGCACCGCCGTCGTGCAACGCGACCCCGCCGGTCTGTCGCCCTACGTGCAGGCCGAGTCGGTGCTCGACGCCATCTCGATCGACCAGGGGGCCAAGCTCGAATGGCCGCTCCTCGGTGCGATCCCGATCACCAACAGCCTGCCGCTGATCGGCACCAGCAGCGAACGAGACACGGCGGTGCTGACCTACCTGTTCATGAACCCGGTCAGCAGCTTCAGCAGCCAGCAGGATGCCGCCCGGCGGTACATCGACGAACACCTCGACCGGCCGGAGGACCACGTCGTCGGCGTGACGGGTTCCGTTCCGGCGCGGGCGCAGCAGGCCGCGCTCGTCAGCGAGAACCTGCCTCGCCTCGAGCTGCTCACGGTGCTCGCCATCATCGTGCTCGTCGGGCTCACCTTCCGGTCGGTCGTGGCGCCCGCCATCGCGCTCGTGTGTTCCGCCCTGGCCTTCGTGGTCACCACCCGCCTGTCGGCCTGGCTCGAGAGCCTCGCCGGGATCACCACCCCTGCCGAGCTCGAACCGCTGCTCGTGGCTCTACTGCTCGGGGTCGTCACCGACTACACCATCTTCTACGTCACCGCCTTCTCGTCGAGGGTCGGGGGAGCGAGCCACTGGCGCGATGCCGTGCGCCGGGCGGTGGCTGTCGACACGCCCATCGTCGGGGCTGCGGGCGTGACGGTGGCAGCCGGAACGGCTGCTCTGCTCGCGGCGAAGTCGGAGTTCTTCCGGGGCTTCGGGCCGGCGATGGCCCTGGCCGTGCTCGTGGGGCTCATCGTGTCGGTGACCCTCGTGCCCGCCGCCCTGGCGATCCTCGGCCCCAAGGTCTTCTGGCCCCGAAGCACCCGTCCGGCGGGGCGCCACCGCCCGAGGAGGCCCGCGGGCCTGGTCACGACGACCCGCAGGTATGTCGCCGGGCTTCACCTCGTTCGACGCCTGGCCACCCGGCGCGCTGCCGCAGTGGTGGTGCTGGCCTGCGTGGGGGTGCTCGGCCTGGCCTCGGTGGCCGTTCGCGGCCTCGACCTCGGGGTGGCGTTCTCGAGCTCGCTGCCGGCCGACAACCCGGTCAAGGTGGCCTCCGATGCGGCGGCGAAGGCGTTCGCTCCTGGGATCACCTCGCCCACCACCTTGCTCATCGAGGGCACGAAGGTGACCTCGCAGCTGCCTCGGCTACGAGATCTGCAAAGCCTGATCGAGGCCGAACCCGGTGTCGCGGGTGTGCTCGGGCCGAGCCAGAACTTCACCACCCAGGCGTTCGACGTGGTGCTGGCCAAGAGTGGGAACGCCGCCCGGATGCTCATCGTGCTCGAGAGTGACCCCCTCGACGCCACGGCGATCAACGACCTGACCGCGCTGCGCGACCGGCTGCCTGCGCTGGCCACCAGCAGCGGGCTGACGGAGGCGACGCTCAGCCTCGGCGGAGACACGGCACTGGCCGAGGGTCTGGTCACCTCGACCGAAGAGGACCTCTACCGCATCGCGATCGCCGGGATTGCCGTCAACCTGCTGCTGCTCGTCGTCTTCCTGCGCGCCCTCGTCGCGCCGCTGTTCCTGCTGGCGTCGAGCGTGCTGGCGCTGACCGCGTCACTGGGGCTGACGGTCTGGGTCTTCATGGACCTCGGGACCACTGATGGGTTGACCTTCTACGTGCCCTTCGCGGCTGCGGTGCTGCTCGTCTCGCTCGGCTCCGACTACAACATCTTCGGCGTGGGCAGGGTCTGGGAGGAAGCCCGAACCCTGCCGCTGCGCGAGGCCGTCATCAAGGCGGTTCCCGAGTCGTCGCGGGCGATCACCTCGGCCGGTCTCACCCTGGCCGTCAGCTTCGGAATGCTGGCGATCATCCCCCTCTCGCCCTTTCGGGAACTGGGGTTCGCGATGGCGTGCGGCATCCTCATCGACGCCTTCCTCGTGCGCTCGCTGCTCGTGCCTGCCCTTCTTGTGCTCGTGGGCCCGGCCAGCGGGTGGCCGGGACCCCACCTTCGCGGGAGCCGCGGGCGCGGTGGGCCGTTGGGCAACAGCAACCACCGCCATTCTAAAACTAATGAATCTTGACAAGGCCGTGAGAGGGGGTCAGTCTAAGGACCACATCTACTAGCGTTAGTGATGACCAGCCGTCACGGCCCGGATCGCCACTGACCCGGACCGAAGGGACGCACGCCATGCCCAGCTCCAACCAGTCCACCGTTCACCGCGGCAGCCGGGTGAACGAGTACCGACGACGTCGGGCCCGTGCTCTCAGGGCCGGGGTGCTCGTGGCCGCCGGCGCCATGGTTGCCGGCGCCCTCGCTGGCGCACCGGCGCAGGCCGCCAGCCTCGGCGCCGCTGGTGCCGCACTGCAGGCCGGCGTCTCCACAGCGGTCGCATCCGGGTCTGACGTGCACCCGGATGCCGGGTGGCAGAAGTTCCAGACCGACGGTGGGGTCGGTGGCACCTCGATGGATGGGCCGTACACCTTCTGGAGCAGCGCGTTGACCAAGGTGACCGTCACCGACGCGTACTGTCACGGTGACGAGTTCTCCGTGGTCGACGGACGCTCGCGTCTCGGCGACACGGCGACGGTCCCCGCAGACCTGCGCAGCTGCTCACCGCGCTTCTACCTCTCGGACATCGCCCGGGCAGACGCGTCGATGACCGACCCGACGTTCAGTCACGGCACGTTCTATCTGACGCCGGGCTTTCACTCCCTGAACTTCGTGAACAAGACCATCTGGAACGGCACCGACCCTGGCTCCATTGCCTTCTTCCGGTTGGAGAGCACCCCGCTGACGTTCGCGGACTGCCAGACCAACGGCTGGAAGAGCTTCGGCACCCTGTTCAAGAGCCGGCTGCAGTGTCTCGCGGTGGCCGGCCTGACGAAGCTCCCGACGACGACCACCCTCGGGCCGGTCTCCTTCGCAACGTCACCGTTCGGAACCGTCGCTCGGGGCCTGACGCCGCCGGACCCGAACTGGCACAAGTGGACGGGTCCGATCTTCCGAGAAGACACGTACGCCACCTTCAGGACGACCCCGATCACCCAGGCCGACCCGGGTCGTGAGGTCTTGACCGTCACGGTGCCGGTGTCCTTGTCCGGCCTGCTGGCCAAGCGCCCCGCGGCGACCACGGTCACGCTGAAGATGACCCCGCAACCCCACATCGCTTCTCTCATCGGTGTTGGACAGTACGGATCGTTGGGGAGCTCCGCCTGGGAGCTGCTGGGCGATCCCGTCCTCGACAGCACATCCAAGGAGACGACCTGGACCCTCCGCTCAACCGCCGCCATCACGCCTGGGCAGGCCTACGACCCGATCGTCATCTCCTTTGACATCGGCGATAACCAGGCGGTCACCAGCGCGGTGTACGACTTCTCTCGCCCGATGACCGCCAGCGCGTCGGCCGCGGCGAGCGGCTACCGCACCGGCACCGGCTTCGGGTGGTACCTGCCGTAGGGAGGGGTCCCGACCCCGCCTGTTCGGCAGACCGGGAGCGAGCCGGGCCCGATGCCGTCGCGCATCGGGTCTGGCTGCCTGGTTGCGGTCCTTGATCTCTGCGCAGATGCGCACCGGGGAGCGTCGCAGTCACTGCGACCGCGTCTGGTCGAACTGTCCTTTGCCTGCCCGGTTGGTCGCGCGCAGGTGGGTGTTCTGTTCTTCCAGATCCAAGACCATGGAGATGCCGGCGAGGTTGAGCCCGTCGGTGAGCAGCCGACCGATGCGCCGGACCCGGTCCAGGTCATCGGGGCTGTAACGGCGGGTACCCCCGGGGGTGCGCTCGGGTCGGAGCAGACCGCGGGTCTCGTACAGGCGCAGCGTCTGCGCGCCCATCCCGACGAGCTCCGCAGCGACCGAGATGCCGTACACCCCGCGACCGGGGTCAGAACGGGTCGCCGGCTGTCCCTCGGGTGCCGCTTGCGGCGGGGTCGTCGGTGATGCTGGTGCCGGCCGGGGACAAGTCACGGGGTCTCTCTCGTGAGGATTTCGGTCTGGGGGCTTGCCTAAGAATGACACGGGTGCTACAACAAATCTATAGCCACCACGACAGATCAGGGTCGTGGTGGGACCCACCGCGAGAGGAGTACGAGAGCAATGGCTGCGATGCTGATGCGCACCGACCCGTTCCGTGAGCTGGACCGGCTGACCCAGCAGGTGCTGGGTAGCCCGGGAACCTGGGCCCGACCCTCGGTGATGCCGATGGACGCCTGGCGCGAGGGAGACACCTTCCACATCGAGTTCGACCTGCCCGGGGTCAGCCCGGACTCGGTCGATCTGGACGTGGAACGCAACGTGGTGACCGTCAAGGCCGAGCGGTCCGCCCTGGACGGGGAGAAGGAGATGCTCGCCGCGGAACGCCCCCGAGGGGTGTTCTCCCGCCAGCTGGTCCTGGGCGACAACCTTGACACCGAGCGGATCGAGGCCGGCTACGCCGCGGGCGTGCTGACCCTGAAGATCCCGGTGGCCGAGCAGGCCAAGCCGCGCAAGATCGAGATCACGAACACCAGTCGCGACGGACACGACCGGCAGACCATCACCGCCTGAACCGGCACCGCCCGAATCGGCACCGGCGCTGAGGCACTCTCAAGGAGGTGATTGAGGTGGTAGCAGTCACGGCGACGTCAGTAGTCGGCGGGGCCTTGGTCGCGGACGAGCTGCTCGACCGCATCCTGAACGACTCGGACCTGCTGCGGGATGAGTTCGACGCGATCATCGCAGCCTCCTGGCCAGGCCCCCCCGACCCGCCCCGGATGGCACCCCCTGCTGCGGAACCGAGCCTGCTCCGGCCTGGAACCCACCGAGACCGCCCCCACATGCGTTCGGGCGCCGGGGATCCCGGCCCCGGGTGCATCCGAGCACCGGCCGAGGGCAGGCAACGCTCACCCCCGCATCTGACCCGCCCCCCAGCCTGGGTTGCGAACCTCGTGACCGGGTGTCGGGCAGCAATCTCAGCAGACACCGACCGCGAGAGGCAGGTGATGGCATCGACGGGGGAAACCCCGTCGGTCACGTTTTGACGAAACGTCCTCCTCAAGCCGGGGTGAACCCCCTCGGGGGCCGCCTGCACGTTCGAGCCCACCACGAGTACTGACGCCCAGTTCGCGCGGCTCGCGGCCCGCCCGGCCCACCACCATGAAGCGGGCCGCCCCCCTGGTACCACCTCGGCCCTTCCCTCAGTCCGCGGTTCCGGTCACCTCACGACGATGACCGGAACCGCGGACACCTACGAGGTGCCGGTCGGGCGAACCGTCGAGACCGCTACGACCACCAACAGCATGGCCAGGGTGTCGGAGGTGGCCGCCGCAAAGATGCGTCACCGACCGGTGAGCTCGCGTCGTCGCCGTCCACGCCGGTCACTCGCGTTCAACCGGGGTGGACGGACGGGGCGGAACCTCGGCGGGCGGCTCTTCGACGTCGGGTTCAGGCCCTGTGGGGAGTGGGCCGGCCAACAACCACTCCATCAGGTGTCGCACGATGTCGGCGCAGCTCACAGCGGCTCGCGGGACGGCCGCGCCGCTCACGTCGGGTCTCCCGGCTTGCCCTCGGCCAGGTAGGTCAGGCGCCGCAGACTCTCGCGGTTGCGAGGGCCGATGGCCAGCTGCCGCAGCGGTTTGGGCACCAGGGTGCCGGGCCCAGAGACGGCATCCTCTCGGATGCGAATGAGCGTGCCGCTCTGCCACGGCTGCAACGTGATGTGAACGGTGGCCTCGCCAACGGGCCAACCTCGGGCCTGCAACGTCAGCGACTCCAGCTCGATGGCCTCGAGCACCTCGGTGGTGTCGTTGAGCAGCACGGGCCAGGTTCCGAAGGAGTGATGGATCCGCTGGCCCACTCCGGGCCAGTCAGGCTCCACCGCGCGAACCCGGCAGGCGCCGACCACCCACGTCGTGTAGGCCCAGCCGTCGGCCAGCACCGACCACACCTGCCGGGGCGAGGCAGAGGTCTGTCTCGCGATGGTGGCTGCGTTCACCGGGCTGGTCATGGCGCCCTCACGAACCAGTGCTTTTCCTCCTCGTCCCTGTGATGGGTGACCTTCTCCATCAGCACGGAGGTCTTCGCCTCGACCCGTTCGTTTTCGGGCAGCTCGATCATCTGCTCGGCCAGACGACCCTTCAGCACGCTGGCGTCGGTTGAGGCGGTAGGCATGGCGCTCCTCGAGTCGATAGACGTTGTCGGGTTCATACCCGGCTGACGAACGTCATCATGCGTTCGCCGAGAACCGATCCCAGACTCGGTGCGAGGCGAGCAGCTCAGCCAGAGCGGACACCACGGCGCTGGGGTCGTCGTCGATCACGACGCCTCGTGCGTCCCCACCCCTGGCCACCTCGGGCAGGGCGCGGGTTCCTGTGTCGCCGGTGGCAGCGACGGCCTTGCAGTGCCGCCACATCTCGCCCAACAACAGGGTGATCCGTGGATCCACGCTTCCTGCGGCTCCGGCCCCCGCCGTCGGCTCGCCGGCCCGCGCGTCGAGGCCTGGCACGGCATCCTCGGCGGGCGACGCCCCCAGCACGACGACGGCGTCGAACTCGAACGACCGGGCGGTGGCGAATGTTCTCGCGACGGTCAGCTCGCCCATCGTGCCGCCGTGCGGGCCGACCAGGAACGGCACCATCTTCGACTCGGCAACGGCCGCGATGACCTCACCGGCCAGCGCGGTGTCGGTTGCGTCGTCGATGACCACGGCAACCTTCCGACCGTCGACCGGGTACGTGGCGCCCAGCTGGGACAACGCTGGGCTGGGTGCGCTCTCGGCCACCTCGATGGTCGCTTCAAGGGCCGGCAGGCCGAGGCTGCGGGCGACGGCAGCACACAGGTCAACGTCGATGTTGGCCAGCGACTGCAGCTGACGCTCGCGCACCGCCTGCTCGTAACACTTGGCCAGCTCGAAGGAGTAAGCCCCCTTGATGTGCTGCTGCTCTACCGGGCTCATGGAACGGTAGAACAACCGGGCCTGCGAGAAGTGGTCGTCGAACGAGCGAGCAGCGGCTCGAACCTTCGCTCCCTCGGCGACGGGGGCGGGCACCTCGACGAACGCCCCATCGGCCTCGCCGGCGACGAAGGGACACCCACCGTCGAGGCTGTTGGGGCGGTACGGCGCGACCCCGGTGTGCACCGCGTGCTGGTGGAAGCCGTCACGCAGCATGTCGTTGACCGGCGCGTGCGGCCGGTTGATCGGGATCTGGTTGAAGTTCGGCCCACCCAGGCGCGTGATCTGGGTGTCGATGTAGGAGAAGAGCCGGGCCTGCAGCAGCGGGTCGTTGGTCACCTCGATGCCCGGCACGAGGTTGCCGAGGTGGAAGGCCACCTGCTCGGTCTCGGCGAAGTAGTTGCTCGGGTTGGCGGTCAGGGTCATCAGCCCGATGGGCTGAACCGGGGCCAGCTCTTCGGGAACGAGCTTCGTCGGGTCAAGCAGGTCGATGCCCTCGAACATCTGGTCGGGTTCGTCGGGGAAGGTCTGGATGCCGAGCTCCCACTGCGGGAAGAAGCCACCCTCGATAGCGTCGGCGAGGTCGCGGCGGTGGAAGTCAGGGTCGCCGCCGGCGGCGAGCTGGGCCTCCTCCCAGATCAGCGAGCTGACCCCCGCCCGGGGCTTCCAGTGGAACTTGACCAACGTGGTGGCGCCCTCGGCGTCGACCAGTCGGAAGGTGTGCACGCCGAAACCCTCCATCATCCGCAAGGACGAGGGGACACCGCGGTCAGACATGTTCCACAACGTGTGGTGCTGAGCCTCGGTGTGCAGCGAGACGAAGTCCCAGAACGTGTCATGGGCCGACTGCGCCTGGGGAATCTCGCGGTCGGGGTGCGGCTTCGCGGCGTGCACGACGTCGGGGAACTTGATGCCGTCCTGGATGAAGAACACCGGCATGTTGTTGCCGACGAGATCCCACGTTCCCTCGTCGGAGTAGAACTTCACCGCAAAGCCGCGGGTGTCGCGCACGGTGTCAGCCGACCCACGTGAGCCGAGCACCGTGGAGAAACGGGTGAAGACCGGGGTCTCGACGTCTTTGCCGAAGAGGCCGGCCCGGCACACCGTCGCAGCGTTGCCGTAGCCGCGGAACACCCCGTGGGCGCCGGCCCCCCGAGCGTGCACGACCCGTTCCGGGATGCGCTCGTGGTCGAAGTGGGTGATCTTCTCGCGCAGGTGATGGTCCTGCAACAGCGTAGGTCCGCGCTCGCCCGCCTTGAGCGAGTGGTCGGTGTCTTTCAGGCGAAGACCCTGCGCGGTCGTCAGGAAGGCGCCCGACTGGGCCCGGGCGGTGGCCGGAGCCCCCGTCGCTCTGCCGGTCGCCGTGACGACCTCGGGCGCGGCCTGGTCAGGTGGTGGCGCCAAGGGCTCATGCGCCGTGGTGGGCTGGTCGACTGACGGTGGGGTGCGGGGCTCGTCCACGGGGTCCTCCTCGAAAGATGCTGACGTCCCTGGCGTACCCGCCCCCGACCAGCGCCCAACCGCGGTCGGCCAGAATGTGTGCATGGATGCGGTGGTCACGGATGGGGTGGTCATGAGCGGGGTCTGGACGGTCGGGCACTGGACGCGCCCGGAGTCGGTTTTCCTGCAGCTGCTTGCGGCCCAGAAGATCAACCTGGTCGCCGACATCCGGGCGCATCCCGGCTCGCGCAGCAGCCCGCAGTACGGACGAGACGTGATGCCGGGCTGGCTGGGCCGGGCTGGGGTCGGTTACGCCCACCTCGAGCAGCTCGGTGGGCGTCGTCGGAAGCAGCCGGGTGCCGACGAGAGCAACCAGGGCTGGCAGAACGCCAGCTTCCGGAACTACGCCGACTACACCCGAACCCCCGCCTACGAGCTGGGGCTCGACCGACTGGCCGCCTTGGCCGCCACCTCGCGCGTCGTGCTGATGTGCGCTGAGCCGACCCCGTGGCGTTGTCACCGGCTGCTCGTGGCCAACACGCTGGTGGCGCGGGGCTGGAGCGTGCAGCACATCATCGGAGAGGCCGAGCCCCGCCCGCACCGGCTGGGCGAGTGGGGTGCCACGCCGTCAGTCGACGCCCACGGACGGCTGAGCTACCCGGCCTGAGTCGGGGCCTAAGCAATGAGGCGGTCGATGACGAAGCCGCTGTCGGTCGTTCGACGACTTCGCCGGAGCGGTTGGTTCTCGGCTTCGGCACGTCGCAGACCACCGCGGTGGTCGCGGAGATGACGTAGGCGTTGCCGTTGATGGCCTCGTTCGCCACGGCGTCCAGCCAGGGTTGCGGCCGGGGGGCCAGGTGTTCTGCAACCATCCTGTCGGCGGGTGTGGCGGCCACCTGTGCAAGGGGTAGACCACGGGAGGTTCCCGCCAGGTCGTTGATGGTCTGCTGCAACAGGATGTCGCGGCGGTCCTTCTCGTCGATCTGCGACACGACCTCAGAGCCTGGTTCCGAGCTGTTCACCGTCGGCCGCCCCAGCGGCGCCATTCCGACCGCAGCGACTCTCCCTCGGGCTGCGGCTCGAAAACATTGCCGGGGGTGGGTGAGACTCGCGAGCCGGTGAGCCCGCCCAGCCTCATCAGGGGTGAGACAAGGGTGTCGAAGACCGCTGGTAGAAAACGGAACCCGGCGACAACCACGCCGTTCGCGATGCCGACGTAGCGCTCACGGCGAGGATGCTGCAGGGCTGCGACGGCGGCATCCGCCACCTTCTCGGGTGGGTCGACGGGGGGTGGTGGACGACCGTGTCGGGTCAGGTACGTGCCGGCTTGGAGGTAGACCGGTGTGTCGACGCCGCCGGGGGAGACCAGGCTGATCTGGATGCCGGGAGTGGACCGAGCCTCGATCTGCAGAGTGCGCACGAGGCCGTGCACCCCCCACTTGGCCGTGACGTAGCTGCTCATATAGGGGGTGGCGATCTTGCCGAGCAGCGAACCGATGACCACGAGACTGCCCCGGTCACCCTGGTGGCCGAAGACCTCTAGGGCGCTGCGTGACACGTTGGCAGTGCCGAGCAGGGTGGTGCGGATGGACTGGTCGAACACCTCGGCCGGCACCTGCTCGAAGCGACCGTACGAGAGAACCGCCGCCGAGTGGATCACGCCGTGCAGGATGCCGTTCGAGGTGGCCTCGACAAACGCGTGCGTCACGGCTGCCGCATCGGACACGTCGGCGACGACGACCTGCGCGCTGGCGCCGAGCTCGACGCACTCGCGGGCGACCTCGGCCAACGCCGTCTCTGAGCGTGAGACCAGAATCAGGGAGGCGCCGGTTCGGGCCAGGGCGAGGGCGCTGGCGCGGCCGATGCCACTTGATGCGCCCGTCACGAGCACTCTGCGGGTGTCGGTCATGACGCGATGCGAACGTGGTCGGGTTCGAAGCCGTGCTGAACGCCCCAGAGCACAGCTTGGCTCCTGCTCGTCACGTTCATCCGGCGATAGGCCGTGCGGATGTAGGACTTCACCGAGTTGATGCTGAGGTAGGTCAGGTCGGCGATCGCCTGGTTGGTCAGGCCTTGGGTGATCAAGGCGACGATCTCGCTCTCGCGCGGGGTCAGGCCCTCGTGACGCCCCGGCCACGCGAGCGCCCTACGGTGTTCGCGTCGCGGCGGCGTGAGGGCGAGGGGAGCTCCTTGGTGGATCCGCTCGAGACCGTCGACGAGCTCCTGTGCCCCCAGACCCTTCGACAGCACGGCGGACGCGCGACGCAGACCCGGCCGAGCCGGCTCGGAACCCGACGTCCAGCCGTAGACCACGACCTTGCCCACGGTGGCCTGGGCCATCAGCTCTTCGATGACGAGCCGATCGCTCTGCGCCCGACCGTGGGGGTCGTAGAGGGCGATGTCGACCGGTCTCGACACCGGCATCCGGGCATCGAGCTCCACGATGGTGATGCGATCGCGGTACGGCCGGAACATCTGGGCCAGGCCGCGCAGCACGAGCTCATAGTCGTTGACCAGCGCCACGCGCATGGGCGCAGCGTTGGCGCGGGGGGTGACGGTCATGAGACGGGTTCTCCTTCGGGGCCGGTGCGGCGTCGGGACTGGACTCGCCGGAGGTGCTCGCGAGCCGGCCTCTTCGCTGAGGCTCACGACTACCGCTCAGTAGTACCCAAAAACTTGATGGTTCAACCCCGCACGCTCGGTTCTCCGGCGGGCGGCCCACGCTCACCGTGGCGGCCGCAGAACCCGGCCCACCCTTGCGGGTGGAAGCATCACGCGAGCAGCCGACATACGTTCAGACGATGAGAGCTCTCACCTGGCACGGCATCGAGGACGTACGCATCGACGAGGTTCCCGACCCTCGCATCGAACAACCGACCGACGCTGTCGTGCGCGTCACCTCCACCGCGATCTGCGGCTCCGACCTGCACCTCTACCGGGTGCTGGCGCCCTACCTGAGCAAGGGTGACGTGCTCGGCCACGAGTTCATGGGCATCGTCGAGCAGGTCGGGTCGGGCGTGAGCAACCTCGCGGTCGGCGACCGCGTCGTCGTGCCGTTCAACATCTCCTGCGGTCACTGCTGGATGTGCGACCGTGGCCTCTTCGCCCAGTGCGAGACGACGCAGAACGTCGAGCAGAACAAGGGGGCCGACCTCTTCGGCTACACCAGCCTCTACGGCTCCGTTCCGGGCGGTCAGGCCGAGCTGGTGCGCGTGCCGCACGCCGACTTCGGGCCGATCAAGCTGCCCACCGAGATGCCCGACGACCGCTTTCTCTACCTCTCCGACATCCTGCCCACCGCCTGGCAGGGCCTGCAGTATGCCGCTGTGCCAGAAGGTGGTTCGCTCGCCGTGCTCGGGTTGGGCCCGGTGGGCCAGCTCGCGGTTCGCGCGGCCCTGCACCAGGGCATCGAGCAGGTGTTCGCCGTCGACCTCGTGCCCGAGCGGCTCGCCCTCGCCAAGCAGAGTGGCGCCCAGGTGGTGGACCTCAGCGAGGTCGACGACGTGGCCGCGACCCTGCGCGAGATGACCGAGGGTCGGGGGCCCGACTCGGTGCTCGAGGCCGTCGGCATGGAGGCGCACGGCAACCCGGCCGCCGAGACGGCCATCACGGCCGCGTCGCACCTGCCCGGCCCCCTGGCGCGGGCTGCCATCGAACGGGTCGGGATCGACCGGCTCTCTGCGGTCACCACCGCCATCTCCGCAGTGCGCCGTGGTGGAACCGTGTCGATCAGCGGCGTCTACGGCGGCATGGCCGACCCGCTGCCGATGATGGAGATGTTCGACAAGGGCCTCCAGATCCGAATGGGCCAGTGCCACGTGCGCCAGTGGACCGATGAGCTGCTCGAGATCGCCTCGCAGCCCGATGACGTGCTCGGCCTCGAGACGCTGGCCACTCACCACGTGCCGCTGGATCAGGCTCCGGAGATGTACGCCACGTTCCAGCAGAAGAAGGACGGCTGCCTCAAGGTCGTGCTCGTTCCGTGACGAGCTTTCGATGACCCTCTGGTGATCGGCTACTACGTGCACCACCACGGGTCGGGGCACCTCACCCGGGCCCGGCTGTTGGCGGCTGCTCTCGGCCGAACCGTGACGGGGCTCAGCTCGCTGCCCCGGCCCGCTGACTGGACCGGGCCGTGGGTCGAGCTGCCGCACGACGCGGCTCCGCCGCCGGCGCCGAACGTCGACGTGAGCGCGGGGGGAGTGCTGCACTGGGCTCCGACCGCGCACGCGGGCTACGCCGATCGGATGGCCATCATCTCGAGGTGGGTGGCGCAGGCGCGGCCCGAGCTCGTCGTGGTCGACGTGTCGGTCGAGGTCACGCTGCTCGTGCGTCTGCTCGGCGTGCGGGTCGTCGTGGTGGCGATGCGTGGCGACCGGGGTGACCGGGCCCACGCCCTCGCCTACGACGCCGCCGAAGCGCTCATCGCGCTGTGGCCCGGTCACCTGGCCAGTGCGAGCTGGCCAGGTCGGTGGGTCGAGAAGACGTGTCACACCGGGGGGTTCTCACGCCTCGACGACCTGGCCCTGGCGGCGGTGCCCGAACCGGTGGAGGCCGGTTCCGTGCTGCTGCTGTGGGGCCGGGGCGGCGAGGGTGGCGGGCCTGATGTCGAGCGGGCCTCGGCCGCCTCAGGACCGGAGTGGTCGTGGCGCCGAGCGTCAGCCAGTGCAGATGCCGCCACCCTGTGGTCAGAGCTGACCCGCGCCGAGGTCGTGGTCACCCACGCCGGCCAGAATGCAGTGGCGGAGGTCGCCGCCTGCCGACGACCGGCGGTGGTGGTGGCTGAGGCGCGCCCCTTCGGCGAGCAGGAGGAGACCGCCGGGGTCATCGACACCGGTGGCATCGCCGTCGGGCTCCCGGCCTGGCCATCCGACCAGGACTGGCCCCGGCTGCTGAACCGAGCCCGCGACCGCGGCGGCGAGGGCTGGCGCGAATGGTCTGACCTCGACGGGATTCCGCGGGCCGTGGCCCTGCTCGAAAGGTTGGGGGAGCAGTGACTCGTGAGGCCCGGCTCGCGGTGGTGACGATCGTCGCCGGCCGGCATCGTCACCTCCGAGCTCATCTGGCCGCGCTCGCCCGGTCAGCCCTGCGGCCCGACGTGCACGTCGTCGTGTCGATGGGTGATCCCGAGATCGCCGATCTGGTGGCTGACGGCCCCCTGGCCCGTGACGGAGTCGACGTCATCGCCCGTGCGGTCGACGTACCCGACGACGGGGAGCTGCCGCTCGCCGCGGCCCGCAACGTCGGCGCCGACGAGGCCCTCCGCCGGGGCTGTGACCTCCTCGTCTTTCTCGACGTCGACTGCCTCGTGTCGAGCGGCGCCTTGGGCCGGTACGAGCGGGCCTGGCGACGCACCCGGGGCCGACACCGTGGGCCGGTGCTGCTGAGCGGGCCGGTGTCGTACCTACCGCCGCTCACACCCGGGCAGGACGCCTACCCGCCAGACCGACTCGCGTCGCTCGCTCGGCCGCACGCCGCCCGCCCGGCCCCTCGACCGGGCCGGTTGGTCAGAGCCACCGACCTGCGCCTGTTCTGGTCGTTGTCGTTCGCTGTCGCGGCGCTGCAGTGGGACGACATCGGCGGGTTCGCGACCGGATACCGCGGCTACGGCGGGGAGGACACCGACTTCGCCCTGCGGGTGGCGGCGACCGGCGGGGTGCTCTACTGGGTCGGTGGCGCGGACGCGTTCCACCAGCACCACGAGGTCGATACTCCGCCTCTCCGACACCTTGCCTCGATCGTCAGGAACGCCAACCACTTCCAGGAACGGTGGGGTTGGTTCCCGATGGAGGGGTGGTTACGCGCCTTCGAGCGGCTCGGCCTCGTGGAGCGTGACCCGGTCTCGCACCGTTGGGTCGTGCTCGACCGCGACGAGACGGTGGTAGTGGCTGACGTACTCATCGAGCATCCGGTCGAGTGACAGGCGCGCCACGGCATCGCGACGCACGACCCTTCGGTCGATGCGTTCGGCGATCGGCACCGCCTGGGCCATCGCCGCGACGTCGCCGGGCGGCACGAGGATGCCGGAGCCGGAGCCACCGATGACCTCCCGGATGCCTCCGCGGTCGAACGCGATGACCGGGGTTCCGCACGAGAGTGCTTCTGCGACAGTGAGGCCGAACGGTTCGTCCCAGTCGGGAGTCGCGAGCACGGCGGCGGCGCTGCCGACGAGACGGGCCAGCTCGCGCTGGCCGAGGTGACCGGCGTAGGTGACGTCGTCACCGAGCATCGGCGCGATCTGCCTACGAACGTAGTCGCCGTCGGAGAGAGGGCCGGCGATCACGAGACGCCGAGCTGCGGCCCGCGCCGCGAGGATGGCCAGGTGTGGCGCCTTCTCGGGCACCAGCCGCCCCGACCAGACCAGATCTGCCCCGCCCGGTCCCGGGCGCCACACATCGGTGTCGACGCCGTTCAGTACGACGGCCGGGCGCTCGGCCAGCACGGTCCACGCGCGCGACACATGATCGCTGACAGCGGTGAAGCTGGCGCCCACACCGCCGGTGACGGCCAGGGCTGACTCCATCCACGCCGTCGGGGGGATGTGCAAGGTGGCGAGCACGGGCACCGGCACCGACGGGGCCAGCGCCACCGGCAGGTGGTGAACGGAGTGCAGGTGCACCACGTCGAACCGTCTGCGCGCCTCACCGTGCACAAGACGCAGCATGAGTCGCTGGTAGGCATGGTGTTCGAGCATTGCCGGGAGGTGTGGCATCGAGACGTCCTGTGAGGCCGCGAGAGACGGGGTCCAACCCGACTCGAGCTCGTCGCCCGGGGCGACACCCGTGCTTCCAGCCCTGGCGAACACGCTGACGTCGTGGCCACGCTCGGCCAGCCCGCCCGCCAGCTCGTGCACGTGGCTCTCCAGCCCACCGGCGAACGGCTCCCGTACGGGGTAGCGGTACGGGCCCACCAGCGCGATCCGCAGCCGATGAGGACGGGGCCGGTCGTCAGAGGTCGCGACGTGCATCCGGCTGTGGAGCCGGGGTTCGGTCGGCGCCATCATGCCCCGCCCGCAACGCTGGCGCCGCCCAGGGTGGCCGGCGACGCGAGCTGGAGTAAATACCGGCCGAACCCGCCTGGGGTTCGGCCGATCTGGCGGCCCGACGTCAATGCTCGGGTTGTATCGGTGGCGCACCAGGGAACGCCTGCTTCGCGCAGGGCACGAACGAGCCTGACGTCCTCGTGCTCGGGGAGCGCACGATAGCCGCCGACCGAAAGGTAGGCGCCGAGGGTGAAGCCCAGGTTGGCGCCGTGCACGTAGGGGTGCCCCTCGCCGAGGTCGTGCCGAGCCCACCACTCGGAGAGCAGCGACGCGTCGAGATCGGCGGCATCCGGAACAACCGTCCCGACCACGAGCTGGAGTCCGGTCGTGGCCAGGGCCACCTGTCGCGTCAGCCAGTGTGGAGGCACGAGCGTGTCGGCGTCGGTGTTTGCCACCCATGTCGTGTGGCGCGACCAGCGCGGGGTGCGCCTCGCCACGTCGTCCAGACCGTGACGCCGGGCTGCGCCGGCCGAGCACGAGTCGATGGTCAGGCCTCTGACGCCGGCACGTCGTCGGACGAGCCGCTCCGACCGGTCGGTGCAGCCGTCGAGCACGACGCACACCGACAGGGTCACCTCTGGGTACTGGGCCCGCAAGCGAGACCCGGCCACCTCGATGGAGTCGAGGCACCGTGGCAGCAGCTGCTCCTCGTTGCGGGCCGGCACCACAACGTGCACCGCGTCGATCACCGGGGCCGGCGGAGTCAACGGGTCTCGCCCTCCGTCGCGGGGGCGGGACGCCCAGGGTGGGCGTGCACCTCGAGGAGGAAGTCGCGTTCCCGGTGCACGACCAGAGGGTCCTGCTCCGAGGCGGCCCTCCAGAGGTCGTGCACCCGGTCGCCGTCGAGCGGCCAACCGACGATGGGATGCCGCCAGTGACAGAGCACGACGTGGCCGCCAGGGGCGAGGTTGTCACGCACGCGGGCCAGCAGACCGTCGAGCTCGAGCGGGCTGAGGAAGTAGCCCACCTCGGAGACCACGACGAGGTCGAACGTTCCCGACGGCCAGTCCCGGGGAACGACGGCGGCCTCGACCTGCACGTTCGGCACGCCACGCAGACGGTGCCGGGCCCGCTCGACCGCGACATCACTGCGGTCGAGGGCGACGAGCTCGTCGCACCGGTTGGCCAGGTCACCGGCCAGCAGGCCCAGCGAGCACCCGATCTCGAGGGCCCGCCCGTAGTGCTCGTCGGGCAGCGCCGCCAAGGTCAGCGCCCGCTTGCGACGTTCGAACCACGCGGTCATCACCGACCAGGGGTCGTCGTTCTCCTGGTGGAGGTCGTCGAAGGCGGAGTCGACCTTCCCGGGCCCGTGTGCGAGGTCGGGCTGCACGAAGACCTCGCGGTCGCGGTGGAAGTGGGCGAGCAGGTCGGCGGAGAGGAGCACCTCGTCGCCCGCTGCGTGCGAGAGCGGTAGAACCTGGCTGGCGTGACAGGCCAGGGCCGCCTCCCTGGTCGTGCGCGCCGCAGGAGGGAGGGCGAGGGCGCGCATCGCTGCCCAGGGAGCCTCGTCGGGAGCGGCCCAGTGCCACAACCAGATCGGGTACTCCAGCAGGCGAGCGTCCGTGCGCTCCGCGGCAATGGCTGCCGCCCGCCCGGCCGCTTCGTGGTCAGGATGCCGGTCGCCGCGCCAGGGGGCGACGAGCAGGGTCTTGCGGCCGTCCTCACCGATGACGTCCACGAGCGTGGACACAGCCTCGGTGAGTGACACCTTCAGCCGGCCGTCGCCGAGGTCGGCGAAGATGACCGTCGAGCCGGGGCTGAGGTGGCGCACGGCCGCCCTCGTCTCGGACCGTCGGATGGCGGCGAGGCGGGGCGGGGTCGTCGAGGGCGAGTCGGGGTGTGACGCCTCACCGTCGGTGAGCACCACGACGTCGACGTGCAGGCCAGCGGCCGCGGCAGCCACGATCAGACCGCCGGCGCCGAGCGTCTCGTCGTCGGGATGTGCTGCTACCACCACCACGCGTTCGAGGTGGCTTTCGTCGAGGAGCGTGAGGGCCGGAACGTCTGCCCACCTGGTGTCGTCGACCCACTGCGGTTCGGCGGTGCCCGAGTCGGAGTGCAGGAAGGCCGGGGAGCGGGTCACCATGGGCTGGCGTCGTACGCCCCGGTGACCAACGCCCGGCCCAGGGCCGCCTGGTCACGCTCGGCGTGCTCCTGTCGAACGTACAGACGCAGGTCTGCGACCCGAGCGGCATGCTCCTCCTCGAGCGCGAGGGGGGCCGGCCCGAGGGCGTGGTCGCTGCGCCACAGCACGGTCTCCGCCGTCTCAGCCGCCACTCGGCGGCACCGGAGCGCCGCGACCGCTGCCTCGGCTCGATCAGTGGTTCCGCTGTCGGCAAGGTCGGCCGCGCTGGAGAGAACCGAGCGCGCACCGATGATCGCCGCGTCGATGGCTCCGAGATGGCTCTGACCGATCTGGTCGAGCTGGCGCTGGCGGGCCTGTTCGAACACCCGCCGCGCGATGGCGACCGTCGCACCGAACCAGATCACGGCAACCCCGATGCCACCCCACGCGAAGCCGGGCCGCTCCAGGTACCAACCGGGTTCACCGATCGGCACCGCAGGCACATCGGTGAACGACACCGGCACACTGGGAACGTCGCGCAGTCCGCGGGCGACCCAGCCCGCCGCGTCGTCGACCTCGACGCCGGGGTGGGTGAGCGGCGCGGCGAACAGCCCACGGCGGTTCTCGTCGACCCAAGCCGTGACCAGCGCGTGGCTGAGCGACCCGGCGAGCGAGCACCACGGCTTCCGACCAGACAGCACGACCCGGTCGCCCTGGCGGCCCGCGACCACTCGCATCCCGGCCCCCTCGGCCGCGAAGACGCCCCACGTGCCCTGACCGACATCGGGAACGGCGGCGGCATCCGACGCAGTCTGTCCGGGCCTGCTCGCCTCGGCGAGGATGGCTGTGGCGTCGAGGTGGGGCTCAAGCATCCGGGCCAGTGACAGGTCTATCGCCCCGAGGGTGGCCAGCGACTCCCACAGGGCACGGGTCGCGCCTCGCCCAGGAAGCGGGAAGAGCAGCGGGTGTTCGATGGGCAGCGCAAAACACTTCTCACGGTTGCCGACCAGAGCCGTCGCATGGGTGGCGAAGCGGTCGAGCTGCTCCCGGCGCGCGAGGTCGGGCGCAGCCAGCAGCACGGGACGGGTGTCGGGCATGGTGTCACCGTAGGTACCGGATCGCGGCGGCGTCACCTCCCTAGGGGTGAGTAGGTTGAGGGCGTGACGACGACCGACAGTCCGCCGCTGCGGGTGGCCCTGGTCAACGACTACGAAGTCGTGGTGCGGGGGCTGGCGCGCATGTTCGACTCCTACCGTGACCGCATCGAGCTCGTCGAGATCGACGCCCGGCTGGCGGTCTCGCAGCCGGTCGACATCGTGCTCTACGACACCTTCGGAACGGCACGGAATGATGCCGGCGCCATCAGGGCGATCCTGGGAACCGGTCACGTCGCGAAGGTGGTCGTCTACGGCTGGGAGGAGGAGCCCGAGCTCATCGAACGCATCATGGCCGACGGTGCTTCCGGGTTCGTCTCCAAGGGCCTGTCGGCAGAGCAGCTGGTCGCTGCCCTCGAGAGGGCCCACCGCCTTGAGCGCAGCCGGGTGAAGCCCCCTCGGGAACCGGTGGCCGACCCAGGCGACTGGCCCGGACGGGCCGAAGGCCTGACGGCCCGCGAAGCGGAGATCGTGGCGCTGATCACCCAGGGTCTGGCCAACCGCACCATCGCCGAGCACACCTTTCTCAGCATCAACTCGATCAAGTCCTACATCCGCACGGCCTATCGCAAGATGGAGGTGACCACCCGGTCGCAGGCGGTGCTGTGGGGGGTTCAGCACGGCTTCCTCCCGGATACCCTGCGCGAGATCCGTCCTCGCACGCGCTGAGCCGGCGGCGCGCGCGCCCCACGACGCCTTTCGGGGTACGTACGAGGTCGGCGCTGCGGATCGAGCAACGCCACAGTTCATCAAGAGAGCGGTGGAACGTGCGGACCGAACCTGGACTCGGGCACGACGAGGGGGGTTCACGACCCGCCGTAGGGGAGACGAACCGGCATCCGCTTCGGGTGCTGTCGGTGCCGAGCCAGCACAGCTACCCCCTCCGCCTTCGCGCCGACGGCTCCCGGGCCGGGCGCGCGGTGTCGTATCTGCCCGACCCGGTCGTGCCCGGCGCCGAGCCCGGTCGGTGGTGGCCGCCGCCGGCCTTGGACCTGTCGTGGCTGCGGCGGCACGGAGGCGACATCGACGTGGTGCACCTGCACTTCGGCTTCGACCACCTCAGCCCGCGTGAGCTCGAACACTGGACGACCGAGCTTCGGAGTCAGCGACTACCGCTCGTGCTCACGTTGCACGACCTGGTCAACCCGCACTTCGTCGACCAGCACGAGCATCTGGCCCGGCTTGCCGTACTCGTGCCGGCTGCTTCCGCCGTGCTGACGTTGACGAGCGGAGCGGCCACGCAGATCGCCCGTAGATGGCGTCGCCCGGTGAGCGTGACGCCGCACCCTCACGTCGTGCCCGACCACCTCATCGGGTCTCGAGTAGACCGGACTCACGGTCCATTCGTCGTCGGGCTCCACCTCAAGGGTCTGCGTGCGAACATCGCCGCTCGTTCCATGGTGGAGGCTGCCGTTGAAGCGGTGGGCCAGATGTCGGATGCCGTGCTGCGCGTCGACGTCAACGCCGAGGTCTGGCGGGCCGACCACCCGCGCCATGACCCCACCCTGGTAACGACCCTGTGCGCCCACGAGCAAGCCGGCCGTCTCGACCTGCGGGTGCACGACACCTTCACCGACGACGAGCTGTTCGCCTACCTCAGAGCCATCGACGTGTCGCTGCTGCCCTACGCCTTCGGCACGCACTCGGGCTGGGTCGAGGCCTGTCACGACCTCGGCACCGTCGTCGTGGCCCCTCGAACCGGGTTCTGGGTCGAGCAGCAGCCGATGCTGTCGTTCGGCTGGGCGACGGGCGGCGAACCTGACGTCGCCGAGATGGGCTCCTCCCTCCGACAGGCACGCCGAGACCCACCCACCGGGTTCGTTGACCGGGCGGCCCGGATGGCAGAGCAGGTGAGGGTGAGTGAGTTCCACGACTCGCTCTACCTCAGCCTCCATGCGGCCGCGTGGAGCCTCACGGCATCATGACGGTGGCCTACGTCGTCGCCGGGCCCAAGCGGCACGGAGTGGTGATCCACGGTCTGCGGCTGGCAGGGGCCTCCGCCGGTCTCGCGGTGTCTTTGGTGCGACTTCCGTCACGGTCGCTGGACGAGCCGGCCGGTCTCACTGCGGAGCGTCTGGCCGGTCACGACCGGGTCATGGTGCAGGTGACCGACCGGCTCTTCGGCCGCACCGCCCACGACGCCGCACACCTGCTCGCCTCCGTCGGGAGGAGCACGAGCCTGGTGGTGTGTCTGCACGACCTTCCCCATCCCGCCGAGGGTGCCGACAGGTGTGCTCGTCGCCGCGCGGCCTACCGTGAGATCGCCGTGGCCGCCGACGTCGTCGTGGTCGCGAGCGACCACGAACGGATGCTGCTGAGCCAGTGTGGCGTCGCCGACACGGACACTGAGGTGGTCGTGGTTCCACTACCGCTGGAGCCGAGCGCCGAGGTCGAAGAACCGGTGACGAGGGCGACCCGGGCCGATGACATCGGCGTGCTCGGATTTCTGTACCCGGGGAAGGGAGTCGAAGACGTGATCGGCGCAGCGGCCCGGCTGAGCCGGCGCGTGGGGCCGCTGCGTGTGACCAACTACGGCCCGGTGGCCGATGGACACCAGGAGTACGCCACCGACCTCAGGGGCCTGGCCGGCCGCCATGGCGTCGAGCTCACCATCACCGGGTACCTCGATGACTCGAGCCTGCTGCGAGGGCTTCGCACGACGACGGTGCCGGTGGCCGCCCATCGGCACCTCTCGGCATCCGGCTCGATCGGTACGTGGCTGAGCGCTGGACGCCGCCCGGTCGTGGTCGACGGCGGGTGGGCGGCTGAGCTCGCGACGCGCATCCCGGGGTCGTTGACCCTCACCCGTGACCTGGTCGGGTCGGTCTCCGAGGCCTTCGACGAACCGGTGAGCACGTGGTTGACCGACGTACGTCTGGGCCCGAGCTGGGCGCAGGCCGCGGACCAGCACCTCCGACTCCTGGTGGGCACGCCCTGACCCCCGGAAGCGGGAGGAGGCTACGGGTCAGCGTGGTGATCCCGTACTTCGACCGACAAGACCAGCTGGATCGGCTGCTGACCGCTCTTGGGCTGCAGACTCTCGGCCACGACCGGTTCGAGGTCGTCATCGCCGACGACGGGTCACCCCGACCACCCGAGCCGGGCCGGAGACCGTATGCCGTGCGCGTGGTGGCGCAGCCAGACCTCGGTTTTCGAGCCGGGGCCGCTCGCAACCTGGGCGTGCGAGCAGCGCAGGCAGGGGTCATCGTGTTTCTCGACCAGGACTGTGTGCCCTCGCCGCACTACCTCGAGCAGGTGGCAGATCACACGAGTGCTGGTTGGAGCGTCACGGTCGGTCGCCGACGGCACGTCGACCTCGACGGCTGGGACGCCATCCGCACCGCCTCGTGGCTCGAGGGCTGCGGCCCCGCTCCCGGTCTGCTCGAGGACCCCCAGTGGCTGGTCGACGGCTACTCGCGCACGGACGATCTGCGCCAGCCCGACGCGCGCACCTACCAGCTCGTCATCGGGGCCGTGCTCAGCGTGAGCCGAGACCTGCACGAGCACCTGTCGGGGTTCGATGAGGGCTTCACCGCCTACGGTGGCGAGGACTGGGACTACGGGCACCGGGCTCTCGTCGCGGGAGCCGAGATGCGGCATCTGCCTGACGCCGTCGTCTGGCACGACGGGCCTGACCTCGCAGGTCGTGACCAGCTGGTGCGCACCAAGAACGCCGAGACCCTGGCCCTCGCCCGTCGCCTGCCTGACCGTGACGTGCGAGGTGAGCACCTCGTGTGGAAGCAGCCCGACGTCGTGGTTCGCCTCGACGCTCAGAACGCCGAGCCGGCCACGGTGCTGGCGAGTGTGGAGTCGCTGGTGGCCGGGTCTGACGTCCACGTCTGGTTGACCGGTTGCCGTGGGTGGGACGCCGAGGCGGTCGAGGACCCTCGTCTCCATCTCGGTGACCCGCCCGCCGCGATCATGGCTCGAGCACGTTACGTCGTCGACTGTGGGCCGGTCGTGCTCGCGGGGATGAGCCTCCGCCGCCTCTGCTCCGAGGCACCCGTACGGGACGAGGGCTTCTCACTGCGCACGACCAGAGGTGCCAGCCGTGAACGGCGTGGTCTGACGACCTCGCCCTGGAGGCCGTGGCCGCCCGGTGCCCAGGTGAGCCGGCTCGGTTCGGTGCCGCTGCTCGAGCGACTCTGGCAGTCGCGGCGCTGACGCTCAGATCGTGGGCGGCCCACAGGTGCGCCAGGTGCGCGGCCGCCTCGTCGTAGGCGCTGGCGGCCCGCGAGCAGAGGTTCATCTTACCCACGAGGTCCTACGGCGCAGGCTCGTGTGCATGGAGATGCTGGCCATCTCACAACCCGGGATGATGTCCACCGCCCGCTCGGCGACCAGCTGCAGGGTCTCGTCGCGGCCTTCGTGACGACTCAGCTCCAGCACCGCCCGACGCATCGAACCGAGCTGCTCACCGCTGATGGCTACCATCGATCACGTTCCTTGGGTAACAGTCGGGCTGAAGGCTCGGAGTGCTGACGTTCCAATATCGGCCGGGCCAAAGCTCGTCACATCGTAGCCACGCCGACAGGGCTGGCGCCAGCGCTCGCGACCACGCCGACCGACCCTTGCGGCACGACGGCTCCGGGCTCGTGCAGCCACCGTTGCGCCCCGACCACGGAGCCTGCTCGCGGTCGCCCGCGTAGGCGGAAGAAGACCGTCGTCAGGCAAGTGGGGATCGTGGCGGCCCTGGTCGTGACCCCACGAGACTGCCAGCGCTGGTGACGCCTCACCTCACCCCTCGGGGTGCTTTTGGTGATGGGGCCAGACTCGCTCGTTGTTGCGCCTGGCCGCGCGCCGCCCCAGAACGGTGAGGGCGTCGACGGCTCGCGAGGCAAGCCGCTCTCCGGCCCGGCTACCTGCGACGAGATGCGCCCCGCCATAGTCGGGTGCGCTGGGCAGCAGCCGGTTCGCGAGGCCCATAAGGCGGGTCGTGGTTCCGGGTGCGAGCCCCCGCGCGCGGATCCCGACCCAGGCCATCGGGGTGAGTACCACCATGGGCTGTCCGCGCAGCACGGCCTCGACGATGCGTCGCGCCGCCCTTCCCGCGTCGACGGACAACAGCGGCAGCGAGGCGGCGGGGGCGAACCACGCGTACTCCTTCGGCGCATCACCCCCGAACTGCGCCCGATCCTGAGAGCCGGTGCGCATCAGGCCGGGCACGACGGTCGTGGCGGTCACACCGCTTCCCGACAGTGCCGCGGCCAGTCCGTCGGAGAAGCCGACGGCCCCGAACTTCGCTGTGGCGTAGGGCAGCAGATGTGGAGGTGAGACCATTCCGCCGATGGACGTGATCGTGGCGATGCGGCCTCGCCCGCGACGCCGCATGGCCGGTAGCACCGTCATGGCGGCCTGGACGGGCCCCCACAGCATGGTTTCGATCGCCTCGTCGAAGTGCTCTACAGTCAGCGCCTCCAACGGTGCCACCTGGATCACTCCGGCGACGGTGACCAGCACCTCGATGGGCCCAACCTGCTCCTCGAGCTCGTCGACCAGCTGGCGTATCCCGTGGCGGTCCCGCACGTCGCAGGTACGCACCAGGACCGGTCCCCAGGACTCGAGCTGCTGACGGGCGTGTTCGAGCTCGACGCTGTCACGGGCCGCGATGACGACGCGGTGCCCTCGCGCGAGCAGCTCCCGCCCGATGAGCAGGCCCAGCCCCCGTGAGCCGCCGAGTACGAGCGCGAGCGGCGCCTCAGCGGGTTCTGACGCGACACGTTGATCATGGTGGCTCATGGTCATTGTCGTACCCGCTGAGTCGGAGTCGATCTCGCGTCAGCGCGGAACCGTTCCGGATCGGGTAGGAAGAGAGGGTGAGCCACGACAGCCGAGAGGGCCCGCGTGCAACGGTGTCAACGACGTTGGGCGCCGACCCCACAACGACGGCCGCACGGGCCAGGTGTGGGCCCGCAGCAACCCGGCCAGGTCGAGACGCAGAGAATCGGCTGGCTCCGGAGCCTCGGCCTGAGTGGACACCTTTCGCACGACGACAATGGGAGGTCTGAAGTGGCTGAGATGCTGGGCGACGAAGGGTTCGATGACGGTGCCGGGCCCGCTTGGCCGACCTCGGGCGACGCCGAGACAGGTCTGCCAGCCAGGGAGAGGGCCAAGTTCGAGCGCGAGGCCGCGGCGCTCGACGTGAGTGAGGCAGAGCAGCTGGCCGCGTGGTCGGCGGCCCTGGCCGAGCAGGGGGATGCGGCGGACAGCCAGCGGCTCGCGAGCATGTCGGCGCGCCTGTGTGAGAGCGCTGGTCGCCGCCGTCAGGTGGCCGAACGGCTGGAGAGAGAAGCAGATCAGTGCGAGTGAACGACAGGTGGCTTGTAGTGACCGACGGGGAAGTCGACGGGTCAGTGCCTGGCCTTCCCTAAGCCTGACGGGGTATGAGCGGTGCAGGGTGGCGTCGTCGTCGTTGAGAAGCCAGCTCCGACGACGTCGCCCGCTCGGTGGTCTGACCGTTACGCGTCGGCCGTCTTGGCGGCGCGGTTCACGACGCCCTCGGCGGCCGCGGTCAGGCTCACACCGTCGTGGGCAGCACGGTCGCGCAGGGCGGTGTGGGCCTCGTCGATGGGCAGGCCCTGCTGGAAGGCGATCACGCCCTTCGAGCCGGGTGGCGAGGTCGGTGGTGGCGCATGGGGTGACGCGTTCGTCTTGGGTGCACGACAGCGTGATGGCGGCGCCGTCCGCCTTGACCACAGCACTCGCAGCGCAACCCAGACGATGCGCCAGGGCAGCGCTGACATCCTGCCTGGCCAGCGACCGAGCCAGCATCGCAACCCGACCACCTTGTCCTGCATCAGCACCTGCCGGTGCGTCTTCGGCTGCTGCGGCTGCCGCGGCGGGCGGTGGCGCCACGGCGGTCTGACCAGTGAAGGGGTCGGGCGGCTACCTCGTTCTTTCACCCGGAGGCGGCGCAGGTTGGGGATGGCGCGTCCCGCTGGAGCCGGTGACGTAGGGCAGCTCCTTCGGGAGCATGTCGTTGCCCGACAATCCCGCCGATCCCGCCGATCCCGCCGATCCCGCGCTACCGCTCGTCGTCGTGCTGCCCGATGTTGAGCTTTCCCTTGATCCGCTCGATTCCCTCAGAAGCGACCGCTTTGGCCGAGTCGCGGATGACGTCCAGCTCGTCGGGGTCTCGGTGCAGCAGCGCCTTGGCGGTGTTCGTGGCGAACTCCACCGTGATCTTCGGCGGCAAGGGTGGCACGTTCTTGCTGGTGTAGGCGTCGATGAGTGTGACTCCTGGGTGCGCGAACGCCGCATCCCAAGCCGCTGCGACATCGTCGTCGCTCTTGACTCGAATCCCCTTGAACCCCAGCAGCTCCGCCCAGCCGGCGTAGTCGACCGACTCCACGTCCTGGGAGACCGACCACACGGGGTTGGCGTCTTCGGTGCGCATCTCCCAGGACACCTGGGTGAGGTCGTTGTTGTGTAGCACCATGACGATGAACTGCGGGTTGTGCCACTTGCTCAAGTACTTCTTGACGGTGATGAGCTCGTTCATCCCGAGCATCTGGAAGGCGCCGTCACCGATGGTGCAGACGACGCACCGGTCGGAGTGGGCGAACTTCGCCGCTGTCGCGTACGGCATCGCGGCCGCCATGCTCGCCAACCGGCCCGACAGGTCACCCAGCATGCCGTCGCGCAGGCGGATGTGGTGCCCGTACCAGTCTGCGGTGGACCCGGCGTCACAGGTGACGATCGCCTTGGCCGGCAGCCGCTGGTTCAGTTCGTGGTAGACCCGTCGTGGGTTGACGCCGTCGGAGTAGTGGAGCATCGCCTGGGCGTGCATCTCGTTCTCCCACTCGATCATGTCCTTGGCGATCCCGTCCTGCCACGACAGGTCGCTCTTCTGGTGCAGATGAGGGATGAGCGAGAGCAACGTCTGCTTGACGTCGCCCCAGATGTTGAGCTCGGTGGGGTAGCGCAGGCCCATCTGCTCAGGCTTGAGATCGACCTGGATGGCGCGCGCCTGGCCGCTCTCGGGCAAGAACTGGGAGTAGGGATAGTTGGTGCCGAGCAGCACCAGGGTGTCGCAGTTCTCCATCTGATGCTGGCTGGGGCGGGTGCCGAGCAACCCGAGCTGCTGGGTGTGGAACGGCACATCGGAGGGAACGACCTGCTTGGCCCGCAGAGCGGTGATGATGCCGGCGCCGCAGAGTTTCGCCGCTGCCAGCACCTCGTCGGTGGCGCCGTTCGACCCGTGTCCGACCAAGAAGGTGACCTTGGCCCCTGCGTTGATGATCTCGGCGGCCTTCTCGATCTCAGCCGGCGGGGGAGCGATGGAGGTAGAGGGTGCTACCGAGCTGGAGCGCGATACTCCGTTCGCCGGTTCCAGCTGCGGCATGTCCATTCCCTGAACGTCGTGCGGCAGCACGATGACGGCAGGGCCCAGGCGAACCAACGCTGTTCGAAACGCGGTGTCGACGACGGCCTGAGCTTGCTGCGGCGTCACGATCGTCTGTACGTAGACGGCGACGTCTTCCATCGTGCGCTCAAGGTTGTCTTCCTGCTGCTCGAACGTCCCCAACGAGCTGATGGCCTGTTGGCCCACGATTGCGACGACGGGCTGGTTGTCGCTCTTCGCGTCGTACAACCCGTTGAGCATGTGGAAGGCGCCCGGCGAAGAGGTGGCGATACAGACGCCGATCTCGCCAGTGAACTTGGCGTGCGCTGTCGCCATCAGCGAGCAGATCTCTTCGTGCGTCGGGCGGATGTAGTCGAGACCGTTGCCTTCGCGCTGTGCTGCGCCGAGGGCGCCGTCGAACTCTCCGATGCCATCTCCGGGGAAGGCGAAGACCCGACTCACCCCCCACTCACGGATCCGTTGAATGATGAAATCGCTGACATTGGCCATAACGCTGCTCCTTCTAACGAATCCTGATGCGCACCAGTGGCGATGCTCTCATCCTTCACTTATCATATCTGATATTTGCTCTAGCGCAAGCATGCTGTCACGCAAGTAACTGGGTCGGCGCGGGCGCGGTGGCTGTCCGTTGGGCGAGCTCCGTCCAGCGGTCGGCCGCCAGCCGCGGGTCAGGCGACGCGGTAGCGCTCGGCGTCAGCGACGCGAAGGGTCAGGCCGAGGCCCGGCGAGTCGGCAGCCGGGGTGATGGTTCCGCCCGTCGGGTCGAGAGCGCCGTCGAAGAGCTTCGACTCGATACGAACGTGGTCGTGGAACCACTCGAGGTGGCGCAGGTTGGGCGTCGCGGCGGCGACGTGTGCGTGCAGGTGCGGCCCGCAGTGGCCGGAGACCTGCAAGCCGTACGATGCCGCGACGGCTGCCACGCGCACGAACTCGGTGATGCCCCCGCACCGGGAGACGTCGGCCTGCAGGCAGTCGACGGCGCCCGCTTCGCACATTCTGCGGAAGTAGTAGAGGTCGTAGCCGTACTCGCCGGCGGTAACGTCGGCAGACACGGCGTCGCGAACCTCGCGTAGCCCGTCGAGATCGTCGGAGGAGACGGGCTCCTCGAACCAGCGCACGTCCAGGTCGGCCGCTGCTGCCATCATGCGGATGGCCTGCTTGCGGGAGTAGCCGCCGTTGGCGTCGACGAAGAGCTCGATGTCGTCGCCGATGATCGCTCGAGCCTGGCGCATCCGGTCGAGGTCGCGCCCGGGGTCGGCGCCCCAGGACTCCCCGATCTTGATCTTCACCCGGGGGATGTTCTGTTCGAGGGCCCAATGGCCGAGCTGGTGTCGTAGCTGTCGTTCGTCGTAGGTGGTGAAGCCGCCGCTGCCGTAGACGGGAACCGCCTTGCGAACCGCGCCGAGGAGGTGGTGCAGGGGTAGGTTGAGCAGCCGGGCCTTGAGGTCCCACAGGGCGACGTCGACAGCGGAGATGGCGTAGCCGGCGATACCGGGTCGGCCGGCGTTGCGCACCGCCTTGATCATGGCTTGGGAGGCTCCTGGTATGTCCATGGCGTTGCGTCGTTTCACCAGACCGGCGAGCTTGTCCTTGATGAGGGTGGCGCAGGCGGTGGGGCCGTAGGTCCACCCGATGCCCTCCACATCGCCGGAGCGGACCCGGACCAGCACCATGGTGGTGGAGTCCCAGCTCAGGGTGCCATCGGCCTCCGGTGCATCGGTGGGAACGGTGTAGGCGCTGACCTCGACGCTGTCAATGCTGGCGTCGGTCACGGCGGTGATGGTGGCGTCGGTCATGCGGACTCCTTGGTGGGGTGGTCGTCATTGACGTTCGGGTGGTCCTGGATCTGTTGTTGGCCACGTCCTTGAGGAGGAGGTTGACGATGGAGGCGATGAGGATGCTGCTGGTCGCGGCGAGCCGGTTGCACAGCTCCTTCTGGTTTCAGCTGCCTCGGCGCGAGCTCGAGATGAGATGCTCGGCGGCGCGAGCAGCGACCGCCATGATGGTCAGCGCCGGGTTGGCGCTGCCTTGGGTCGGCAGCACGCTGCCGTCGGTGATGTAGAGGTTCGGCACGGCGAAGGTGCGGCAGTTCGAGTCGACGACGCCGTGCTGCTCGTCGGCGGCCATTCGGGCCCCCCCGACGAGGTGGGCGAAGCGCTGGATGGTGATCACCTCGTCGGCGCCCGCGGCGTGCAGGATGTCCTCCATCACCGACTGGGCAGCGTCCATCAGCGCGGAGTCGTTGTCGCACTGAGAGTAGGCGAAGTTCGCGACCGGAAGCCCGTGCCGGTCCTTCTCCTGCGCCAGGGTGACTCGGTTGTCGGGTTGAGCCAGGAACTCACACAAGGCTCCGAGGCATGACCAGTGCACGTAGTCGCTCATGTACGAGCGCAGGTCGTCACCCCAGTAGCCCTGGGCGGAGACATGCTCCGCCCAGGTGATCGGCAGCGGTGACACGGTCTGGATCGAGAACCCCCGCTTGTAGGGCTTGGACGGGTCGGTCTCGTAGAACGCCTCGGTGCTCACCTCGGGTGGCGGCGACTTGAACATGCGGATCTCAGCGTCGAAACGACCCGCGGTCTGGGGGGCGCCCTGCACCATGAGGTAGCGCCCGACCTGGTCGAAGTCGTTACACAAGCCGTCGGGGAACCGGTCGCTGGCCGAGTTGAGCAGCAGCCGGGGGGTCTCGATGGAGTACCCGGCGATGGCGACCCGGTCGGCTCGTTGGAACCGGGCGACCCCGTCGAGCAGGTAGTGGACCCCGGTGGCTCGGCCGGTGTGTTCGTCGATCTCGACCTTGGTGACCATGGCGTTGGCGCGCACTTCCGCGCCGTGGGCCAGGGCGTCGGGGATGTGCGTGATCAGGGGCGAGGCCTTCGCGTTGACCTTGCAGCCCTGCAGGCAGAACCCGCGATAGATGCAGTGGGCCCGGTTGCCGAAGCGGCCGTTGACGATGGCTACCGGGCCGACTTTTGCCTTCAGGCCCATGGCCTCGGCGCCGCGCAGAAAGATCTCGCCGTTGCCGCCGACCGGGTGCGGACGGTAGGGGTAGGAGTGCGGGTCGCCCCACGGCCATTTCTCGCCGGCAACCGGCAGCTCCTCCTCCATCGCCTCGTAGTACGCCTTGAGCTCGCCGTAGGCGATCGGCCAGTCGGCGCCGACCCCGTCGAGGGTATGAGTCTGGAAGTCGCTCGGGTGGAAGCGTGGGGTATAGCCGGCGTAATGCACCATCGACCCCCCCACGCCGCGGCCAGAGTTGTTCGATCCCAGCGGCACCGGGTCGGACCCAGAGATCACCCGCGGTTCGGTCCAGTACAGGTGGTGTGAACCGGCCTCGTCGCTGACCCAGTCGGCGCCCGGATCCCAGAACGGGCCGGCGTCAAGGGCCACGACCCTCCACCCGGCCCGAGCCAGCCGCTGGATCATCGTGGAGCCGCCCGCACCGCAGCCGACGACGACCAGGTCGACCTCGTCGGTGTCGTCGAAGCGGCGCATGTCGTGGCGTAGCTGGTGGTTCACGCGTTTGCCGTCGGCCGGCAGCAACCAGGCTGACTCGTTACGGTCGCGCACCTTGCTCATGATCTTTTCCTCAGGGGGTCTTCGGACGGCTTGGCGTCATGCACCTCGAAAGGTTCGAGCTTGTCGACGCCGGCGTTCTTGTAGCCACGAGGGTAGGCCGGGCCCGAGAACCCGATCTCGTTCCACGCCGACGGGTGGGAGTAGAAGGCAGTGCATGCGTACCGTGTCCAGAGGCTCCAGACGTGCTTGGCGTTGAGGTCGTGCCACTGGTCGGACCCGCGGTCCTGGACGGTCTGGATCATGCTGGCCTGCTGGTCTGCAGAGCAGGCCGCGAAGTCTTTGTCGAAACGCTCGTGCGCCTCGGCATCAAGGCCCGCCAGGGTGTCACGCCAGGCCTGCCCGTCGGCGGGCATGTCGTGGTAGCGCCAACCGTCGGTCTGCTGCTCGGCGAGCCGAGAGTCGACGAGGTTCACGATGGGGATCTTGGCTTCAGACGTGGGCTCGTCGTGCTGGCCCAGCAGGTGGTCGCACAAGATGGTGGCGACGGCTTGCTCCTCGCGCGAGAAGAAGCGGATGTCTGGCGCCCTGCCCAGGCGATCGAGAACGACCCCGGTGGTCACCGGGTCCCAGTGGCTGCTCTGGTCCAGCACGTCGAACCCGGGGAACCGACCCGACCACGGCTTGCTGCTCGAGGGCGTTACGGCCCCCACCTCACGGCTCACTTCTCGCGTCGCAGCACAGCGGCGAGTAGGCCCATGCCGCCCACCAGGCTGACCAGCAGGGGGGCCAGCAGCGGCGGCCCCATCTCCATGTTGTACCGAGCGTTGCTCCACCCACCCGGCTTCTGGGTGATGCCGCGCGCGTGCAGGTAGAAACCCTGCAGACCGTTGACGCAGATGGCTGCCGACGCGATCGGCAGGGCGGTCTTGGCCATCCGGTGGCTGCAGAACCCCGCCACGCCGGCGACGGCGCCGACCGGGCCCATGGCTACGGGGAGCCACATGAGCTTGTTGCCGAAGCTGGCGGAGTCGTGCTCGAAGAAGATCTCGGCGGCGGCCACCAGCGCTCCCGCCGCGGTCAGGGCCGACAGGCTGCGTTCGAAGCGACCCGTCTCGACGTTGCGAACCATCCGGTCGATTCCGTGAACCACCGGCTCGACCACCGCGGCGGTACCTGACGATGCTGCCATTTTCTGATCCCTTCGGTAACTCGCCGCCGGGCGCTTCTCAAGGACTTCAAGCCCGAACCGCCCAGCCAGCAATGATTGCGTGATCGCAACTGTACCCCAAATGCTTGCGCCAGGGCAAACATCCGTCATAATGACCTCATGAGATCAAGCAAAGACGAGGCGGCTGGTTCACCGGTCACTGCCGATCAGGTGCACGCCGTCATGGTCGCCGCCCAGGCGCTGGTCGGTGTGGCCGCTCAGGGAGTCGCAGAGGTGGAAGACCGGGTGACGCTGCCGCAGCTGCGCGTGCTCATGCTGGTCGCCACCCGGGGCGGGCTGAACCTGGGGGCCCTGGCCCAGGCGATGGGGGTGCACCCCTCCAACGCGAGCCGGGCGTGTGATCGGCTCGTCGACGCCGGCCTGCTGCACCGATCCGAGTCCACCCTCGACCGTCGCAACCTGATGCTCGAGGTAACCGAGCGCGGACAGTCGCTCATCGACGAGCTCATCGAGCATCGCCGCGCCGCCATCGCCGCTATCCTCGGGCAGATGCCCGAGTCACGTCGCCGCACGCTCGCCAGCGCCATGGTCTCCTTCGCGCAGGCGGCCGATGCGACGCACGGCGCATCGGCCTGGCAGCTGGGCTGGCCCCAAGCCAGCTCTGACTGAACGCCAGGCCGGGTTGAACTCGGGTCAGATCCCGGCGGCGTTGGCGTAGAACTGCTGGTCCTCGCGCCAGCCGCCCATGCCTTGGCCGATGTCGGTGACGTCGGCGACGAACTCGATGCCCGTGACCCACTTGACCATCTTGAACCCGAGCTGGGTCTCGAGCCGTACCCGGGCCGGCGCGCCGTGCTCCACGGGCAGGGGGGACCCGTTCATGTCCAGGGCGAGGATGCTCTGCGGGTTGCT
>JBBSTU010000001.1:0-79768 GCA_038235595.1 Actinomycetales bacterium | reverse complement strand
TTGAGGAACGTCGTGCGCACCTCGGACTGCGTCTGCTCGAGCCACGCGCGACGCGACAGGACCACGTTGTTGCGGTTCTTGTCGAGCTCGATGATCTTGGCCTCGATCTCCTTGCCGACGTACGGCTGGAGGTCGCGGACCCGTCGCATCTCGACGAGAGAGGCGGGCAGGAAGCCACGCAGGCCGATGTCGAGGATGAGTCCACCCTTGACGACCTCGATGACGGTGCCGGTGACGACGCCGTCTTCTTCCTTGACCTTCTCGATCGTGCCCCAGGCGCGCTCGTACTGCGCGCGCTTCTTGGACAGGATGAGGCGGCCTTCCTTGTCCTCCTTCTGGAGAACCAGGGCCTCGACCTCGTCGCCGACCTTGACGATCTCGCCGGGGTCGACGTCGTGCTTGATCGACAGCTCGCGCGAGGGAATGACGCCCTCGGTCTTGTAGCCGATGTCGAGCAGGACCTCGTCGCGGTCGACCTTGACGATCACGCCCTCGACGATGTCGCCGTCATTGAAGTCCTTGATGGTCGCGTCGATCGCGGCAAGGATCTCTTCTTCGGTGCCGATGTCGTTGATAGCGACCTCAGGCGCGGTCTTTTCGACCGTGTAGGCAGTCATGTAGTAGGAACTCCGATTGTGGACAGTCATAATGGAGGCACGATCTCGGGGGGCGCACGGCCCGACGACCCGGCATCCGCTGGATGGTGTGGCGTCGCCGGCTACCCGGTTCGACCACGGAGGTTGCGCACACGAGTGCGCTCGGCGATCTTATCCGCGCGGTCAGCACCGGGTCAAAGAGGGGGTGGGATGCCGTGAGCCCGCCACCTGAGGACTCGCACGTCGCCCGACGGACCGTCTCGGCGCACGAGACGGCCGGCGCCAACCGCGCCTGGTGGGACGCCGAGGCCGACGACTACTACCTCGAGCACGGCGCGTTCCTCGGTGACACCGACTTCGTGTGGGGCCCGGAGCGGCTGCGCGAGGCGGATGCCGGCCTGCTCGGCGACCCGCACGGTCGCCGGGTGCTCGAGATCGGTGCCGGGTCTGGGCAGTGCTCCCGGTGGCTCTGCGCCCGAGGAGCGACGGTGGTGGCGACCGACCTCTCGAAGGGCATGGTGGCGACCGGCGTGGAGGTCAACGACCATGTACCCGAGTCGATGCGGGTGCCGTTCGTGCAGTGCGACGGCCGGTTGCTGCCGTTCGCCGACTCCTGCTTCGACACCGTGTTCACCGCCTATGGAGTGCTGCCGTTCGTCGCCGACTCCGACGTCGTGCTGCGGGAGGCGGCCCGGGTGCTTCGTGCGGGTGGTCGGTTCGTGTTCGCCACGACGCACCCGATGCGCTGGGCCTTTCCCGACGACCCGGGGCCGAACGGGCTCACCGTGTACCAGTCGTACTTCGACCGCACCCCCTACGTCGAGCAGAACGAGCACGGCCGTGTCACCTACGTCGAGCACCACCGCACCCTGGGTGACCGGGTCCGCGAGATCACGGCCGCCGGCCTGGTGCTCGACGACTTGGTCGAGCCGGAGTGGCCCGAGGGCCACGACGAGCCGTGGGGCGCCTGGTCGCCGCTGCGGGGCCGGCTCTTTCCCGGCACGGCGATCTTCGTCTGCCGCAAACCCCGGTGATCCACCCCGCCCGCACCTGGACCGTCAGGCGTGGCCGGCGTGCTCGTGGTCGGCGTGCCCGCTCGACTCGAACTGGATGGTCGAGTGCTCGACGTTGAAGTCGGCGGAGATGCACCGCTGCAGCTGGTCGAGCATCTCTCCGAGGTGCCCGTCGTGGAAGCAGCTGTCGTCGACGACGACATGAGCCGTGAGCACCGGCAAGCCGGTGGCCACCTGGCTGGCGTGCAGGTCGTGGACGTCGTGCACATGGGGCAGCGCCATCATGTGGTCTCTCACCAGACCGATGTCGAGACCCTCCGGAGTCGACTCCATCAGCACGTCGATCGACTCGCGCAGGAGCCGGATGGTGCGAGGAACGATGAGGATGCCGATCACCAACGACGCCAGAGCGTCGGCGCGCAGCCACCCGGTCAGGGCGATGACGCCCGCCGACACGAGCACCGCCACCGAGCCCAGCGCGTCGTTGACGACCTCGAGAAAGGCCGCGCGCATGTTGAGGTTGTCACCGCGGCCGCCGGCGAGCACGAGCAGTCCGACGATGTTGCCGAGAAGCCCGACCACCCCGAAGACGACCATGACTCCGGGCACCACCTCGGGCGGGTCGAAGAGACGACGTACGCCCTCGATGAGGATGAAGATGCCGACCGCCAGAAGCACAGCGGCCTGAGCGGCTGCCCCGAGCACCTCCGCACGGCGGTAGCCCCAGGTTCTCTGCTCTGTCGCCGGTCGGCGCGACAGCACGGCCGCGACCAACCCCAGCGTGAGCCCGGCGACGTCGGTGAGCATGTGGCCGGCGTCCGCGAGCAGGGCGAGGCTGCCCGAGACGACCGCCCCGACGACCTCGACGATGAGCACGACGACAGTGATACCGAGCACGGTCGCGAGGCGTCCTCGGTGGTCGGCCAGCTCGCTGCCGCCGTGGGAGTGAGCGTGCGCGGCGCTCATCCGCGACTTTGCCTCTCGTCTTCGCGACGGGCGGATGCCGTCGCATCGCAGCATCCGGCGTCGCAGCGTTCGGCGTCAGGGCTCGGCGGCTGGACATCGTCAGCGCATCCGTCGCCGGTGCGCACGGCTGGTGCGCAGCCGCAGCCTTCGCCGCGCCAGGCTGCGATCCCCTCGCGAACGGCCACGGCGGCGATGACCAGGCCGGCGAGGGGGTCGGCCCACGACCAACCGAAGAACTCGTTGAGCAGCAGCCCGAGAAGGAGCACGGCCGAGAGGTAGGTGCAGAGCAGGGTCTGCTTCGAGTCGGCCACGACGCTGCCCGAACCCAGCTCGCGGCCGGTGCGCCTCTGGGCCCACGACAGCGCGGGCATGATCACCAGCGATGCAACCGCGATCGCGACGCCGAGACCGGAGGGGGTCGGGTCGTCGCTGCCGAGCAGCGATCGTGCTGACTCGAACGTCACGTAGCCGGCCAAGGCGAAGAACGAGATGGCGATGTAGCGCAGCGCCTGCTTCTCGCGCGTCTCGGGCAGCGCGTGACGGAACTGCCACAGGATCACCAGGCCACTGCCCACCTCGACGAGGGAGTCGAGCCCGAAGCCGACCAGGGCGATCGATGATGCCGCCGCGCCGGCCGTGATAGCGACGACCGCCTCGACGACGTTGTAGGCGACCGAGGCACCGGCCAGCTGCTGGGCACGGCGCCCAAGCTGACTTCGCCGCTCGGGGGTCAGAGGGGCAGCGTTCTCGGGGTCGGAGACGGCAGCACTGCTCACGAGGTCACGTCCGCTCCGTAGCGGGGGCACAGGGCCACCGCATCACCGGTCAGGGCGAGCAGCCGCTCCGCCGCCCCGAGGAGGTCGAGCGTCGCCTCCGGATGGGCGATGGCATAGACCGAGGCGCGCCCCTCGGCGCGAACGGTGACGATGCCGCAGTCCAGCAGGCACGACAGGTGCTTGCTGACGGTCGACTGGGCCAGCCCCAGGTGCCGGGTCAGCTCGACCACGCGGTGCTCGCCCAGGGCCAGGTGCTGCACGATGGTGAGCCTCGACCGGTCACTGAACCCGTGGAAGAGACACGCCGCCACCGTCAAGGCAGCCGCCTCGGTGTCCGGCAACTCATCGCTGACCGTCTGTGGCATCGTCATGTATCGATGGTAGGTGCCCCGACTCAGTACACCAACTCGAACCACCGAGCCGCCCGGCGCTGTTCCGTCAGTGGGCGGCGTCGTGCCAGGAGTGTCCGACCCCGACGCTGACATCGAGGGGAACGTCCATCGGCGCCGCCGAGCCCATCTGCTCGCGCACGATCGCCTCGACCTGCTCGCGCTCCCCCGCGGCGATCTCGAGCACGAGCTCGTCGTGCACCTGAAGGAGAACTCGCGAGCGCGCCTGCGCCGCCAGGAGCGCCCGGTCTACCCCGATCATGGCGACCTTCATGATGTCGGCGGCCGAGCCCTGGATGGGCGCGTTGAGCGCCATCCGCTCGGCCATGTCGCGACGCTGTCGGTTGTCGGAGGTGAGGTCGGGCAGGTAGCGACGACGACCGAACATGGTGGCGGTGTACCCGGTGCCGCGCGCCTCGGCGACGACGTCGTGCAGGTACTCGCTCACCCCGCCGAACCGCTCGAAGTAGCCGTCCATCAGCGCCCGGGCCTCTTCGGTCGTGATCGTCAGCTGCTTGGAGAGGCCGAACGCCGACAGCCCGTAGGCCAGGCCGTACGACATCGCCTTCACCTTCGAACGCATCTGCGCCGTGACCCCATCGGGCTCGACCCCGAAGACCTGCGAACCCACGAACTTGTGGAGGTCCTCGCCGGTGCGGAACGCCGTGATGAGGCCCTCGTCCCCAGACAGGTGGGCCATGACGCGCATCTCGATCTGCGAGTAGTCGGCCGACATCAGCGACTCGAACCCGTCACCGACGACGAACAGCTCGCGGATGCGGCGCCCTTCCTCGGTGCGGATCGGCACGTTCTGCAGGTTGGGGTCGGTCGAGCTGAGCCGGCCCGTCGCGGCGATCGTCTGCAGGTAGGTGGTGTGGATGCGGCCGTCGTCGGCGACCGACTTCTGCAACCCCTCGACCGTCACGCGCAGCCGGGCTGCGTCGCGGTGGCGCAGCAGCGCCTCCAGGAAAGGGTGCTCGGTCTTGGTGTAGAGATCGGCCAACGCATCGGCGTCGGTGGTCCAGCCGGTCTTGGTCTTCTTGGTCTTCGGCATGCCGAGGGTCTCGAAGAGCACGACCTGAAGCTGCTTGGGCGAACCGAGGTTGATCTGCTCGCCACCGATGGCGTCCCAGGCGTCAGCCTGGGCCCGGGCCACCTTGACCGCGAACTCCTTCTCGAGCTCGGCCAGACCGCTGTCGTCGACCGCGATGCCGGTGCGCTCCATGCGGGCGAGCACGTCGATGAGGGGCAGCTCGACGTCAGCGAGCAGCTCGGCGCCCCCGGTGGCGGCCACCTGCTCGTCAAGCGCCACGGCGAGGTCACGCACCGCGGTGGCCCGCACCATCTCGTACTCGGCCGCCTTCTCGTCGGCGTCGCCATCGAGGTCGAGCATGCCCTGGCCGGAGTCGTCGGTGGCGACCAGCTCGCGCTGGAGGTTGCGCAGCACGAGGTCGTCGAGGTGGTAGGTGCGGTTGTCGGGCTTGACGAGGTAGGCCGCCAGCTGGGTGTCACTCGTCAGTCCCCGCAGCGTCCAGCCTCTCGCGGCGAGAGCCTGCATCGGCCCTTTCGCGTCGTGCATCGCCTTCGGTCGGTCGGGGTCGGCGAGCCACTCCCCGATCGAGGCCTCCCCCTCGGGTGTCAGGGTGGTCAGGTCGACCCATGCTGCGGACTCGTCGGCGGCGGCGACCGCGAGGCCCGTGACATCGCCGGTCCCCTGCGCCCAGGTGCCGATCACCGACACGCCGGAACGTTGGCCGGGCACGAGGTGCGCGTCGACCCAGGCGGGAACGGCATCCGGGCTCACGACCTCGCCATCGAGGTCGAACCCCTGCTCGGCCTCGGGTGCGGCGGCCTCCACCGACTCGAACAAGCGGTCACGCAGCACCCGAAACTCGAGACCGTCGAAGACGGTGTGCACGTCGTCGCGGCTCCACTGGGAACGTTCGAGCTCGGCCACGGTGAAGCCGACCGGAGTGTCCTTGACCAGCTGGTTGAGGCGGCGGTTGCGCAGCACGTTGTCGAGGTGCTCGCGCAGCGACTCGCCGGCCTTGCCCTTGATCTGGTCGATACCGGCGACGATGCCGTCGAGGTCGCCGAACTGGTTGATCCACTTCGCGGCTGTCTTCGGCCCGACACCGGGAACGCCCGGCAGGTTGTCGGAGGTCTCGCCGACCATCGCAGCGAGGTCGCTGTAGCGCGTCGGCGGCACGCCGTACTTCTCCTCGATGGCGGCCGGGGTCATGCGCCACACCTCCGACACCCCGCGCACCGGATACAGCACCGTGACCTTGTCGGAGACCAGCTGGAAGGTGTCGCGGTCGCCCGAGCAGATCAGCACGTCGAGGCCCTGCTCCTCGGCCTGGGTGGCGAAGGTGGCGATGATGTCGTCGGCCTCGTAGCCGGGCAGCTCGACGTACTTGATGCGAAGCGCGTCGAGCACCTCGTGCATGAGCGAGACCTGGCCCTGGAACTCGTCGGGCGACTTGGCCCGGCCGGCCTTGTACTCGGCGTAGACCTCGGTTCGAAAGGTCTGGCGCGAGAGGTCGAAGGCCACGACGACGTGCGACGGCTCTTCGTCGCGCAGCATGTTGATCAGCATCGAGGTGAAGCCATAGACGGCGTTCGTGTGCTGGCCGGTCGTGGTCGAGAAGTTCTCGACGGGCAGCGCGAAGAAGGCGCGGTAGGCCAGCGAGTGTCCGTCGAGTAGCAGTAGTCGGCTCACAACCGGCAGCCTAGTGTCCGCCGCCGACGCCACGAACCGCCCTCTCGAACCCTTCGGCCTACGATCAGGCCATGACGCAGATGAGCACCGACCCCGACACCATGAACGCCGAGATGAGCCACACGTTGCTCGGGCGCATGGGGATCAAGGTCACCGAGGCCACCCCCGAACGGCTCGTGGCCACGATGCCGGTGGAGGGCAACACCCAGCCGTACGGGCTGCTCCACGGCGGGGCCAGCGTGGTGCTCGCGGAGACGCTCGGCTCGATCGGCGCCCAGCTGCACGCGGGCCCCGACCGCATCGCCGTCGGTCTCGACATCAATGCGACCCACCATCGGGCCGCGCGATCGGGCACCGTCACCGGCACCGCCACGGTCTTGAGCGCCGGCCGCACCCTCGTCAGCTACGACGTCGTGGTGACCGACGAGGCCGGCAAGAGAGTCTGCACGTCGCGGATCACCTGCCTGTTGCGCGACGCTCCCCCGGGAGCGTGACGCGGCGCTATCCGAGGCGGCTCAGCCGGCGATCTGTGGGGGCTGGGTGGGCAGCTGTCGCGAACCCGCCCGGCTGGCCGTGCGGGCCGCCTTGGTGCGCATGTCACGTCGCCGCTGCAACACCTGGTCGAGGGAGTACCGCTGACCGCGAGGCTCCCCCGACAGCTTGCGTTGCAAGGTGGCTGTCGACGTGACGCGCCGAACCGTCTCGGGCGCGAAGCCCAGCCGCGCAAAGAACCGGTTGGCCTCACGGTTCTGAGCCGGCACGGCGCTCGCGAGGTGTTCGGCGCCCTGCCGGTCGGCGTGGCGGCCCGCAGCGCCCAGCAGGGCCTTGCCGACCCCGGTGCGGCGCAGCTCGGGGTGGACGAAGAGCATGTCGATCGACACACACGGGGAGTTGACGAGCAGGCTGCGGGTGGAGTCGGCCAGCACGACGTACCCAGCGGCACGGTCATCGACGAACGCGATGAAGGCGTAGATGTCGTTTCGCTGCAAGGCGGTGCGCAGGGTGCCGTCGAGGGCAAGACGCTGGGCCGCCTCCGGGGTGGTCCCCGCCTCGATCCGGTGGGTGATCCACAGCTCGATGAACTGCGAATGGAGGTCGACGTCGACCTGCCGCACCGAGATCACTGTTCGACCCATCGTTCCTCCAACATGTATGGCCCCGAGGTCACCCGACCGACACTACGGGTAACTGAGGGGTAGTGGAACCCGTTCGGGCGTTCGTGTGGACGGGCGAACACCACTGTTTCACCGCGGGCCCGGTTGACGCGTCGATCGTAGGCTGTTCGCCCGTGACACGACTCACCGAGCTTTGTCGGCAATGTCGCGACAGGAGGTCAGACGTCGCCGCCGAGGTAGGCAGCCTTGACGGCGGGATCGGCCGCGAGCGCCTTGCCAGTGCCCTCGCGCACGATCTCGCCGGTCTCGAGGATGTAGGCGCGATGGCTGCGCTTGAGGGCCTGGGCGGCGTTCTGCTCGACGAGCAGCACCGTGGTGCCCTGGCTGTTGATCTCGGTGACGATGTCGAAGATCTGCTGGATGAGCTTGGGCGCCAACCCCATCGACGGCTCGTCGAGCAGCAGCAGCTTCGGCTTCGCCATGAGGGCGCGGCCCATGGCGAGCATCTGCTGCTCGCCACCGGACATCGAGCCCGCCGCCTGGTTGGTGCGCTCCTTCAGCCGTGGGAACAGCTCGAAGACCCGGTCGAGGTCGTCCTTGATCGTGGCCTTGCTCTTGCGGTCGGGGCGGGCGTAGGTGCCCATCTCGAGGTTCTCCATCACCGACATCCCGACGAAGCAGCCGCGGCCCTCGGGCGACTGCGAGATGCCCAGCACGGGCCGTTCGTGCGAAGGCATGTCGGTGATGTCCTGCCCGTCGAAGGTCACCGTGCCGGCCCGCACCGGCCGCAGCCCCGAGATGGTCTTCATGGTCGTCGTCTTACCGGCGCCGTTCGCCCCGATCAGGGTGACGATCTCGCCTTCCTCGACGGTGAAGCTGATGTCGCGGATCGCCTCGATGCGTCCGTAGTTGACGCACAGGCCCTTGACCTCAAGAAGCATCTTCTTCGTCCACTCCCAGGTAGGCGGCGATGACCGCCGGGTTGTCACGAATCTCCGCGGGAGCACCCTCGGCGATCTTGCGACCGAACTCCAGCACGACGATGCGGTCGGTCACCCCCATGACCAGCTTCATGTCGTGCTCGATGAGCAGCACGGTGTAACCCTGGTCACGAATGCTGCGGATCAGCTGCATCAGCCGGATCTTCTCGGCCGGGTTGAAGCCGGCCGCCGGCTCGTCGAGGCAGAGCAGCGACGGGTTGGTGGCCAGGGCCCGGGCGATCTCGAGGCGTCGTTGGTCGCCGTAGGGCAGGTTGCGGGCCAGCTCGTCGGCCTTGCGGTCGAGACCCATGAACCGGAGCAGCTCGTGGGCCCGCCGGTAGCCGGTGTCCTCTTCCGAGCGGTGCTTCGGCAGCCGGAACATGGCCGAGATGACCCCGGTGGTGTGATGGGCGTCGACCCCCACCATGACGTTCTCGAGGGCGGTCATGTTGGCGAAGAGCCGGATGTTCTGGAAGGTGCGGGCGATACCGAGCTTGGTGATCGCGAACTTCTTGCGCCGACCCAACGCGGTGCCGAGGAAGCGAACCCCGCCTGACGTCGGCTGGTAGACCCCCGTCATGACGTTGAAGCAGGTGGTCTTACCCGCGCCGTTCGGGCCGATGAGCCCCAGGATCTCGCCCTTGCGGATGTCGAAGCTGACCCCGTCGAGGGCGACCACGCCCCCGAAACGCAAGGTGACGTCGTCGACCTCGAGCAGCTTCTCGCCGTCGGCGATGGTGGGGCCGCCGAGGTCGAGCGGGGTGATGTCGACCTCGGTGTGGATGACGCTCTCGGCCTCGGCCTCCGGCACTTTCATCGTCGGCTCAGGCATCGGGCAACCCTTCCTCGAGCACTTGCTCTCGCTCGTCGGCTCGTTTGACTCGGCGCGTACGACCCGGGGGCAGGATGCCTTGGGGCCGGAAGATCGCCAACAGCATCAAGGCCAGCCCGAACACCAGCACCCGGAAGTCAGCGAACTCGCGGAAGCGCTCGGGGAAGTAGCCGACGACGATGGCGCCCACGATCACGCCCCACCGGTTGCCGGCGCCACCGACCACCACCGCAGCGATGAACAAAATAGACAGGAGGAGCTGGAAGCTGTCAGGCGAGATGAAGCCCGCCTTGCCGGCGAACAGTGCCCCCGACAACCCTCCGATGGCAGCCCCGAGAGAGAAGGCCAGCAGCTTGAACCGGAAGGTGGGCACCCCCATCAGCTCGGCGGCATCCTCGTCTTCCCGAGTGGCCTCCCACGCTCGGCCGACGCGGCTGCTCTTGACGAGGATGTCGAAGAGGATCACCAGCCCGATGATGACCAGGGCGAGCCAGTAGTAGGGAATGAAGTCGCCGATGCCGAACTTGATGAAACTCGTCGTGTTGTCGAGGTCGACGACGGGCGTGCCGCTGCTCCAGTCGAGACTCGGCACGTCGAACAGCTCGACGCCCGGTGGGCGGGGGATGTTGGAGATACCCTGCGCGCCGCCCAACCAGTCACTGTTGATCAGCGAGAGCCGGACGATCTCGCCGAAGCCGAGCGTGACGATGGCCAGGTAGTCGCCGCGTACCCGCAGGGTCGGAGCGCCGAGGATGACCCCCGAGATCATGGCCACGACGATGGCGATGGGCACGGCCACCAGCCAGGGAAGCGAGGCGTGCTGTGAGCTGAGCACCCCGACGACGTAGGCCCCGATGGCGTAGAAGCCGACGTAGCCGAGGTCGAGCAGGCCGGCGTAGCCGACCACGATGTTGAGGCCCAGCGCGACGAGCACGTAGGTCGCCACGGTGAAGAGCACTCCGCCGAAGTCGGAGTCGGCCGTGGTGATGAACGGGAGGTTGAGCAACGGCAAGGCGAACAGGAAGACCGCGAACAGCGCCCAGAGCCCGATCTTCACGGGCTTGGGAAGACCGGACACCCGATCCATGAAGTCATCGCGCGACGAGCGGATCTTGGTGGAGGAGGAGCTCATGCGCGGGCCTTTCCGAGAGACTCACCGAGCAGGCCGGTCGGCCGGAACAGCAGGATGACCACGAGCAGCACGAACGCCACGACGTCCTTCCACTGCGTTCCCACGACGGCCGAGCCGTAGTTCTCGGCGAGCCCGAGAACGAACCCGCCGAGCAGGGCCCCCCGCAGGTTGCCGATACCGCCCAGCACCGCGGCCGTGAAGGCCTTGACACCGAGGATGAAACCGACGTCGTAGCGGGTGATCCCGATCTTGAGCAGGTAGAACACCGCCGCCGCACCCGCCATCACCCCACCGACGAGGAAGGTGACACGGATGACCCGGTCGCGGTTGACGCCCATGAGCGCTGCCGCCTCAGGGTCCATCGCGACCGCCCGGATGCCGCGCCCGAGTCGCGATCGGCTGACGAACTGGTCGAGCGCGATCATCATGGCGATGGCGCCGACGATGACGAAGATGTCGACGTTAGTGACGTTGTAGCCGAACAGGTTGAAGATCGGCTCCTTCGCCACGATCGTGGGCAGCGGTACGTTGTTGCGCGAGTTGTTGACGTAGTCACGAAGCGTGTCGTCGAGCCCGAACCAGCCGGCGATCTTCTCGCGCAGGCCCATCGTCTCCGACAGCACGAACGAGGCTCCGATGGCCGAGATCAGCGCGATGAGGGGCGGTGCGTTGCGCTTGCGGAGCGGCCGGTAGGCCACTCGCTCGATGAACACTGCGACCAGGCCGGACATCAGCATCGCGGCGAGGAACATCAGGGCGATCCAGAAGATCACCTGGCCGGTCGAGCCACCCGGCTGGCCACCGACCGCCATCACCACCCAGACGGCGGCGAAGGAGCCGAACATGAACACCTCGGAGTGCGCGAAGTTGATCAGGCGCAACACGCCGTACACGAAGGTGTAGCCGAGGGCGACCAGCGCGTAGACGGCTCCGATCGTGAGACCGGTGATCGTCAGTTGCGCGAAGTTGTCGATCAGAAACTGCATCCAAGGCCTCCTGGGCCGGGCGACGGGGGGTCAGGCGATGCTGCAGCCCCCGCCCGGGGTGGTCGGAGCACCACGGCTCCGACCACCCCTGTCGCTGATGGTTCGTCTTACTTGATCTCTCCCACGGAGACGATCTTGCCGTTCTCGACCTTGTAGGCGAAGACCTTGACGTCGGCGGACTCGCCCTTGTCATCGAACTTCAGCTGCTTCGTCACGCCCTTCTTGTCGAAGCTCTTGACGTAGTCGAGCATCGACTTGCGGTCTTTGCCCTCGCCGATGCCATCGAGCAGGATCGTCGCCGAGTCGTAGCCCTCACCGGAGTAGGTGTTCGGGTCTTCCTTGAACTTGGCCTTGTAGGCCGCCTGGAACTCGGGGGCCACGTCCGGCGGCACGCACGGGCAGGTGATGACGGTGCCCTCGGCTGCAGCCTTGGCGTTGTCGATGTAGGACTGGTCCTTGACGCCGTCGGCCACCACGAAGGTGCCCTTGAAGCCGGCGTCTCGCAGCTGCTTGATCAGCGGCGCGGCCTCGGGTGAGTAACCGCCGTAGAACACCGCGTCGGCGCCCGAGGCAGTCACCTTCGTGACGGTGGCCGAGAAGTCGGTCTGCTTGACCTGCACCGTGTCGTTGCCGACCACGCTGGCGCCGAGGTCCTTGCGCACGATGTCGGCCAGGCCCTTGCCGTACTCGGACGCGTCGTCGATGACGAACGGCTTCGTCGCCTTGATGGTGTCCTTGATGTACTTGGCGGCGGCCGGGCCCTGGGTCGCGTCGTTTCCGAGCGCGCGGAAGAAGGTCTTCCAGCCGTTGTCGGCCAGCGCCGGGTTCGTGGCCGAGGGCGTGATGGCCACGAGGCCTGCCTCGTTGAACAGCGGGTCGGCGGCCTTGGACTCGCCCGAGAAGGCCGGCCCGACGATGCCGATGATCTTCTTGTCGTCGATGGCCTTCTTGGCCAGGGCGGGAGCCTGCGTGGGGTCGCCCTGCGAGTCGTAGTTCTCGAGGGTCACCTTGCAGTCGGCGTGCTTGGCGTTGTAGTCGTCGAGCGCCAGGTTGACGCCGTTCTGGATATAGATGCCCAGGTTGGCGTTCGGGCCGGTGAGGGCGCCGAACATGCCGATCTTCTGGTCACAGACCTTGGCGGCACCACCGCTGGCTCCGGCGGCCGGCGTCGTGTCGCCGCCCTTGGTGCCGCAGGCACCCAGGGCGAGGGCTGCGACCGCGAACGGCACAGCAAGCTTGAGGGTGGAACGCACGGGTGTCCTCCTGATGTCACACATCCCTCGGTCGAGGGCTGAGTCGGAGACTAGGCCACGGGAGGCCCGCACAACAGCAAAAACTGCGTCGGTGACCGTGTCGTGACCTAGTTCTTACCAGAACGACGTATCAAGGGCCGCATACGCGACACCAAGCAGAGGTTCAGCGAGGACCGGTTGCGCCCTCAGCGGGCGGGCAGACCGTTGATGACGGCCTCGGCCACCTCTTTCATGCCGAGGCGGCGATCCATCGCGGTCTTCTGGATCCAGCGGAACGCGTCAGCCTCGTTGAGCTTCAGCTGGCTCATCAGCACGCCCTTGGCGCGGTCGACGAGCTTGCGCGTCTCGAGTCGTTCGCCCAGGTCGGCGATCTCAGACTCGAGGGCCTTGAGCTCCTGCCAGCGCGAGTGGGCGATGTCGATGGCCGGTCGCAGGTCGTCGGCGGTGAAGGGTTTGACGACGTAGGCCATGACGCCGGCGTCACGGGCGCGCTCGACGAGCTCGGTCTGTGAGAAGGCGGTCAGCATGATGACGGGGCACTGCTTGGTCTCGTGCAGCTGCTCTGCAGCCGAGATCCCGTCGAGAATGGGCATCTTGACGTCCATGATGACGAGGTCGGGCTTCAGCTGCTTGGCCAGAGCCACCGCCTGCTCACCGTTGCTCGCCTGCCCGACGACGTCGTAGCCGAGCTCGCCGAGCATCTCGACCAGGTCGAGACGGATCAACGTCTCGTCCTCAGCGACGAGGATGCGCGTTGCCCCCGGCGCGGGTGCTTCGACCTCGGCAGCGGCGCGCGTGCTGTCAGTGGTGTCGGCGGGAGGCGTCGATGCCGTTGTCGTCTCGTCGGTGCTCACGGAGCAAGACTATAGGGGTCGCCGTTTCCGGCACCTTTCGGGCTCGTCACCGGGCGGACGATCGGTGCCGAGGGCGGGACTCGAACCCGCACGGCCTTGCGGCCAGAGCATTTTGAGTGCTCCGTGTCTGCCATTCCACCACCCCGGCAGGAGTGCCGCGCCAGCATACCCACCCGAGCCCGACAGCTCAGAACGCGCCTCACCACTCGTCGACGGTAACGACGTTCGGCCGCTCCTGACGCAGCCCTGTCAACGGCTCAGCCGGTGACCTCTTCGGGACGGTAGGCCGGCGCCGCCCGGTTCACGGCATCGCCCATGCGGTGCACGCGCAAAGCGTTCGTCGAACCGGGCAGCCCAGGGGGCGAACCCGCGACGATCATGACGAGGTCGCCTTCCACGACGCGGCCCTCGGGCAGCAGCTTCACGTCGACCTGAATGGCGAACTGGTCGGTGTGGTGCATGCGCGGCACGAGGAAGGTCTCAAGGCCCCAGACGAGGGCAAGACGTGACCGGGTGCGCGGGTCGGAGGTGAAGACGAGCATAGGCAGCCGCGGCCGCACGCGCGCCATCCGCTGCGCCGAGTCGCCGGTCTCGCTGAAGACGATGAGGAACTTGGCCCCGATGGTCTCGCCGACCTCGACCGCGGCCTTGGTGACCGCGCCGCCGACCGTGGAGGGCTTGGCGGTGAGGCGGGCAATCAGGTCGTAGCCGTGCTCCTCGGTGCTCTCGATGATGCGAGCCATGGTCTGCACCGTCTGGATCGGCCAGGCCCCCACGGATGTCTCTCCTGAGAGCATCAGCGCGTCGGCGCCGTCGAGAACGGCGTTGGCGGCATCCGAGGCCTCGGCGCGGGTGGGCCGCGCGTTCTCGATCATCGACTCGAGCACCTGGGTGGCCACGATGACCGGCTTGGCGTTGCGGCGGGCCATCTCGATCGCCCGCTTCTGCACGAGCGGCACCTCCTCGAGCGGCATCTCGACCCCCAGGTCGCCGCGAGCCACCATGATGCCGTCGAAGGCCAGCACGATCTCGAGGAGGTTGGCGACGGCCTGCGGCTTCTCGATCTTGGCGATGACCGGTACCCGGGTGCCGAACTCGTCCATGATCGCGTGCACGTCGTCGATGTCGGCCGCGTTGCGCACGAACGACAGCGCGATCATGTCGGCGCCCAGCTTCATGGCGAAACGCAGGTCGTCGATGTCCTTCTCGGACATGGCGGGCACGCTCACCGCGACGCCCGGAAGGTTGATGCCCTTGTTGTTCGACACCACGCCGCCGATGACGGTCTCGGTGACGACGTCGGTCTCGGTGACGTCGACAGCACGCAGCATCACCTTGCCGTCGTCGATGAGCAACACGTCACCGGGGCGCACGTCACCGGGGAGACCGGCGTAGGTGGTGCCGACCTCCGTCTCGTCTCCGTCGACCTCGCGGGTCGTGATGATGAAGCGCTGACCGGCGGCGAGCGTGATCGGGCCGTTTCGAAACCGCGCGGTGCGGATCTTCGGCCCCTGCAGGTCGACGAGGATGCCGACCGCTCGACCCGACTCGTCACTCGCGCGCCGCACGTCGTTGTAGACCTGCTCGTGAACGGCGTGCTCGCCGTGCGAGAGGTTGAGACGGGCGACGTCCATACCCGCATCGACCAACCCCTTCAGCTGTTCGTAGGAGGAGGTCTGGGGTCCGATCGTGCAGACGATCTTGGCTCGACGCATGGTTCAACCTTAGGGCTCGTGTGATGGCGGTCACCCACCGGCCCCGGCGCCGCGAGGGGCGTCGGGCGGGGGTGGTTCAGGCCGTGAGAGGGCGGTCAGTGGGGCCGATCGGCCGTGGCAGCGAGCTCGACCCGGTGAGCCACGCGTCAACCCCGGCAGCAGCAGCCCGGCCCTCGGCGATGGCCCACACGATCAGCGACTGCCCGCGGCCGACGTCGCCCGCGACGAACACCCCGGGCACGCTCGACATGAAGCTCTGGTCGCGCCGCACGTTGCTGCGCTCGTCGAGCTCGACCCCCAGCTGCTCAACGACGCCGGGGCCCTCCGGGCCGAGGAACCCCATCGCGAAGAGTACGAGCTGGGCCGGGATGACCCGTTCGGTGCCTTCCTTGCCGCGCGGGCGACCGTCGACCATCTCGATCTCCGTGAGGCGCAGCCCGGCGACGTGGCCGTCGTCGTCACTGACGAACTCGGTCGTGCTGACGGCGTACAGCCGCTCGCCGCCCTCCTCGTGGGCGCTCGCGACGCGGTAGAGCATGGGGTAGGTCGGCCACGGCTGGCTCCCCGGCCGGTCCTCCCCCGGCTGCGGCATGATCTCGAGGCTGGTCACCGAGCGGGCGCCCTGGCGGTGTGAGGTGCCGAGGCAGTCGGCCCCGGTGTCGCCGCCACCGATGATGACGACGTCCTTGCCGGTGGCGAGAATCTGGTTCTCGACCTGCTGCCCGAGCGCGGCCCGGTTGCCCTGCGGCAGAAACTCCATCGCCTGGTGGATGCCGCCCAGCTCACGACCGGGGGCAGCGAGGTCGCGCGGCACGGTGGAGCCGAGCGCCAGCACCACCGCGTCGTAGCGGTCGCGCAGCGCACGCCCGGTGATGTCGGCGCCGACGTTGACACCGGTGCGGAAGCGGGTGCCCTCCGCCTTCATCTGGTCGAGCCGGCGGTCGAGCACGGCCTTTTCCATCTTGAACTCGGGGATGCCGTACCGCAGCAGGCCGCCGGGGCGGTCGGCCCGCTCGAAGACGGCGACGGTGTGCCCGGCGCGGGTCAGCTGCTGAGCCGCGGCCAGACCGGCCGGACCCGACCCGACCACGGCCACCGTCTTGCCCGAGAGCCGTTCGGGTGGCAGGGGTTTGACGAGGCCGTTCGCGAACGCCCGGTCGATGGTCGTGACCTCGATCTGCTTGATCGTGACGGCCGGCTGGTTGATGCCGAGCACGCACGCGGTCTCACACGGGGCCGGGCACAGCCGGCCGGTGAACTCCGGAAAGTTGTTCGTGGCGTGCAGCCGCTCAATGGCGTCCTCCCAGTCGCCTTTCCAGGCGTGGGTGTTCCATTCGGGGATGAGGTTGCCGAGGGGGCAGCCGGCGTGGCAGAACGGGATGCCGCAGTCCATGCAGCGACCCGCCTGACGCTGCAGCTCGGTGACCTGCTGCTCCTCGTAGACCTCTTTCCAGTCCCTGATGCGCACGGGTACCGGCCTACGGGCAGGGAGCTCCCGCTCGCGGGTGTTGAGAAAGCCTTGGGGATCAGCCACGGGAAGCCTCCATGATCCGGTTCCACACCACGGTGCCGTCGGGGTCTAGCCCCTCCTGCTCTGCCTGGGCACGCACGTCGAGCACCCGCTGGTAGATGCGAGGCAGCACGAGCGTGAAGCGTTCGCGCGCTGACTCCCAGTCACCCAGCAGGGCGCCGGCCACCGTTGAGTCGGTCCACCTGACGTGCGCCTCAAGCAGCCGCCGCAGGGCGGTCTCGTCGTCGGGTCGCAAACTCGACAGGTCGACCATCTCGGTGTTGACCCGCTCAGGTCGTAGGTCGAGCACGTAGGCCACGCCCCCCGACATCCCGGCCGCGAAGTTGCGGCCGACGGGGCCGAGCACGACGGCTGTGCCGCCGGTCATGTACTCGCAGCCGTGGTCGCCGACCCCTTCGACGACGGCGCTGGCTCCGGAGTTGCGCACGCAGAACCGTTCACCGACCAGGCCTCGTAGAAACAGCTCGCCCGCCGTGGCGCCGTAGCCGATGACGTTGCCGGCGATGACGTTCTTCTCGGCGACGAGTCGCGCCAGATGGTGAGGACGGACGACCACGCGCCCGCCGGACAGGCCCTTGCCGACGTAGTCGTTGGCGTCACCCTCGAGCCGGAGTGTGACACCGGCGGGCAGGAAGGCGCCGAACGACTGACCACCGGAGCCCGTCATCGACACCTCGATGGTGTTGTCGGCCAGTCCGTCGGGGTGGGCCTTGGTGACGTGGTGTCCGAGCATGGTGCCGACGGTGCGGTTGACGTTGCGCACCGCGATCTCGGTTCGCACCAGCTCGCCGCTCTCGATGGCCGGCAGCGCACGGGTGAGCAGCTCGTTGTCGAGAGCCTTCTCGAGCGCGTGGTCCTGCCCGGTCGACTGGTAGAGCGTGCCCCCGGTCGGGTTGTCGGCCACGGTGAGGATCGGCGACAGGTCGAGGCCTGATGCCTTCCAGTGCGCAATGGCCTTCTCGAGGTCGAGGCTGTCGACCTGCCCTACGGCATCCTGGATGGAACGGAAGCCCATGGCGGCCAGGTGCTCACGAACCTCCTCGGCGATGTACTCGAAGAAGGTCTCGACGAACTCGGGCCGACCCGAGAAGCGCGCCCGCAGCTCGGGGTTCTGGGTGGCGATGCCGACGGGGCAGGTGTCGAGGTGGCAGACCCGCATCATGATGCAGCCCGACACCACGAGGGGAGCGGTGGCGAAGCCGAACTCCTCGGCGCCGAGCAGGGCGGCCACGACGACGTCACGCCCGGTCTTCAGCTGGCCGTCGACCTGCACCACGATGCGGTCGCGCAGACCGTTGAGCACGAGGGTCTGCTGCGCCTCGGCCAGCCCGAGCTCCCAGGGGGCTCCCGCGTGCTTGAGCGAGGTCAGCGGTGAGGCCCCGGTGCCGCCGTCGTGCCCCGAGATGAGCACGACGTCGGCGTGCGCCTTGGACACGCCGGCCGCCACGGTGCCGACGCCGACCTCGGAGACGAGCTTGACGTGGATGCGAGCAGCCGGGTTGGCGTTCTTGAGGTCGTGGATCAGCTGGGCGAGGTCTTCGATGGAGTAGATGTCGTGGTGCGGCGGCGGTGAGATGAGCCCGACCCCCGGTGTCGAGTGACGGGTCTTGGCCACCCACGGGTACACCTTGTGACCGGGCAGCTGGCCGCCCTCGCCGGGCTTGGCCCCCTGCGCCATCTTGATCTGGATGTCGTCGGAGTGCGTGAGGTAGAGACTCGTCACCCCGAAGCGGCCCGACGCGACCTGCTTGACGGCAGAACGCCGTTCGGGGTCGAGCAACCGGTCTCGGTCTTCACCACCCTCGCCCGTGTTCGAGCGCGCGCCCAGGTGGTTCATGGCGACCGCAAGCGTCTCGTGGGCCTCCTGGGAGATCGAGCCGTAGCTCATCGCTCCGGTGCTGAAGCGCCGGACGATCTCGCTGACCGGTTCGACCTCGTCGATCGGCACCGGTAGTCGACCGGTCACCCCGGTGGCCTTGAAGCCCATCAGCCCCCGCAGCGTCATCAGGCGCGAGGTCTGGTCGTCGATGCGCTGGGTGTACTGCTTGAACACGTCGTAGCGGCGCGCCCGGGTGGAGTGCTGCAGACGGAAGACCGTGTCGGGGTCGAACAGGTGCGGCTCGCCCTCGCGGCGCCACTGGTACTCGCCCCCGACCTCGAGCACGCGGTGCGGCTGCTGCACGCCCTCGGGCGGGTAGGCCCTGGCGTGCCGTTCGGACGTCTCGCGGGCGATGACGTCGAGGCCGACTCCCCCGAGCTGCGAGACGGTGCCCGTGAAGTAGGTGTCGACGAGGGTCTGGGAGAGCCCGATGGCCTCGAACACCTGGGCCCCACGGTAGGAGGCGACCGTGGAGATGCCCATCTTCGACATGACCTTCAGCACCCCCTTGCCGAGGGCCTTGATGAGGTTGGCCACCGCTTTCTCAGGAGGCACCCCCTCGATCTGCCCCGACCGCACGAGGTCCTCGACACTCTCCATGGCCAGGTAGGGGTTGACCGCGGCCGCACCGAAGCCGATGAGCAGGGCCACGTGGTGCACCTCGCGCACGTCTCCGGCCTCGACGAGCAGGCCCACCTGGGTGCGGGTCTTCTCGCGGATGAGGTGGTGGTGCACGGCGGCCGTGAGCAGCAGCGACGGGATGGGGGCGAGGTCACGCCCCGAGTCGCGGTCAGAGAGCACGACGAAGCGGGCACCGCGCCGGATGGCCTGGCTCACCTCCGCAAAGATCTCGTCGAGCCGGGTGCGCATGGCCCCCGCGCCGCCGGTGACGTCGTAGAGGCCCCGCACAACGTGGGTGGCATAGCCGGGCAGGTCGCCGTCGGCGTTGATGTGCACGATCTTGGCCAGCTCGTCGTTGTCGAGCACCGGGAAGTCGAGCACGAGCTGGCGCGCGTGGGCCGGCGACGCCGACAGCACGTTGCCCTCCGGGCCCATGACGGTGCCGAGCGAGGTGACCAGCTCTTCGCGGATGGCATCGAGCGGGGGGTTGGTCACCTGCGCGAACAGCTGGGTGAAGTAGTCGAAGAGCAGCCTCGGACGCGAGGAGAGCACGGCGATGGGGGTGTCGGTGCCCATCGAGCCGAGCGCCTCGGCCCCGGCCTTGGCCATCGGGGTCAACAGGATGCGCAGGTCTTCGGTGGTGTAGCCGAACGTCTGCTGCCGGCGCACCACCGACGAGGCCGTGTGCACGATGTGTTCGCGCTCCGGCAGGTTGTCGAGCTGGATCAGGCCGGCGTGAAGCCAGTCGCCGTAGGGCTTGGCGGCCGCGAGCTGGGTCTTGATCTCCTCGTCGCCGACGATGCGTCCGTGCTCGGTGTCGACCAGGAACATCTTGCCGGGCTGGAGGCGCCCACGCTGCACCACGGAGGCCGGGTCGAGCTCGAGCACGCCCGACTCGGACGCCAGCACGACCAGCCCGTCGTCGGTCACCGAGTACCGGCCGGGGCGCAGGCCGTTGCGGTCGAGCACCGCGCCGACGAGGGTGCCGTCGGTGAACACGACGTTCGCCGGGCCGTCCCAGGGCTCCATGAAGGTGGAGTGGAACTCGTAGAACGCCCGCCGGGCCGGGTCCATCGTCTCGTGGTTCTCCCAGGCCTCGGGAATCATCATGAGTACGGCGTGGGGCAGCGAGCGACCGCCGAGGTGCAGCAGCTCGAGCACCTCGTCGAAGCTCGCGGAGTCGCTTGCTTCGGGCGTGCAGATGGGGAAGAGCCGCTCGAGGTCGCCAGGGATGATGTCGGAGGTGATGAGGCTCTCGCGGGCGCTCATCCAGTTGCGGTTGCCCTTGACCGTGTTGATCTCGCCGTTGTGCGCGATCAGGCGGTACGGGTGCGCGAGCGGCCACGACGGGAAGGTGTTCGTCGAGAAGCGGGAGTGCACGAGGGCGAGCTCGGTGGCGTAGAGCGGGTCGGACAGGTCGGGGAAGAAGGGCTCGAGCTGACCCGTGGTCAGCATCCCCTTGTAGACGATGGTGCGCGAGCTGAGCGAGGCGAAGTAGACCTCGGCCTCCCGCTCGGCGCGCTTGCGCAGGCAGAAGGCCAGCCGGTCGAGACCGAGCGCGACCTGGCGCCCGATGGCGCTTCTGACGAAGAGCTGCTCGAACACGGGCATGCAGGCCCTGGCGGCGTCGCCGACGAGCTCACCGTCGACGGGCACCTCGCGCCAGCCGAGCACCTTGAGGTTCTCGGAGACGGCGATCGCCTCGATGCGGGCCTTGGCGGCGGCCCGCTCGTCGGGATCGGTCGGCAGGAAGGCGATACCCGCGGCGTACGCCCCGCTGTTCGGCAGGGCGAAGGGCACGTTGGCCGCGAAGAACTCGTCAGGGATCTGGGTGAGGATGCCGGCCCCGTCACCCACATGCGGGTCGGCGCCCGTGGCGCCTCGGTGGTCGAGGTTGCGTAGCGCGGTCAGGGCGTGGTCGACGATGTCGTGGCCCGCCGTGCCCCGCATCGTGGCGATGAGGGCGACCCCGCAGGCGTCGTGCTCGAACTCTCGACGGTAGAGGCCGGAGTTCTCCGGATGGGCGCTGAATCGGGTGTGCGGCGACATCTTCACCGTCCTTGCTGATGGGGCCGTAGCGGCTCCTGACGAAGGGCGTGTGGGCAGCACTGACCACAGGCGTTGAGACCATTTTATCCGAGGGCAGCCTCGTCCTACCTGTTGATACGGCGGATTTCGAGATGTGAGACGTCACGCTCAGACTGCGGTCGTAGCGAAGGCTCGAGCGTTACGAGCTGGGGGCCCGCTGCGGGCGCGCGGAAGGGCCCCCCGAGGTTTCGTCGGTAGGCCCGCCTGGCTCGGCGTGGTCGGAACGGCTGCTGTTGGCGGGGTGGTCGCCGGCCTGAGCGTCGTCGCCCTCGTCATCCGCGTCGGGCTCGTGCGCTTCGTCAGCGGCATCCGGGTGTGGCTGACCCCCGGCAGCCGGGTCGGGCACCGAGAAGGGCGCCATCCGGGCGAAGCGGAACCACATCCACACCCCGAAGAGGAAGACCAGGATCGAGACCCACGTGTTGACCCGCTGGCCAAGAATGTAGTTCGCCGAGTCGCTGCGCATGTTCTCGATGACGATGCGCCCGATCGGGTAGCCCATGACGTACCCGGCGAAGACCTGCCCCGGCTTGAGGCTGAACCGGCGACCGAGCCAGAGCAGCACGGCCGCGAGCAGGAGGCACCACAGGGCCTCGTAGGCAAAAGTGGGGTGGAAGTAGCCCTTGATGATGGGGTTGCCGGCACTGTCGAGCACGGCGCGCCCGGCGGAGGGGTCCCAGTCGTAGATTCGCAGCTTCCAGGGAAGGTCGGTCGGCGCTCCGTAGATCTCGTTGTTGAACCAGTTCCCGAAGCGGCCCATCGCTTGGGCGATGGCGAGACCAGGGGCTGCGGCATCGACGAAGTCGCGAAAGCTCACGTCGTTCTTGCGGCAGCCGATCCACGCTCCGACGGCTCCGAGCATGACGGCGCCCCAGATACCCAGTCCGCCCTCGTAGATGGCGAAGGCCCGCCACGGGTGGCCACCCTCACCGAAGTAGGGCTGCGGCGTGGTGATCAGGTGGTAGATGCGCCCGCCGACGATCCCGAACGGGACGGCCCAGGCGGAGATGTCGATGGCGATGCCGGGTCGGTAGCCCTGGCGGGTGAGCCGGCGCCCGGTGAGCCAGACCGCCACGACGATGCCCGCGAGAATGCACAGCGCGTAGCCGCGGATCGGGAGCGGTCCGAGGTGCCACACCCCGACCGACGGCGACGGGATGTAGGTGGGAACGTGCGTCGCCAGCGCCGGGATGCCGCTGAGCAGGCTCATTTCCGGCCCCGTCGAACCCCGGCCGCGAGGTCACGAGCCAGTACTCCCAGGGCCGCGAGCCCCTCGTCGGGGGTGGGGGCCTCGGTGAGGCAGCGCACCAGCGCCGACCCGACGATGACGCCGTCGGCGTAGCGTCCGACCTCCGCGGCCTGGTCGCCGGTCGATACGCCCACCCCGACACAGACCGGGAGGTCGGTGTGCTCGCGCGTGCGCGAGACAAGGGCAGCGGCGGCCTCCCCGACGCTCGTACGGGCGCCGGTGACGCCCATCACCGCGGTGGCGTAGACGAAGCCCCGGCACTGCGCCGTGACGGCTGCGAGCCGTTCGGTCGTCGAGCTCGGGGCGACGAGGAAGACCTTGTCGAGATCGTGGTCGTCGGCGGCCGAGATCCAGTCACCGGCCTCGTCGGGAATCAGGTCGGGCGTGATCAACCCGGCGCCTCCGGCTGCGGCGAGGTCGGCGGCGAACCTCTCGACGCCGTAGCGCAGCACCGGGTTCCAGTAGGTCATGACCAGGGCGCCGGCCCCGGCACCAGAGACTGCCTCGGCGGCGGTGAAGATGTCGGAGAGGTGAACACCACCTGCGAGCGCCCGCACAGCGGCATCCTGGATGACGGGGCCGTCCATGACGGGATCGCTGTACGGGACGCCGATCTCGATGATGTCGACACCGGCGTCGATGAGCACCCGCATGGCCGCGATCGAGCCCTCGACGCTCGGAAAGCCGACTGGCAGGTAGCCGATGAGGGCGGCGCGGCCCGCCTCCCGGCACTTCTCGAGAACCGGGGCGACGCTCACTGCTGCTCCCCCGCACCCTTGGCGCCGGGATCGTCGAGCGACGGGTCGGCGCGCCCAGCTGTGTCGTCGGTATCGATGAGACCGAACCACTCGGCTGCGGTGTGCACGTCCTTGTCACCTCGACCTGAGAGGTTGACGAGAATGACGGCCTCGGGCCCGAGCTCACGGCCGAGCTTCATGGCCCCCGCGAGCGCGTGGGCGCTCTCGATGGCGGGCAGGATGCCCTCGGTGCGCGACAGGAGCGAGAAGGCCTCCATCGCCTCGACGTCGGTGATCGGACGGTACTCGGCCCGGCCCGACTCGAGCAGGAAAGCGTGCTCGGGCCCGACGCTCGGGTAGTCGAGCCCGGCGGAGACACTGTGCGAGTCGATGGTCTGACCGTCGGTGTCCTGCATGACGTAGGTGAACGCGCCGTGCAGCACGCCCGGGATGCCGGTGGCGAAGCGGGCGGCGTGCTCGCCGGTGTCGACCCCGGCTCCCCCGGCCTCGAAGCCGACGAGGCGAACCGACGTGTCGTCGAGGAAGCGGTGGAAGATGCCCATGGCGTTGGACCCCCCACCGACGCAGGCACACACGACGTCGGGGAGGCGCCCGACGAGGTCGAGCACCTGCTGGCGGGCCTCGACCCCGATGATGCGGTGGAAGTCGCGCACCATCTCGGGGAAGGGGTGCGGGCCGGTCACCGTGCCCAGCACGTAGTGGGTGGTGGCGACGTTTGCGACCCAGTCGCGGAAGGCCTCGTTGACGGCATCCTTGAGCGTCTTGCTGCCGTGGTCGACAGGCACCACCTCGGCGCCGAGCAACCGCATCCGGGCCACGTTGAGCGCCTGGCGCTCGGTGTCCTTGCGGCCCATGTAGACGACGCACTCGAGACCGAGCAGGGCGGCGGCGGTGGCCGTGGCCACCCCGTGCTGGCCGGCCCCGGTCTCGGCGATGACCCGGGTCTTGCCCATGCGCTTGGTGAGCAGGGCCTGCCCGAGCACGTTGTTGATCTTGTGCGACCCGGTGTGGTTGAGGTCTTCGCGCTTGAGGATGATGCGGGCCCCGCCACAGTGCTCAGCGAAGCGTGGCACCTCGGTGATGATGCTCGGGCGGCCCGTGTAGGTCTTGTGCAGCCGTTCGAGCTCGCCGATGAACTCGGGGTCGACGCAGGCCTTGCGCCAGACCTCCTCGAGCTGTTCGAGAGCGGGGATGAGGGCTTCGGGCACATAGCGTCCGCCGAAGGCGCCGAACCGCCCGCGCGGCAGGTCGGGGCTAGCCGCCGAGGTGGTCGGCAGCGGCGTGGGGACGGGGGTCTGGCGGGGTGTGGCGGTCATGCTCGGGCAGCTCCGGAGGTGGTGCGGGTGACGGCGGCCGCGGCCGCGATGAACGATCGGATCGCATCGGCAGGGTCGCCGTGACGAACCAGGGCCTCGCCGACGAGCACTGCACCGGCACCGGCTTCGACGTACGTCGCGACGTCGGACGGGACCGTGACCCCCGACTCGGCGACGGCGACGACCCCGGTGGGCACCCTCGGAAGCAGATCGGTGACGGTGCGTGGGTCGACCTCGAGGGTCTTGAGGTTGCGCGCGTTGACGCCGACCAGCACCGGATCCAGAGCAAGCGCGCGGTCAAGCTCGGCCGCGTCGTGCACCTCCACGAGGCACGTCATGCCGAGGTCGGTCGCCTGGTCGTGCAGGTCGCGCAGCTGGGCGTCGCCCAGCGCTGCCACGATGAGCAGCACCAGATCGGCGCCGTGCACCCGGGCCTCGGTCACCTGGTAGCCGTCGACGATGAAGTCCTTGCGCAGCAACGGAACTGCGACGGCGGATCGCACGGTGTCGAGGTCGTCAAGGCTGCCGCCGAACCGGCGCTGCTCGGTCAGCACACTGATGGCCGCCGCTCCTCCGTCGGCGTAGGCGCGAGCCAGGTCGCCCGGTGCGGGGATGGCCGCCAGGGCACCCTTGCTCGGGCTCGACCGCTTGACCTCTGCAATCACCGCGACGCCATCGGCGTGCCGGATGCCGGGCATCGGGTCGAGCGCGGGGGCCGCCTGCGACAGTCGCGACTCCAGATCGAGTGCGGGAATGGCGGCACGGCGAACCGCGAGATCCTCGCGAACGCCGCCGATGATCCCGTCGAGAACCGTGGCCATCGCGCTCAGCTCTTGCCGCGGGTCTCAGCACCCACCTCGTCGGGGGCGTCGACCAGGCCACCGGCCTGGGCGTGGTGCCCGTCGCTGCCGTAGCCGGCCATGGACATCAGCTTGCCCGTGACCGCCCCAGCGATGATCACGACGGCGGCCACTGCCCCGAGCCACAGGCTCGGGATGAGGGTCGCCACCGATCCGATGAGCGACCCCAGCAACATGATGCCGACAGCGGTCCAGGCCGCCGTGCTGTGCCCGTGGTTCTCGTCGTGGTCTGCCATGAGGTCCTCCATCGTCAGCTCGGCGCCGCGTGCTGGCCTGCCGAGACTTCATTGTGTCAGGTCGGGCCGGGCCCGTCTCGCAGGGTGGGGTCGCCACCCTCGCTCAGCTCGTCCCAGGGGGTTCGCACCTGCCCTCGCGGGCCGCTCTCGGCCTTGGATCCGCGTTCGTACCGGTTCGAGAGGCCCGCCCACGACCGGCTCGAGATGCTGGCCGTGACGGCGCCGACCGAGAGCAGCACGGCAGCGAGAAGCCCGACCCAAGCCCAGGACGTCGTGCTCGCCACCGTCTCGGGGGCGGTGGTTCGGGCGAGCTGGCGGGCCACGGCTTCCCCCACCGACTGCACCGGGCGAACGACGACGGCCACCGTGAAGGCGAGGGCGCCGGCGGCAGCGACCACCAGCACGGCGGCCGAGGTGGCCCGGATCACCCGACCGCCGGTCATCATCCCGAGCAGCGCCACCACCGCCACGAGGGTGACACCGACCATGCCCGGGGCGGCGGTGCTGCCGCTGACCTCCGTGACCCCGGCCGTGAGCACGTCGCGGGCGCGACCCGTCGCCCAAGGGCGGGTGGCGAGCCCGAGCAGCGCCACGGCCGGGAGCAGCACGGCGAGGGCGGCGCCCCGCTTGCCGAGGCGTCTCCCGGCCCGCCTGGCGGGCTTCTCGTCAGGCCGCTCGGCGGTGTGGTGATCGGGCGGCTCGACCGGGTCGGCGTTCACGGCTGCACCGGCCGTAGCCCGTCGGCCGCAGCCACCGCGCGCAAGGCGGCAGCCGCCTTGTGGACCGTCTCCTCGAACTCGAGGTGGGCGACCGAGTCGGCGACGATGCCGGCCCCGGCCTGCACGTGGGCCTGTCCGTTCATGATCAGGGCCGTGCGGATCGCGATGGCCAGATCAAGGTCTCCGGCGAAGTCGAGATAGCCGACAACCCCGCCGTAGAGGCCCCGTCGCAGGTTCTCGTAGCCGTCGATCAGGGCCATGGCCCGTGGCTTCGGCGCCCCCGACAGCGTGCCCGCCGGGAAGGTGGCGACCAGGGCGTCGTAAGCGCTGGCGCCCGGCTTGAGGTCGCCCACCACGGTCGACTCGATGTGCATGATGTGGCTGTAGCGGCGGATCGACATGAAGTCGACCGTGTCGACCGTGCCGGCTTCGCAGATGCGCTGCAGGTCGTTGCGTGAGAGGTCGACGAGCATCAGGTGTTCGGCCCGCTCCTTGGCGTCGCCGATCAGCTCCTCGGCCAGATGGGCGTCGTGGTCGGGGCTCTTGCCGCGCGGACGAGAGCCGGCGATCGGGTGCGTGATCGCCTGGCGCCCGGTCACCTTGATGAGGGCCTCCGGGCTCGAGCCGACGATGTCGTAGGCACTGCCGTCGGGGTGCGGCAGTCGCAGCAGGTACATGTACGGGCTGGGGTTGCTGACCCGCAGGGCGCGGTAGACGTCGAGGGCGCTGGCCCGGCAGGGAACGGTGAAGCGCTGAGACACGACGATCTGGAACGCCTCACCGGCGCGGATCGCCTCCTTGGCCGCCTCCACCATCTCCTCGAACTGCTCCTGGGAGTGGCTGCTCGACGGGGTCGTGGAGATCGGGTCGATGGTCGCCACCGTGCTCGGCGCCGGGGCGGCCAGCTCGCGCGTCATGCGGTCGAGGCGGCTCACGGCATCCGCCCAGGCCGCCTCGATGCGCTCGTCGGTGGCGTCGTGGTTGATCGCGTTCGCGACGAGCAGCAGCGACCCGTCGGTGTGGTCGAAGACGGCGAGGTCGGTCGCGAGCATCATCGCGAGCTCGGGCAGGTCGAGCTCGTCGCGGCCCTCGTCGGGTACCGCCTCCCACCGCCGCACCGCGTCGTAGCTGATGGCGCCGACCATGCCCCCGGTGAGAGGCGGCAGCCCCCTGATCCGCTCGGTGGCGAGCGCGGCCACGGTGTCGCGCAGCGCCGTGGTCGGGTCGCCCGCCGTCGGGACCCCGACCGGCGGCATCCCGATCCAGTGCGCCTCCCCGCCGCGCTCGGTCAGGGTGGCAGCGCACCGCACGCCGACGATCGAGTACCGCGCCCAGACGCCCCCATGCTCGGCAGACTCGAGCAGAAAGGTGCCCGGCTGCTCGCGAGCGAGCTTGCGGTACACCCCGACCGGGGTCTCCGCGTCGGCGAGCAGGCGCCGCACGACCGGGATGACCCGGCGGCGGCCGAGGGCGAGCTCGGTGAAGACCGCCAGGCTCGGCCAGGTCTGCCCCCAGGTGAGGTCTGCTTCGGGAGCCGGCGCAGCAGCGAGCGGGGTGGTCTGGTCTGGCACCCGCCCATTCTGTCCCACGCGGGCCGCACGCCGGTCCCCGTCCCTCCCCCCGGCCACTTCCCCAACGACTCGTTCGAGGTCGACCGTGCTGGTATGCCGGCGCGTTCGACCCCGGCACGGCGTTCGGCGCCGACGGGCTCCTTGCCGCATCACTCAGGGGCTGATGCGGCCCTGGTCACGCATTCCGACCGCAGCCGGTAGCACGCGGGCGTCGAAGCAGGTGTGGTCACCGGTGTGACAGGCGCTCCCCTCCTGGTCGACCGAGACGAGGAGGGCATCGCCGTCGCAGTCCAGACGCACGCCCTTGACCCACTGCGCATGCCCGCTCGTATCGCCCTTGCGCCAGTACTCCCGGCGGCTGCGTGACCAGAACGTCACCCGGCCCTCCGTGAGGGTGCGGCGTAGCGCCTCGTCGTTCATCCACCCGACCATCAGCACCTCGAGGCTGTCATGCTGCTGCACCACGGCGGCGAACAGCCCGTGCCGGTCGCGCTTCAACAGCTCGGCGATGGCGGGGTCGAGGCGGGCGTTCCCGATGGCGTCGTTCATGGTGACATCCTCTCCTGCCGGTGAAGACCCCCAGATCGTCTCGAACGCCGAGTTGGTGATCGGACGCGGCGGCATACCAGCGCGTTCGACCTCGAACGAGTCGTTCGCGGGGTGGGCACGGGGGTCGGGGGTGGGTCAGACCGTGGTCTGCTGGGCCACCCAGGAGTCGTGCAGGCCCGCGTAGACGCCGCCCAGGCGCACCAGCTCGGTGTGGTGTCCGCGCTCGACGATGCGGCCGGCATCCACCACGATCACCTCGTCCGCGGCTTGAGCGGTCGAGAGGCGATGGGCGATTGCGATGGAGGTGCGCCCTCGGGTGAGGGAGTCGAGGGCCCGCTGGAGCCTGACCTCGGTACTCGGGTCGACGGCCGATGTCGCCTCGTCGAGCACGAGCAGGTCGGGGTCGGCCAGGTAGGCCCGGGCCAGCGCCACGAGCTGCCGCTCACCCGCCGACAGCGACTCCCCGCGTTGGCCGACGTCGGTGGCCAGCCCGAGCGGCAGCGTGGCCACCCACGGGTCGAGACCGAGCTCGGTGAGCGTGAGCCGCACGTCGTCCTCGGTGGCCTCGGGACGGCCGAAGCGCACGTTGTCGAGCAGCGTACCGTCGAAGAGGAAGCCCTCCTGTGGCACGAGCACCACGCGCGAGCGCAACGTGGAGAACCGGATGCTGTCGAGGTCGACACCGTCGAGCTGCACCGTGCCGGTGGTGGGGTCCATCAGCCGGGTGAGCAGCTTGGCCAGGGTGGACTTGCCGGAACCGGTCTCGCCGACGATGGCGACCCGGCTGCGGGGTGCGATGGTGAGGTCGATGTCGTGCAGCACGGGGTCGCCGCCGGGGTAGGCGAAGCCGACCCCGTTGAACTGCACCGTGATCGGGCCGCGGGGCAGGGTGACGCCCTGGTCGCCCGGGTCGGCGACGTCGGCCTCGGTGTCGATGATGCCGATCACCCGACGCCAGCCGGCGACGGCGTTCTGCATCTCGTTGAGAATCTCGGTCGCCTGCTGCACCGGCTGCGTGAAGAGGTTCACGAGGAAGAGGAAAGCCAGCAGCTCACCGAGCGTCAGGCTCCCCCGCGCGGCGAGCACGGTACCCACCACCAGCACCACGGCAGTGGTCATGCCCGACACCAGCTGACCGGAGGTGAAGGCGATCACCGAGCGCGCCTGCGCCCCGATCGCCGCCTTTCGGTGCGCCTCGACCGCGGCGTCGATGCGTTGCGCCGTGCGCTCCTCGACTCCGTACGCGCGGATCGCCTGGGCGCCGACCACCGCCTCGGAGACGGCTCCGAGCATGTCGCCGACCCGCTCGCGAACCCGCGTGTAGGCCCGACCGACGATGCCCTGAAACTTGCGGATGATGATGAACAGCGGAACGAAGCACACCCACACCACGAGCCCGAGCAACGGGCTGTAGACCACCATGAGCACGGTGGCGAGGGTGATCTGCGCGACGTTGATGAGCAGCATCAGCCCGCCGAACTGCACGAACGTCGAGATGGTGTCGACGTCGGAGGTCACCCGGGAGACGAGCGACCCGCGTCGCTCCGTGTTCTGGGTCAGCATCGCGAGGTCGTGGATGTGCCGGAAAGCCTTGGTGCGCAGCGTCGCCAGCCCGTTCTCGGACGCCTGGAAGAGCCTGATGTTGACGAAGTAGGCAGAGAAGGCCGTGACCACCACGCCGCCCAGGGCGACGCCGATGTACATCGCCACACTGCCCAGGTCGGGCCCACCGTCGGCGAGCAGCCCTTCGTCGGTGATGCGCTGAACGACGAAAGGCACCAGCACGCGCCCCAGGGTCGAGAGCACGGCCAGGGCAACGGTGACCCAGATTCCCTTCTTCAGCTCTGGGGAGAGCACGAAGCCGCGCTTGAGCGTGGCCCAGGTCGACATCTCGGTGCCGGAGGCAATCCCGTGGTGCTCGACGATCGGTTGGCCGCGCATGCTCATCGCGACACCTCCTCGTCGGCGGCGATGGCATCTCGTTCGGCCGACTCACGGGCGTAGGCCGTGACGAGCCGCTCGTAGCCGGCGCACCGGGAGAGCAGCTGTTCGTGCGAACCGTGGTCGATGACCCGGCCCTGCTCAAGGTAGACGACCTCGTCGGCGAGCAGGATGGTGGCCATCCGGTAGGCCACGACGAGCACCGTGGTGCCGGTGCTGGCCTCACGCAGCCGCGAGAGGATCGCCTGCTCGACACTCGGGTCGACGGCCGACGTCGCGTCGTCGAGGATGAGCAGCTGCGGCTCGCGAATCACTGCTCGGGCGAGAGCGATCCGCTGTCGCTGCCCCCCTGAGAGGCTGGCCCCGCGCTCACCCACGTGGGTGTCGAGCCCGTCGCGGAGGTCACCCACGAAGCCGGCTCCCTGCGCGACGTCGAGCGATCGCCAGACCGCGTCGTCGTCGTGGTCGATGCCGAGAGTGATGTTGCCGCGCACACTGTCGTCGAACATGAAGGTCTGCTGGGCCACGAGAGAGCCCACCTCGGAGACGCCGCCCTGTCGCACCTGGCGCAGGTCGATGCCGTCGACCAGTACCGCGCCCGTGTCGGGGTCGACCAGTCGCATCATCAGGTTGGTGAGGGTCGACTTGCCGCTGCCGGTGGGGCCGACGAGCGCCACCGTCGAACCGGGCGCGACGTCGAGGCTGACGTCGACGACGGCCGGGTTGAGGTCGGCGTCGCCCTGCTCGGTCTCGATCTCATAGGCGTACGAGAGTGACTCGGCCTGAAGGTGGCTGGCGGTGCCGGTCGGTAGGCCGCGGGGCCCATACTCCATGCTGCCTTCGGCGTCGAGCACTGCGGAGATCCGCTTCCAGCCCACCACGGCCCGGGGCAGCTCGGCGAGCACCCAGCCGAGCGCGCGGACCGGGAAGGCGAGGATGGAGAAGAGGTAGGCGATCTGCACCACCTCGGCCGGCGAGAGCAGACCGCTGCGCACGCGCAGCGTGCCCACGAAGAGCACCGCCAGCGTGCCGATCGTCGGGATCGCCTCGATGGCAGGGTCGAACCGGCCGCGCGTGCGGCCCACCTCGATATTCGCGTCACGCAGCTCGTGGGTGACCGCGCGGAAACGCTCGGCCTCGTGGTCCTCGCGGCCGAGCGACTTGACGATGAGGGCCGCCTCGAAGCTCTCGTGGGCGACCTCGGACACGTCGGCTCGCAGCTGCTGGGCGCGCGTGACTCGCGGCGACATCGCCCGCTGGAACGCGATGTTGGCCACGAAGAGCATCGGAAAGACCGTCAGGCCCACGACGGCGAGCCATGGGTCGACGATGACCATCTGCAGCACCCCGAACACCAGCATGACCACGACGCCAAGGGCCATCGGCAACGGCCCGAAGATGTTCCAGGTCGCCTCGACGTCGGCGTTCGCGTTCGACAGCAGCTGACCCGAGGGGTGCTTGTGATGCCAGCTGAGGGGCAGCCGCAGGTACTGACGAGTCACCTGCCGGCGGTACATGGCCCCGAGGTTGAACATGGCGACACCGCCCGCGAGGCGACGGCCGATGACCCCGAGGATGGTGGTCAGCACGACGGCTGACATCACCCCGCCGATGAACCACAGCTGCCCGGCCGTCACCGATCGGGCCGCGATGGCGGGCGTGACGGCCCGGTCGACCACGAAACCGATCGCAGCCGCGGTGAGGCTCGTCATGATGCCGTAGACCACGCTGCCCACGACCGCGAGGCCGAACCAGCGCGGCTGGCCCCTGATGCCGCGCCCGATGACGCTCCAGCCCTCGCGCAGGGTCGAGGGGGTGGCCGTGCTCACGTGTCGTTCTCCCTGCTGCGTTGTCTGGACGGTTGCTCGGTCGCGACACTCGTTGCCAGTTCTGCTGCTCGACCGCTGAGCCTCTCACGACCCCTCGACAACAGACACCCGCACGTTCCTTATTCCGGATGCCGCAACGCGGGGGCAGTCGTGCCCGTCGAAGCCCAGTACCGACGACTGCCGGCGCGCTCGTCGGCCAGCACCCCTCCGACCTTCTCGATGGTGCGGGCGGAGGACACGTTGTCGGGGTCACACGTGATCAGCACCGGGTCGATTCCCCGCACCGCCGCCATCGAGAGGGCCAGCCGAACGGCGGCGGTGGCCACGCCGCGACGACGAGAGCCGGGCTCGACGGCGTAGCCGAGGTGTCCACCGACGACGAGCAGAGCGGGGTTGAGGCCGTGGCGCAGGGCGAGGGTCCCGACGACGACGCCGTCGGCGTCGACGATCCAGCGGTACGAGCTGGGGACCCTGCCCTCGGGCAGCGCCACGTCGTCTCTGGCCTGCTCGGCCAGCCAGTCGACCCAGATCTCGAAAACGGCGGGGTCGCGCAAACCGGCGCGATCGCCTGACCGGAGCGACGAACCGTGGATGGTCTCGTCGCCGAACGCGTCGACCATGGCCCACCACGAGTCGGCGAGGTCGACAGTGGGGCGCACCAGCTCGATCACCGGTCGAGCCTAAGGGCAGCCCCTCCTGCCCTCCACCGAGTTCGGGTCTGCCCGTCAACTGGTTGGATGGACGTCATGACACGCCACGCACAGTCCGAACGTCACGCGCTCTGCGACGAGCTGGAGCGTCTCGGACCCGAGGCCGACACCATCGACGATGGGTGGCTGGCCAAGGACCTTGCCGCGCACCTGCTGATCCGCGAGACCCGCCCCGACCTGCTGGCCGGCCTCTTCATCCCGGCGCTTTCAGGCCGAACCGACCGGGGCATGGCTCAGGTGGCGGCAGGCGACTTCGGTGCTCTGGTGCAGAAGGTCCGCTCCGGCCCGCCGGTCTGGAACCCGATGGCCATTCCCGCGGTCGACGAGAAGGCGAACCTGACGGAGTTCTTCGTCCACTTCGAGGACCTGCGGCGCGCGCAGCCCGACTGGACTCCCCGGAACCTGTCCACCGAGCTGCAGCAGGCCCTTTGGGCCGCCCTGAAGTCTGCTTCGAAGCTGATGTTGCGCAAGGCCCCGACCGGAGTCGTGCTGATCGCAAACGGTCTGGGCCGCCATGCCGCCAAGGCTCCGGGCGCCGGCGGCACCGTGGTCGTGCGCGGGCCGGTGGGTGAGCTGGTGTTGTTCGCATTCGGCCGGGAACGCGTGGCACAGGTCAGCTTCGAGGGCTCCGACGACGACGTGGCCGCGTTGCGCGGTGCCGACTTCGGCGTCTGAGCCCCCCGGACCGCTGACGTCACATCAGTCTGCGGATCAGTCTGCACCTGGGGTGGTTCTGACGACCACGACTGCAGACTGATCGGCAGACTGATCCGGGTGGATGACGAGCAACCGGCCCTCAGCGAACCGTGACCCCCGCCTCGCGCAGGCCCGCCTTGACCTGGGCGACCGTGAGCTCGCCGAAGTGGAAGACACTGGCGGCCAGCACGGCATCCGCCCCGGCGGCGGCTGCCGGCGCGAAGTGCTCGACCCGACCGGCGCCACCGCTCGCGATGAGGGGCACCGAGACCGCCGCCCGCACCCGGCGGATCAGCTCGAGGTCGAAGCCGTCCTTGGTGCCATCGGCGTCCATCGAGTTGAGCAGGATCTCACCGGCCCCGAGCTCGGCAGCCCGGGCGCACCACTGCACCGCGTCGAGGTCGACGGCCGTGCGACCGCCGTGCGTGGTCATGACGAAGTCGTCGGTGGGCAGCCCGTCGTCACCTCGTCGGCGACGCACGTCGGCCGAGAGCACCAGCACCTGGGCCCCGAAGCGGTCAGCGATCTCGGCGATGAGCTCGGGCCTCGCGATCGCCGCGGTGTTCACCCCCACCTTGTCGGCGCCCGCACGCAGCAGCCGGTCGACGTCGTGGGCCGTGCGCACCCCGCCGCCGACCGTGAGCGGGATGAACACCTGCTCGGCCGTGCGGCGCACGACGTCGAAGGTCGTCTCCCGGTTGCCGCTGCTCGCTGTGACGTCGAGGAAGGTCAGCTCGTCGATCCCCTGGTCGGCGTAACGCCGGGCCAGCGCGACGGGGTCACCGGCGTCGCGCAGGTTCTCGAAGTTGACCCCTTTGACGACCCGGCCGGCGTCGACGTCGAGACAGGCGATCACGCGGGTGGCGACGGGCATGAGCCCAATCTAGGCGAGCCGGCGTCACCCGCGGGCTCGTGACCGCCTCGGTCGCCTCGGCCGTCTCGGACCGGCACCACGTCTGGATGCCGTGGTCGCGGCAGTAGGGTCACCGCCATGTGGGACGACATCACGGCATCGCCGGAGCCCGAGCACGTCGCCGCCATCACCGCGCTGGCGGCGGCGGCCGACCCTCGGTGCGGCCTGACCGTCGTGGTCGCCATCGACGGCCCCAGCGGCGCCGGTAAGACCACCCTCGCGCAGGGGGTGGCCGAGGCGCTCGCCGCCCTTCCCGGCATCCGCGACCTGGGAGTCTCGACCGGCGTCGAGCTCGTGCACATGGACCACCTCTACCCGGGCTGGGACGGCCTCGCGGCCGCGCCGGGCCTACTGACTGAGCAGGTGCTCGAACCGGTCTCCCGCGGGGAGCCGGCCGCGTACCGGCTGTGGAGCTGGCTGCGAGAAGAGTGGAAAGGCAGCCGCGCGGTGCTGCCTTCGCAGTTCCTGGTCGTCGAGGGCTGCGGCGCCAGCGTCATGCCGGCCGGGGCGTATGCGGCCGTGCGGGTGTTCGTCGAGGCCGACCGGGGGTTGCGGATGGAGCGAGGTATCGCCCGTGACGGGGAGGCCTACCGCCCGAAGTGGCAGCAGTGGGCCGACCAGGAGAGTGCGCTCTTCGAGAGAGACGGAACGAGACGACGGGCCGACCTCCTCGTCGACACCTCTAGTGTCTGACAGATGCACGACGCGCAGTCGCCCGACACCGGGCGCGGGGTGACCGACGGGTCAGGACGGCTCCCCAAACGTCGACCGAGGGTCCCGGCCACGGTTCGCCCGCTGCCGGCCGTGTGGGTGATGGCCGCGGTGCTGGTCGCCGTGGCGACCAACCTGCGTATCGCGATCACGAGCGTTCCCCCACTGCTCGACGTGATCTCCGCCGACCTGGGCCTCTCGCACGCAGCGGCCGGCGCCCTGACCACGCTCCCCGTGCTGTGCATGGGCCTGTTCGCCCCCGCCGCAAGCCCGCTGGCCCATCGCTTCGGCGCCGTGGCAACCGTGCTCGCCGCCGCGGTCGCGGTGCTGCTCGGCACCCTCAGTCGCTTCGGCGGCCAACACGTCGTCGTGCTCTATCTGGGCACCTTCGTCGCCGGGGTCGGCATCGCCGTGGGCGGCACCCTGCTCCCCCGGTTGGTCAAGACCTTCTTCCCTCCCGAGCGGGTGGGGCTCGTCACCGGCCTCTACATGCTCGCCATGATGGCCGGCGCCGCGGGCAGCTCGGCCGCGTCGGTTCCCCTGGCCGGCCTGTTCGGTTCGTGGCAGGCCTCGCTCGGTTCGTGGAGCCTGCTCGCGCTGTTGGGGGCCCTCGCCTGGGCCCCGTTCACCCGCCGGGCCAACCCCCACAGTCTGAGCGGCACTGACGATGCTCCTGGCGCGGATGCCGCTGCCCGCCTTCCGTGGCACCACCCGACGGCCTGGCTGCTGGCCGGCTACCTGGCCATGCAGTCATGGGCCTTCTACTCGACGGTGACCTGGCTGGCGCCGACCTACGTCGAGCACGGCTGGTCTCCGGCGTCAGCCGGCTACCTCGCTGCCGCCTTCAGCGGGTCGCAGATTGTGTCGGGCCTGCTCGGCCCGGTGCTGAGCGACCGGGTGCGTGACCTGCGGGTGCTGCTCGTGCCGTTCGCGGTGATCGGGATCGGAGGCTCGCTCGGCGTGTGGCTGGCGCCCGAGGCGGCGCCGTGGCTCTGGGCCACCGTCATCGGGCTGGGCCAGGGAGCAGCCTTCGCCCTCGGCCTGGTGCTGCTGGTGCGCTACGCCGCCACCCCGCAGGCGAGCGGCCGCCTCAGCGGCATGGTCTTCCTCTGCTCGTACACCGTGGCCTCGGTGGGGCCGCTCGCCATGGGCGTGCTTCGCGACGCGACGGGCAGCCTGTCGCTGGTCTGGGCGGTGCTGGCCGGGGCCGGTGTCCTCCAGCTGCTGGTCGCCGTGGCGCTGCGGCCCGACCTTCGCCGCGTGTCGTGAGTTACGGCATCCGACGGTTTCCGCGAGCCGAGCACCGAGCTCGAACGACGGGCTGGTGAGCGAACGCTCCGGTAGACCGACGCGTTCACCCTCGAACGAGTCGTTCGCGGGTGGGGGGTTTCAGCCCCAGTAGTCGTCGAGCAGCTCGTCCGACGGGGCGGCATCGGCCGCCGAACCACTGGCTCGGCGCTCGGTGACGCTGAACCGGCCCCGGTAGAAGAGCATGGGGCGGCCGGTCTCGGCGTCATCGAGCCCGACCACCTGACCGATCACGACATCGTGGTCGCCGGCAGGGTGCACCTGCTCGACTCGGCAGTGCACCCGCACAAGAGCGCCGGGCAGGCTCGGGCCGCCCTGCGCCGAACGCTCCCACGCCAGCCCGTCGAAGCGTAGCCCGGCCGCCCGGCCGAAGCGCTCGACGAGGCCCCGCTGGAGGTGACCCAGGACGTTCACGGTGAAACGGCCGGTATCTCTGATCAGGGGCCAGGAGCGACCGCGGTGATCGGCGCAGAACAGCACGAGCGGCGGGTCGAGCGACACCGAGGCGAACGACTGGCACGCGAACCCGACCGGGTCGCCGGTGGGCGAGTAGCCGGTGATCACCGTGACACCGGTCGCGAAGTGGCCGAGGGCGTGACGCATCCGCTCCGGGGTGGGTGCCTGGGGGTGGCGGGGCTCGGCCGACGGGTCGAGGCTGGGATCAGACGCCGGGTCGGCCGGCGGCGGGACGGTCATGACGAGTCGCCGCCCGGACGTGAGCCGCCGGGCTCGCGAGCCTCACCGAACGCCTGCACCAGGGCCGCCAGCCGTGACGCCTCCCGCTCGGCCGTCGCGCCGTCGGCCTTCTGGATCGCCATGACGGCCAGGGTGTCACCCTCCTCGAGGTCGAGGCTCACCCAGGGCTCGCCCCCGCCGAACTGGATGCCGACCACCTCCGACCACTCGAGCGTGCGCGAGGTCACGAGGTTGCGCACGACCAGACCCTGACGGCTGGGCACGGCTCGGATCGTGGCGTAGCGCCAGGCCAGCGCGGCGATCACCACGCCGAAGGCGAAGAGCATCAGGCGGTCACCGATACCCCACCGGTTGTCGACCTGGGCCGGGATGATGACCGCGATGGCGCCGAACAGCGCGAGCGACAACCACCCGCACCACAACGCCACCGCCCGAGCCCGTCGGGGTCGGAAGGCCGCCAGAGCACCCCCGGTCACGTCGGCCGCCGCGGCCGCACCCTCGTCGGGCACAGCCATCAGAGCCGGCAGGCAGCGATGTCGGTGACGAGGATCGCGCGAGCCCCGAGGTCGTAGAGCTTGTCCATCAGCCGGTCGCGACCGGCCTGGGGCACCATGGCCCGAACAGCCACCCAGGCGTCGTCCTGCAGTGGGGAGACCGTGGGCGACTCGAGGCCGGGAGTCAGCCGGCAGGCGCTCTCGACGAGGTTCTTCGGGCAGTCGTAGTCGAGCATGACGTAGGTGCGGGCGGTGATGACCCCGGCCAGTCGTCGCTCCAGCACCCGGACCCGGTCGGCCTGACCGGGCCGGTCGCCGCGGATGAGCACCGCCTCCGAACGCAGGATCGGGTCACCGAAGACCTCCAACCCTTGGCTGCGCAGGGTGGCACCGGTCTCGACGACGTCGGCGATGACGTCGGCCACCCCGAGGGTGATGGCGGTCTCGACGGCGCCGTCGAGGCGTACGACCTCTGCCGTGATCCCCCTGGCGCCCAGGTCGGAGCGCACCAGCCCGGGGTAGGAGGTCGCCACCCGCCTGCCGTCGATCTCGGCCACGGTCGCGATGTCACCGGGCACAGCGGCATACCGGAAGGTCGACCCGCCGAACCCGAGGGCCATGATCTCGACGGCCTCCGAGCCCGAGTCGAGCAGCAGGTCGCGGCCGGTGAGCCCCGCGTCAACCGTGCCCGAGCCGACGTAGACCGCGATGTCGCGCGGGCGCAGGTAGAAGAAGTCGACGTCGTTCTCGACGTCGCGCACCACGAGCTCCTTGCTGTCACGGCGGGTGCGGTAACCGGCCTCACGCAGCATGTCAACGGTCTCGTCGCTGAGCGCCCCCTTGTTCGGAACGGCGATGCGCAGACCCATGTTCGGCTCTGGGCGGGTGATGTGGGTCGTCATAGATGTCGCGGTCCTTCTACAGGTGGGCGTAGACGTCGTCGAGCGTGATGCCCTTGGCCAGCATGAGGACCTGCAGATGGTAGAGCAGCTGGCTGATCTCCTCGGCCGTCTCGACGGTCGTCTGGTACTCGGCCGCCATCCACACCTCAGCGGCCTCCTCGACGATCTTCTTACCGATCTGGTGCACCCCGGCGTCGAGGGCGGCAACCGTGCCCGAACCCTCCGGGCGGGCCGCGGCCTTGTCGGCCAGCTCGGCGTACAGCTGCTCAAAGCTCTTCACGTTGCCACAGCCTACGGTGGCCTCCGGCCGGGCTCACACTCCGCTCACCCTGGGCTCACCCTGGGCTACCGGTCGCAACGCGACAACCGTGGCGACCGCCGCCGTCGCAGCCTCGTGCCCCTTGTCCTCGGCCGATCCGGGCAGACCGGCACGGTCGAGCGCCTGCGCCTCGTCGTCGCACGTGAGCACCCCGAAGCCGACGGGAGTGCCCGAGCGCACGGCGACGTCGGTCAACCCGACTGCGGCGGCCTGACACACGTAGTCGAAGTGCGGGGTGCCACCCCGGATGACGACCCCGAGCGCCACGAGGGCGTCGAACCGTTCGGCCAGGGTGGCGCAGGCCACCGTCAGCTCGAAGGTCCCCGGCACCCGAACGACGGCGACGTCGGCAGCAGTGACCCCGGCGTCGGCGAGACCGCGTAGCGCTCCGTCGAGGAGCCCGTTCATCACCACCTTGTGCCACGAGGCCGCGACGACCGCGACGCGCAGGCCGCTGCCGTCGACCGCGAGGGTGGGGGCTCCGTGCTTCATGACAGTCCTTCCGGTCCGTGTGGGCGGGGCCGTTGCATTTGGCGGCGGCCCTGAGTACGCGTTGTAGTGAGACGGGGGTCGAAACCCCGCCGGCCCCGCCCGGCGAGGCAGGGCGCCCGGCCCACCATCAGGCCGTTCGTCCGTTGGCGCTCAGCGCCGGGGGCAGATCGTGCCCGAGCCGGTCACGCTTGGTGCTGAGGTAGAGCTCGTTGTCAGCCCCGACGGGGGTGTGCAGTCGCTCGACCGCCACCACGTCGAGGCCCCCGTGGCGCAGGGCCTCGACCTTGGCCGGGTTGTTCGTCAGCAGCACGAGCTGCGTGATGCCGAGGTCGTGGGCGATCGCCGCACCGGCGGCGTAGTCGCGGGCGTCGACGGGCAGGCCGAGAGTGGTCTGGGCGTCGACAGTGTCGGCGCCGCGGTCCTGCTCGGCGTAGGCGCGCAGCTTGTCGACGAGTCCGACTCCGCGGCCTTCGTGACCGCGGAGGTAGATGACCACGCCGCACTCACGCGCCGTTCTCGACAGGGCGGTCTGCAGCTGGGGGCCACAGTCACACCGGAGTGACCCGAACGTGTCGCCGGTGAGGCACTCCGAGTGCAGGCGCACCAGCGTCACACTGCGGCCGAGGCCCCGCGGGCTCACCAGAGCGACGTGCTCGTCACCGGTCAACACATCGCGGTAGCCGTGGGCCGTGAACGTGCCGTTTGCCGTAGGAAGCCGTGTCGTCGCGAGCCGCTCCACCCGGTCGTGGCGCTGGCGCCACGCCACCAGCGCCTCGATGGTGACCACGGGCAGATCGTGGCGGTGGCCGAGCGCCAGCACGGCGTCGCGTCGCATCACGCCCCCCTCGTCATGCACGAGCTCGCCGATCAGCCCCACCGGTGCCAGACCCGCCAGTCGGGCCAGGTCGACCGCCGCCTCGGTGTGGCCGGGGCGGGTGAGCACACCGCCGGGCCGGGCGCGCAGCGGCAGCACGTGACCCGGACGAATGAGGTCGTGCGCGGATGTCGCCGGGTCGGCCAGCACCTTTGCCGTGCGTAGACGGTCGGCCGCGCTGATGCCGGTCGAGACGCCCGAGGCCGCGTCGACCGAGACCGTGTAGGCCGTGCGCCGCGGGTCGCGGTTGCGCTCCACCATGAGGGGCAGATCGAGCCGATCGGCGGCCTCCGGGGTCAGTGGAGCGCAGAGATAGCCCGAGGTGTGACGCACGGTCCAGGCCAGCCACGACTCCGTGGCCGTCTCGGCGGCGAGCACGACGTCGCCCTCGTTCTCGCGGTCCTCGGAGTCGAGCACGAGCACCGGGCGGCCGGTCCGCAGCGACTCCAGGGCTTCCTCCACCGTCGAGAGCTCGCTCATCACAGCACCTCCTCGACAGTGGCGGCCTCGCTGACCCGGCCGCGTTGCAGCAGCCGCTCGACGTACTTGGCGATCACGTCGACCTCGAGGTTCACCGGATCGCCGACACCCTTGCGGCCCAACGTCGTCAGCGCGAGGGTCGTGGGAATGAGCGACACCGAGAACCGGTGGTTGGACCCATCGTGCGTCCCGGCATCCGTGACGGTGGCGACCGTGAGCGAGACGCCGTCGACGGTGATCGACCCCTTCTCGACCACGTAGGCTGCCAGGTTCGCCGGCAGGGTGAGCTCGACCGTCTCCCACCGGTCACCAGGCGTGCGCGCCACGATGACCGCGGTGCCGTCGACGTGACCCTGCACGACGTGGCCACCGAACCGTCCGTCGGCCGGCATGGCGCGTTCGAGGTTGACCCGGTCGCCGGGCTGCAGGGCCCCGAGCGCGCTGCGCCGCAGCGACTCGGCCATCACGTCGACCGCGAAGCTCGAGGCGTCGCACTCGGTGACGGTCAAGCACACACCGTTGACGGCGATCGAGGCGCCGTGAACGGCGTCCGTGACGACGAGGGGCCCGGTGATGCGCAGCACAGCCGAGTCGGTGCCGTGGTCGATCGCCGCGACGGTGCCGAGCTCTTCGACGATTCCCGTGAACATGATTCTCTCCTTAAAGTTTTGCGCTGACGGCGTCGAGGTGACCTCCGACCGAATGCGGTCGCCGGTCACCTCGAACGACAGGAAGAACGGCATGGATGCGCACGTCGTCGCCGATCTGGCGGACGTCCGAAAGTGAGAGGCGCACGATGTCGGACATCGCCACGACACCGAGGTCGGCGATCGCGTTGACCCCCGCACCGAGCAGGGCGGGCGCGACGTAGGCGTACACCTCGTCGACCAGACCAGCCGCCATGAAGGCCGCCGCCAGGGTGGGGCCGCCTTCGAGCCAGAGGTCGCGGATCCCTTTGTGCCACAGTTGGCCCAGGGCCTCATGTGGCGACCGCACTGGCACGTGCAGCACCTCGCCGGGTGCGTCGCGAACCCGAGCCGTGACGGGCACCGAGCGCAGACCCATGACGACGCGCAGCGGCTGGTGGGCCGCCGGGGCACCAGACGGCATCCGCACCGTGAGCCGTGGGTCGTCCGCCAGCAATGTTCCGGTCCCGACCAGCACCGCGTCGCGGGTGGCCCGCAGGGCGTGCACGTCGGCGCGCGAGGCCTCGCTCGTGATCCAGCGGCTCGACCCGTCGGATGCGGCGCTGCGACCGTCGAGTGTGCTGGCCAGCTTCCACGTCACGAGCGGGCGGTGGAGGGCCACGGTGCGCGACCAGCGGTCGTTGAGCTCGGCTGCCTCGGCGGCCAGCACCCCGCCACGCACCTCCACACCGGCCCGGCGCAGCACGTCGGCGCCCCCTGAGGCCATCGGGTTGGGGTCCAGCTGCGCGAACTCCACCCGCCTCACGCCAGCGTCGAGCAGCGCCGCGGTGCACGGGCCGGTGCGGCCGGAGTGGGCGCACGGTTCGAGGGTCACGAACACCGACCCACCGCGGGCCCGTGCACCCGCGGCGGCCAGCGCGGCGACCTCGGCGTGCGGGCTGCCCGCTCCTCGGTGCCACCCGTCGCCGACCACGGCGCCGTCCCGGTCGACGACGAGGGCGCCGACTCGGGGGTTGGGGTCGGGCCAGGGCCCTGCAGCGGCGAGCTCGAGGGCGCGCCGCATCAGGGCCGCGGCCTCGGGGCGACCGGGCTCCGACTGTGAGGCGTGTGTGGTCATCGCCGTGCTCGCTCAGCGCCGAGCGGCGTGGGCCAGCTCGGGGGTCGGTCGTTCGACACGGCTGGCGCGCAGCCAGACGACAAACCCGTAGATGACGAACACGGAGTAGACGGCGTAGAGCACGGCGGTCGGGATGTAGCCGGAGTGGATGAGCAGAGGCACGCCCACGAGGTCGACGGCGATCCACACCAGCCAGAACTCGTTCCAGCCTCGGGCCATCGCGTAGGTGGCGATCATCGAGCCGACGAAGATCCACGCGTCGCACCAGAAGTACCAGCGCGGTGCGGGCCAACCGGCTCCAATGATGCTGAAGACCTGTTGCACGACGAGCAGGCCCACGACCATGGTCACGCCCATCATGACCCGTTCGCGGGCGGTGGCCCACCGCGGCACGATCGCCGGAGCGTCGGCGGGGCGGTCGTCGATCTTCTTGACCTGGTTCCAGCGCCACCAACCGTAGACGCTGGTGATGATGAAGAAGATCTGACGGCCTGACTGGCCGAAGAGGGGGGCTCGCCCGTCAGCGGCGTCGAACGTGACCGTGATGTAGACGAAGAAGAGCAGCACGTTTCCGACGATGCCCACCGGCCAGGCCCACATCCGGCGCACCAGTCCGCCGACGGCCGACGCCAGCCCGAAGAGCACACCGATCAGCTCGAGCCAGTGCAGCTGGTAGCCCCCGATGGGGATGCTGGCTTCGTAGAGCCACCTGAGGATGTCCATGTCGTTTTCGTCCCTCGGTCGTCGCGATGTTCGGACGCCCTCCGGGGATAAGCACGACGTGGCCAGCCGGGTCGGGTCACCGAACGAGGGACCGAACACGACTGAGCCGTTGCGTAGGCCGACCACGTATGGCCTGCCTCGTGCTGCCTCCCATCCGGACTTTCACCGTCGGTCCTGGAGTTTCACCAGGTCAACCGGCCGCTGGCTGCGGCCGGGTCGCGGACTGTAACCGCCGGCTCGGAATTACACCGACCCCGGAGCACGTGAGGCCAGTATGCACCCGATGGCTCGCCCGACGCACCCCGTGGTCGCGTGATGGTCGCCACGGCGCTGACCCCGCCGTGCCAGCTCCACGACACCACCTGCGCGACGCGCCGCGCGACGCGCCAGAAGTGCTGGAATCGCGACACCACCTGCGCGACGCGCCGCGCGACGCGCAGAAGGGGTGGGGCGGCGGTGAGGGGTCGAGCCTCAGGGATGCCGGTGTCGGCGAGCCAGGGCGCACAGCTCGTCGATGGCGCCGGCCGCGTCGTCGGCGCCGTAGACCGCCGAGCCTGCGACGAACACGTCGGCTCCGGCTTCGGCGCACCGTTCGATCGTCTCGGTGCTCACTCCCCCGTCGACCTGCACCCAGATCTCGCCTCCGTGGCGCCGGACGGCCTCGCGCACCTGGCGCACCTTGCCCAGCTGGTCGGCCATGAACGACTGGCCTCCGAAGCCGGGCTCGACGGTCATCACGAGCACCGTGTCGACGTCGGGCAGCAGCTCCTCGTAGGGCGCGAACGCGGTGCCCGGCTTGAGCGCCATGGCCGCTCGAGCGCCGGCCGCCCGCAGGTCTCGGGCGAGCGTGCGGGGGTTGGCGGCGGCCTCGACGTGGAAGGTGACCGAACGGCATCCGGCCTCGGCGTAGCTCGGCGCCCACCGGTCGGGGTCATCGATCATCAGGTGCGCGTCGAGCGGGATCGGGCTCACCTTGAGCAGAGCCTCGACGACCGGCAGCCCGAGGGTCAGGTTCGGCACGAAGTGGCCGTCCATGACGTCGACGTGGGCCCAGTCGGCGTTGGCGATCCGCTTCAGCTCTGCCTCGAGGTTGGCGAAGTCGGCGCTCAGGATGCTGGGTGAGATCTGCACGTCGACAGCCTAGTTCGCCACGGGCGACCGGTCAGGGCATCGGGTGGTGCACGATGACCCCATGACCGACACGAACGCCCTCAAGGGCTGGGCCCGTGGCAGCCACACCGCCGCAGGCCGCACGCACCCCACGTTCCGCCGAGGCTCCGGACCCGGTGTCGTGGTCATCCACGAGATCCCCGGCATCACCCCGGACGTCGAAGCCTTCGCGAACGCCGTCGTCGACCGTGGATTCACCGTCGTGCTGCCACACCTCTTCGGCCGACCCGGTGCGCCGGCTTCGGCCACCGAGATGATGCGCTCGATGGGGCAGGTGTGCGTCAACAAGGAGTTCACCAAGCTGGCGGCCGGTCGCACATCGCCGATCGCCGACTGGCTACGGTCGCTGGCTCGCGAGCTGCACGCCGAGCTCGGCGGTCCGGGCGTGGGCGCCTTGGGCATGTGCTTCACCGGTGGCTTCGCGCTGGCGATGATGGTTGACGACTCGGTGGCCGCCCCGGTGTTGGCCCAACCCTCACTGCCCTTCGCCATCGGTTCGCGGCGCAAGGCCGATCTCGGCCTCAGCCCGGCCGACCTCGTGCTCGTGCGTCAGCGGGTTGCCGGTGGCTGCGCTGTGCTGGGCCTTCAGTACGGCAGCGACTCCGCGACCGGTACCCGCTTCGACACGCTCGACACCGAGCTCGGTGAGGGGTTCATCCGGGTCGACCTCGAGGGTAAGGGCCACTCCACCTTGACCGCCCATCGTCAGCAGTCGGCTGTCGACCGGGTGCTCGACTTCTTCGACGAACGGCTCAAGGGCTGAACCGCGCAGGCGGCGCCGGTGTCAGCGCTTTCGAAGCAGAGCGAAGAACATCGCATCGGTGCCGTGAACGTGCGGCCACAGCTGCACGAACGGCCCCTCACCCAGCTCGGCCAGCTGCTCACCCTGGGCGTCGACGAACAGCCCTCGGGCATCGACGACCTCGACGTCGTCGCGCTTCTTGACCACGTCGCCGACCACGAACCGGGTCTCGTTGAGGTGCGGGCTGCACGTCGCATAGCCGATGAGCCCCCCGGGCGCCGTGGCCTCGATGCCGGATGCCAGCAGCTCACGTTGCAGTGTGGCCAGCGCTGCGACATCGGAGGGCTGCCGTCGCCAGCGCGCTTCCGGTCGGCGCCGCAGCGCTCCCAGACCGGTGCAGGGCGCGTCGATGAGCACCCGGCTGTAGGTGCCGGGCTCTGCTTCACCCACGGCACGTCCGTCACGGCGGGTCACCTCGATCGACCCGCCCACCTCGTGGGCGCGGGCCCGGGCCGCACCGAGCGTGTGCTCCACGAGCGCGGCTCGATGTTCGCTGATCTCGTTGGCCACGAACGGCACTCCCCGACCAACGGCGATCGCTGCCAGCACTCCCGCTTTACCGCCGGGGCCGGCGCAGAGGTCGAGCCATCGCTCGTCGGCGGCCGCCGCCCCCTCCACCTCGGCCGCGGCCAGGGCCAAGGTCAGCAGCTGCGACCCTTCGTCCTGCACGGCGGCTCGGCCGTCACGCACGGCCCCGAAGTCGCCCGGATCGCCGGCCGAGACAATGGCTCCCACCGGGCTGGTCATCGAGCGCTCGGCGCCCGAGGCCACGAGCTCGTCGACAGTGACCAGACCCGGGCGCGCCACCAGCGACACGCGCGCGGCGGTGTTGTCGGCATGGAGCAGCGACACCAGGGCTGGTTCGACGTCGTCGGGGCCGACGAGGCCGTGACCGATGAGGGCCCCACGCATGGCCCTGACGATCCACAACGGGTGCGAGGTTCGGGTGGCAAGCGCTTGCAAAGGATCAGTCTCATCAGCGGTCACCCTGTTCTGCCACTCCGCGAGCGGGCGCTCACTCACGCGACGCATGACGGCGTTGACGAAGCCGGCCGCACCCGCCCCGTTGACCTGGCGGGCGAGGGCGACCGTCTCGTCGACAGCGGCATGGGTCGGCACCCGCATCGACAACAGCTGGTGGGCACCCAGCCGCAGGGTGTCGAGCACGTTCGCGTCGATCTTGTCGACGGGGCGCTTCGCCCCGGCAGCGATGATCTCGTCGTAGAGGCCCGACATGCGTAGGGAGCCATAGGCCAGCTCGGTAGCAAATGCAGCATCTCGGCCCCGGATCTGCTTCTCTCGCAGCAGCTTTGGAAGAACCAGGTTGGCGTAGGCGCCACCGGCGACCTCGCGCATCACCGTGTAGGCGGCCAGCCGTGCGGGGTCGGTACGGCGCGACCGCTCAGACGGCCGTTGGTCGGAGCGGTGCTGGGCGGAGCGCTCGCGAGCGGGTGGCCGCTGGCGCTCACCACGACGTGCGTCGGGGCGGCCTTCGCGCTGGTCGTCGTTCATGCGCCCACCAGCTCACCACTGTCGATACGGACGCCTCGCGCCCAGTCGGACGCTGGCATCGGCTTCTTGCCGTGAGGCTGCACGACGCCGAGTCGCACGGGGACGGTGCCCGTGCCCACGACGACGTCGCGCTTGGTCACGAGCAGAGACCCTGGCGCCAGCGCGTCGTGGCCGGTCATCCCGTCGGGTGCGCCGAGCGAGACAGGCCCGATCTTGAGGCGCTCACCCCGAAAGGTCGTCCAGGCTCCGGGGGCCGGGGTGCAGCCCCGGACGCGTCGGTCGACGGTCATGGCGGTCTGTGACCACGCCACCCGGGCATCTTCGACGTCCAGTTTCGGTGCCAACGAAACTCCTTCTGCCGCTTGCGGTTTGGCTACCAGCTCACCCGACTCAATGCCGTCGAGGGTGGCGACCAACAGGCCGGCGCCAGCCTCCGACAGTCGGGTCAGCAGGTCACCGGCCGTGTCGGTGGGGCGGATCGTCTCGGTCATCATCCCGAACACGGGCCCGGTGTCGAGGCCGCGCTCGATACGGAAGGTCGTCGCGCCGGTGACCTCGTCACCGGCCATCAGGGCGTGCTGAACCGGCGCCGCACCGCGCCACGCGGGAAGCAGCGAGAAGTGCAGGTTGACCCAGCCGTGCACGGGAATCTCGAGCGCGACCGGCGGGATGAGGTTGCCGTAGGCGACGACGGGGCAGGCGTCGGGGGCGAGGTCGCGCAAGGCTGCGAGAAACGCCTCGTCGCGGACCGTCGTCGGCGTCAGCACGGGAACGTCGAGCTGCTCCGCTCGCTGCCGCACCGGTGATGGGAGGGAGCGCCGGCCCCTCCCTGCTCGCGCGTCGGGTCGGGTGACGACCCCGACGAGCTCATGGCCGGAGGCGGCCACGGCCTCGAGGCTCGGCACGGCGGCATCCGGCGTTCCTGCGAAGACGACTCTCACCTTAGATCGCCCGACCGAAGGTGGAGTGGGGGCTGACCCGAACGTCGGGAGTTTTTTCGCCGAACCAGTCGGCCTCTCGGATGGCCCGCATCGCCGCCTTGCGGGACTCGGAGTCGAGCCGGTCGACGAAAAGGATGCCGTCAAGATGGTCGGTCTCGTGCTGCACACACCGGGCGAGCACGTCGCTGCCCTCGAGAAGCACCGGCTCGCCCCACATGTTCTGGCCGCGCGCGACGACCGTGAGCGCGCGCCGGGTGTCGAAGGCCAGCCCCGGGATGCTCAGGCACCCCTCCGGGCCGCACTGTTCGTCCTCCGACAGCTCGAGCACGGGGTTGACCAGGTGACCGATGATGTCGTCGACCGCGTAGGTGAACACGCGCAGGCCCACGCCGATCTGGGGCGCGGCCAGGCCTGAGCCGGGGGCGGCGGCCATGGTGTCCTGCAGGTCCTTGACGAGCACCCGCAGCTCTTTGTCGAAGTCGACGACCTCGAGGGCTGTGGTGCGCAGCACCGGATCCCCGAAGAGGCGGATGTCCTTGATCGACACGGAGGTGGTGGTCCTTCGGCTGGAACGGTTGGGCAGATCGACGCCCTCATCCTAGTTGGGGCCGGTCTTCTGGTTCACGCACGATCGAGCGATGCCGAGGAAGCGGCAGACTCATCAGGCGCGTCGGTAGCACCGGCAGCCCTGCCCAGGTTGCGGACCGAGCGGGACAGCAGGGCACTGAGGGCAACGACGAGATAGACGACGGCGCTGGTCACCAGCAGGTCGGTCAGGTCGATCGCGCTGGCCAGCCAGCCGTAGAGGAACGTGCCGATCGGCATGGCCACGAACGACCCCAACGCGTCATAGCTCGAGACCCTGGAGAGCACCTCGATCGGAACGTGCTCCTGCAGTGCCGTGCTCCAGCCCACGCCGAAGATCTCGACGGCGGCACCGGCGACGAAGAAGCCGATCGCGACCGGAACCACGGCGGGCGCCAGACCGAGCACGGCCATGGGCACGCAGATGAGTGAGGCAGCGATCATCCCGGCCCGCAGTGGATGCCGGAAGCGCAGTCGCAGCATCACCAGCGTCATCAGCACCGTGCCCAGGGCCTCGGCGCTGAGGATGAGCCCCCAGCCGGCCTCCCCGATGGCCGGGGTCGTCTTGGCCACGAGCGGCCCGATCACCCCGATGACGCCGACGTGGATGGCATTGGTGATGCCGAAGGCGACGACGACCACCCAGAGCCACTGTCGTGAGACGAACTCGCCCCACCCCTCCCGCAGCTCGCGCAGCATCGACGGTCGGCGCCCACGCGCCTCCTCGGCGCGGCTGGGCAGGCGCACCTGTGCGAGAGCGACGATGGCGACGGCGTAGGTTCCGGCGTCGACGGCGAGGGCCCACCCTGGGCCGACCCCCACCACGAGCAGTCCGGCGACGGCCGGCCCGACGATCCCCAGCCCACTGCGGCTGAAGGAGAGCAGCGCGTTGGCCTCCTGCAGCCGCCGTCGGTCGACGACCAGAGGGACGATGCCCATCATGGCGGGCATGGTGAAGGCCGATACGGCTCCGTTGATGCCCTCGATGACGGTGAGCTGGGTCAGGGTCGCGTGTCCGCTGATGATGAGGGTGGCCGCCGCCGCCTGACTGAGCCCGGTCAGCACGTGCGACACCTGGAGCACGACGATGCGCGAGAACCGGTCGGCCACGACGCCCCCGACGAGCAGGAAGACCACCAGCGCCAGGGTGCGCATCCCGAGCACCTGAGCGAGCGCGCTCGCGGAGCCGTCGACGTGCAGCACCGCGAAGGCCAGCGCCACCGGAACCATCACCGAGCCGGCCGTGGAGACCGTGCGAGCCGTGAAGTACCAGGCGAAGCGCCGGTCACCCAGCGCCCCCAGCGACTCCCCCAGACTCATCGCTCCTCCCCCGTCTGCGAGATCATCGTGAAGGCGGCCACCGAGACGTTCGTGCGCAGGGTCCCCTCGGTGCGAGGCGGCTTCGCCTGTTCGTGGACGAGCCGGCTCGCGCGCATCAGCAGCTCGCGCACCTCCGCCCAGGTCTCCGGAGTCACCCACAGCTCGGCGTCGGTGAGCAGGGTCTGCGACTCGTTGCTCCGTAGCCGGAACCGACGCGGGATCATGTCGGCGAACGCACGCACGTAGGCGTCCCGGTCGCCGTCAGACGCCGTGTCGCTCGGCGCGTCGGTGGAGCCCGAGGCAAGCTGGGCGTCCCACGGATGCCGGTACTTCTTGGCCCTGCCGCCGCGAACGTTCACCTCCCCCGCGATGGCGAGCAGGCCGGCATCCAGCAGGAACCTCAGGTGGTAGCTGGCGTTGGCCTGCGTCGTGCCCAGCTCTCGCGCGACCTCGGCCGCGCTGAGCTCGGCGCCGGTGAGCAGGGACAGCATCTGCAACCGCAGCGGGTGCGCCGTGGCCCGAAGGCTGTTGACCCGACGATCGGCATCCTCCAAAGACATGTTTGGAAGTATGGAGCGGCTCACGCCTTACTGTCAAGCACTTCTTTGGTGGTCAGCTTGGGGCACCTCGCATGAGAGATGCCCACCATCGCCGCCGCCTCACGACTCGACAGCCTCCCGGGTGTCAAACACGAAGCCGTGGGCCCGCAGCCGGTCGACGAGCACGCCGCCCATCGCGGTGGCCGGCGTGAGCACCCCCGACCGCTCGGGCAGCAGATCGCCGTCGAGGGCGAGGCTGAGGGCAGCCTCGCCGAGCATGACGGCGGTGCCGTTGTAGCCCGGGTCGTAGTCGGCGCCGACCTTCGTGACGTAACGGGCGCCCGTCGTGGTGGTCGACCGGATCTCCATCCGGAACCGACCGGCGGCTCGCTGCTCGGCGGTGGGTCCGTCTCCGGGCTTGGGCAGCACCCGGTCGAGCACGACGCGGGTGGGCCGGTACGCCAGGCCCGCTACGACCGCCCCCAGCCCGATCGCCATGCCACCGGCCATGAGCGGCGACAGCGGGGTGCGGCCGAAGTCGGTGACCTCGCGGTAGCGGAACTCTCGGCCGTACGACCAGTCGGTCAGCGTGTTCGACAACCGGACGATCCGGGTGTTGAACGCCGCCATGATGAACGGCCCGGTCCAAGAGCCTGTCTCGCCGTCACGGTCGATGGGCACCCACCGCTTGAGCGTCGAGAGCGCCCCGCTGCCAGTGCCACGTGACGAGGCGGGCTCCTCCGACCGCCTCGTGCTGAGGCCGTACGGGTCGCTCACGGTGCGACGAGCCACCGCGTCGTCGCGCGCAATGATCGCCTGCTGGCGGCCCGAGTCGATGGTGCCGCCGGAGATGCCACCGCGCAGCGACCGCACGGTCAAGGTGGTTTCTCCCAGCGTTCCCGCGTTGTCGTTCGCCGCCTGTTCGGCGGTGACGAGCACACCAAGGTCAGACGGGATGGAGTCGAAGCCGCAGGCGTGCACGATCCGCGCTCCGGTCTCTGCGGCGCGGGCCGCGACCTCGTCTAGCGACCACCGCACGAAGAGGACCTCACCCGTCAGATCGGCGTAGTGCGTTCCCTCCTCAGCGCAGGCGCGCACCACCTCCTTGCCGTAGCGGGCGTAGGGGCCGACCGTCGTGGCGACCGTGGTGGTGCGAGCCGCCATCCGGCGCAGCCCCACGGAGTCCGATGCCTCGACCGTCACCAGCTGCCAACCGGCGGCCGCCGATCCGAGGTCGGCACGCAAGGCCTCGAGCTTGGCGTGCGACCGGCCCGCGAGCGCGACCTTCACGTTCGGCCCGGCGTGGTCTGCGAGGTGCGCTGCCGTCAGGGCTCCGACGAAGCCGGTGGCGCCGTAGAGAACGATGTCGAGCTCGCGAGTGGTCATGGCGACACTCTGCCATCCGGTCGCCAGCCATTCAGACCGCCACCGATGCTGGCCGACGCGACCAGCCGCCGATGCTGGTAGACGATAACCTGCGGCCCGGGCAGCCGACCGTCAGCTCCAGATGGCTGCGGGGATGCCGTCCGAGAAGCGTTCGGCCTCTGTCGGCAGCGACCTGGCGACACCCTGCGAGTGTCGGGCGGCGGTCCAGGCGACCGCGCAGGCGTCGAGCACGTCGTCGGCGCCGTACCCGGACCCCGAGAGGATGCTGGGTGAGGCGATGCCGACGCCACGCAGCGCCTCGAGCCGGGCCGCGCGGCCGGCATCCGACTTCTTGTTGGGCAGGATCGGGGAGCCGGCGATGGCGGCGAACGACAGCTCAGGATGCACCTCGATGACCGTCACCGTAGGGCGGGAGCGCACCCACGCGTCGACCTCGACGATCTTGTCGCGTAGGGCAAACGCCTGCGCCCCGACCCCCTGGCCGCACCGCGAGCGGTTGACGGTGTCGGCGGTGGCGCGGTCGGGCGCCGAGTACGCCGCCCGGGTCAGTGTCGAGAACACCGACGAGGCCTTGCCGGGCAGCGCCTTGCGGGCGAGGCCGTCGGCTTGGCGAACCGTGTTGTCGGGCAGACCGATCGGGATGTCGATGCCCACCACTTCCACGCCGAGCGAGGTACGTACCGTTTCGACGAGCTCGGCGATGCTCCGGGCCACGGCGACGCGAGGGCGAGGCGCGCCGGGCTCGAGAACCGCGCCGACCCAACCACCACGGCAGCCGTCGACCCCCAGCACCGGCACGGTCACGTCGACCGGCTCGGGACGGGCAGACCCGACCGAGCCCGTCCATCCGGACGGACCGCCAGCGGCCTCGAGCGACTCCGTCAGCCGGCCCAGCGTATGCGTCGCGGCGGCGAGTGCCGTCCTCACATCGTGGCCCTCCTGACGCTGGTCGCGCGCCACAGCACGCACCAGTACGTTCACCTCAACCTCGAGCGCGAGCGCCAGCGCCCGGGCGGTCGTCAGGTCTCGGGGGCTCACTCTCCGACGTTACGGCACGCCCGTGGGTCGCGCCTCAGGCTTCCTCGAAGAGCGCAAGGAGCGCTTTGATCCGCACCGTGGACTCGGCAGGGTGTCGCAGCCGGCCTTCGGCGGCGAGACGGTAGACGTTGCGTCGCCCCACCTTCTCCTTGGTGATGTAGCCCGACTCCTCCAGATCGCGCAGGATGAGCTGCGCGGCCCGTTCGGTGATTCCCACGTCGACCGCGAGATCCCGAATGCGAGCGTGGGGGTTGCGGCTGATGGCCACCAGCACATGACCGTGGTTGCTCAGAAAGGTCCACGTTCGTCGAGTCCCCTGGTCCATGCCTCACCCTAACCGGCGACGCCTGCTTGGTACGAACTGTAATACGCGAACTGTGTTACGTGTATTCTGCTTCCCATGAACTGGTTTCTCTGGACCCGTCGCGTCAGCGTTCTCGTGGTGCTGGCGGGTGTGACTGCGGCCCCGGCCGCGTTCCTCGGTCACCCCTGGCAGCTCGCCCACGCCCTTGGCCCCGTCAGTGTCGGTCTCTATCTCGACGTCATCTCGACGCTGCTCCTGGGCTTCGTCGGCCTCCTCGTCTGGGTCGTCACGACCTACTCGCTGACCAACCTACGCGGACGCGACGGCCTGGCACCTGCCGGAAGAGCACTGTTCGCAGCGCTGCTCGGCCTCGTAGTGATGGTCTCGAGCGCCAGTCTCGTCACCGTCGCGCTCGGGTGGACCGTCAGCGGGCTGGCCGTCGGTCTCGTCGTCGCGCGCACCGGCACCGGTCGGGCACCGGCCGCGGCCCGCACGATGCGACGGCACCTGTTGTTCGGCGACCTCGCCCTCTGGTCTGCGGTCGTCATCGGCCTCGGGTGGTTGCCGTCCCTCGACCGCACCCGTCTCGACCAGGTCACGAGTGGAGCGCCTGTCGTGGTCGTTGCCGTGCTGCTCGTCGTCGCCTGTGTGACGCGAAGCGGCCTCGTTCCGTCGCACCGGTGGCTCGCCGAGACGGCCGAGGCGCCGTCACCGGTATCGGCGCTGCTGCACGCCGGTGTGGTCAACGGCGCGGGAGTGCTCGGCGTGCTGGCCTGGCCGCTCTTCCGGGCGGCCCCCGTGGTTCTGATCGGCCTGCTCGTACTCGGAGCCGCCTCCGTCGTGACCGGCGCGTGGGCCGGTCGAGTCCGCTCCGACGTCAAGGGTCGGCTGGCCTGCTCGACGACGAGCCAGATGGGCTACATGTGCGTCCAGCTCGGCCTGGGGCTGCCCGCGATGGCGCTCATGCACCTCCTCGGGCACGGCGCCTACAAGTCGTGGATGTTCCTGCGTGCCGGTGGCGCCATCGCCCGGAACCGCGAACACGGCCCCGCCGCCCCCGCCACGCCGGCCGCCCGCGCCACGCCGGCCGCCCCGATCCCCGCTCACCGTCTCGCCCCGTGGCTCGCCGCCGTGGTCGCGGCCGTGGTCGCCGGGCTGGTCGGCGCCGCCGCTGCCCGCGAGCTCGTGGCCACGGCAGGGATGGCGGCCCTCATCCCCGTGACCCTGGTCGTGCTGTCGGCCGCGGTGGCTGCGCACGCAGCCGCTCGCCTGCCCCGGGCGACGGGCGCGCAGAGCCTGGTCGCGGTGGTGGCGGCCGGGATCGTGGCCGGGCTCTACGGCTGGGTGCTTGTGGGCTGGGAGCACGCCCTGAACCCGGCGCTCCCCCGAGATGCCGTCTGGGAGCCACTCTGGGCGACCGTGCTCGTCGCCGGTCTCGTGATCGCGGGCGCGGCCGTCGTCGTCGGCAGCCGCTCGCTGACCGCAAGGCCAGACTCGGCCCTCGCCGTGCGGCTGCTCCCGACGGCCTTGGCGCCGATGGCTCGCCGCCGACGCTTCGCATCGCTGCCCCGCTGTGTCAGCACGTCCGACTCGCGCAGCCAGGTGCGCGGCCCGGTCGCCGGTGCGGCAGTGGTAGCCGCCGCCGCGACCGTCGGCACCTCCTGGCCACTGCGCAACATGGTGGCGGCCAACCCGCTGGCCCGCCTCGAGTCGATGCCGTTCGACGACGCCCTGGCCGTTGCGAGCCGGGCGCATTCCCTCGCTGGAGCGGCTCCGGTGGCCGGTCGGGCACCACTTCGCTACTACCTTGACCTGTTCGACTCCGGCCGGATCCACCCCCACCACCTGGCGGCCGCCCTCGCAGAGGTCGCCGACACGCCCGTAGACGGCACCGTCGGTCTGGGTACGGACGGGTCGGGTACAGGCGCGACGAGCGAGCTGGATCCCGGCGCGACCATCGAGCGGCTCGTGGCTGACACGCGTTCGCGCGTGGCCGTCCGAGCGGCATCCGCCAAGCCGCTTGACCCCGTCTCGGTGCTGAGGTTCTGTGCGGCCCTGCCCCCCTCATCCGTGACCCACGCCGTCGAGCTGGTCGATACTCACGCCGCCCTCTGGGCCCAGCGTGCCTGGCCGACAACAGCATCCGACACGCCCGGGTCCCCCGATCTCGACCCGTCGGGCCCTTGGGACCGTTGGCGTCGGGCAGCCGCTAGCCCCAGCTACGACGCGGCGACCGGCATCCGAGGTGCGGCCGCCTGGGCACGGACGCTGCCCGAGGAGCCTGCCGCTGCGATCGAAGAGCTGGCACGGCGAGTCGAGCTGCCGGCCGACCTGCTGGTCGGCTACCTGGTGGCGACCCTGGCTTCCGCCCCCGGTTGGGCCGCGCACGCCTCCTGGCGAGCCCGCCGGTCCGGTGAGACGACCCCCCTGCTGCAGCTCGCTGCCCTGCGCATGGCGCACGACGTGCTCTTCTCAGGGGCGGTCTCACGCGGCCGACCGCGAACCGAGCTCGTGCTGTCGAGGGTCGAGGTCGAGGCTGCGACCGGGCCTGCCGGTCCGGCGGGAGTTACCGACACCGAGCCGGCAAGCATCTGGCAGCGCGCCCTCGAGATCGGCGTCGAGGAGTGGCTGATCACCCAGATCGTGGGGCCGTCCGCGACCTCCGATCTCGACGTTCCCAGCCCCAGATCTGGCACCGAGACCCGGGCCGCCGGCGTCGCTGGTCGCCCGCAGAGCCAGTCGCTGTGGTGCATCGACGTCCGCTCCGAACGGGTCCGCCGCCACCTCGAGGAGTCGGGCGACCACCACACCTACGGGTACGCCGGCTTCTTCGGCGCGGCCGTGCGTTACCTCAACGCCGACGGGGTGGCCCACGACCAGTGCCCCGCCCTCGTGGAGCCGTCGTTCACCGCTCGCCGCCAGCCCACGCCGCTGCGGTTCCGGCAGGTTCTGCACCGGTCTGCGACGGCCGTCAGCGCCACGCCCCTGGGGGCACTGGTGGTGGCCGAGGGCGGCGGCATCCTGGCCGCGCTCTCGTCCACGAGCGCCTTGCTCGCCCCCGCGACGACCCGGCGGTTCGTGCGCGGCTGGATCGGTGATCACCCCCGCACCGACCAGGCTCCACTGGTCACCGACCTCGGCCTTCACGAGAAGGTCGACCTCGCGATCGCGGCGTTGCGAAGCACCGGGCTGACCGAGAACTTCGCGCCCCTCATCGTCGTGTGCGGCCACGGGTCGACGACCGAGAACAACGCGTTCGGCACGGCTTACGACTGCGGCGCCTGCGGAGGCAACGACGGTCGCGTGAACGCGGCCCTGCTCGTCGATGCCCTCAACGACGAGCAGGTACGCGCGCAGCTGGCGAACCAGGGGCTGCGCCTGCCGGTTGACACTGTCGCGGTGGCGGCTCTGCACGACACGTCGACCGACGCGATCACCCTGGCCCGGCCGGGTGAGCACCCCGACATCGAGGCATCGTTGGCGGCAGCCGGCCGGCGCGCAGCCCTCGAGCGCGAGCGGTTGCTGCCGGTGTCGGGCCGAACCACCCGACCCGTGTCGCGCCCCGTCGGCCGCCGGGCCGCCGACTGGTCAGAGCCCACCCCGGAGTGGGGCCTCGCCGGTAATGCCGCCATCGTCTTCGGGCCGCGCCAGCTCACCATCGGTGCCGATCTCGGCTCGAGGGTGTTCCTGCACGGGTACGACCGTCACAGTGACCGAGCGGGCCACGTGCTCGAACAGCTGCTGACCGCCCCGCTCGTCGTCGCACAATGGATCAACGCCCAGTACTACTTCTCCGCGGTTGACCCGGACACGTTCGGTGCCGGCGACAAGACCACCCACAACGTCGTCGGAGACATCGGCGTTCTCACCGGCGCCCACGGTGACCTGCGCACCGGCCTGCCCTGGCAGTCCTTGTTCCGACAGCCACCTGGCACGGGGCCGTTGTCGCAGAGCCTGGTTCACGAGCCGGTCCGCCTCCTGGCCGTGGTCGACGCCGAACCCGACCTCGTGGCCGGCATCGTCGAGCGGCACGAGACCCTGACCCAGCTCGTCGGGAACGAGTGGATCCGCCTGGTCTGCCTCGACGCCGGCCGGGCCGTCACCCTGCTTCCCGACCTGACCTGGCGGCCCTGGCGGATGCCGTCAACCGTGTCACCGTCGCTGCGTGAGGAGAGGACGGTCGACGCGTCGACCCGCCCTACCGGCCGAGCCTGATCACCAGCTCTCGTGCGGGTCGACCCGAACAGTGACGACTTCGGCGTCCTTGCGGGCTGAACGGAAGGCACGCAGCGAGCTCAACGCGCGGGTCAGCTCGAGGGTGCGCTCGGAGTCGATCCGCACGAAGACGTGCCAGTCGGGGCCGGTGTCGTCGCGTCGGTCGCCAGGACGCTCATGACGTGCGTGGCTCGACTGAGCCGCCGGGGCTACCTGACCCGCCGGCGCGGCCTCACCCGCTCTGCTCGTCGAGACCGGCATGGGCCCGAGCACGGAGGCGCCCGCCGGGAGGTCGAGGTGGGTCAGAGCGTCGTCCAGGGCCCGACGCGGCCCGGTCAGCTGCACGAAGCGGGCCGCCGGGGGCAGGCCCAGCTCGCGACGTTCGGCCAGCTCACGCTCGGCGAGCCAGGCCGGGTCCCAACGCACGAGGGCCTCCACGGCGGGAAGCACCACCACCTCGGGCACTCCGCTCAGCACCACCGCTCGGCCGGGCCGGGCCAGGGCCGCCGCCGCGGCCCAGCGACGCAGCGACTCGAGAGGGGCATCGAGCACGGGAAGGTCGAGACTGGCCCAGGCGTCGAGCAGCAGCACGGCCGTGTACCCGCCTTCTGCGACCGGCTCGGCCCCGGGCGTGGCGATGACGATGGCCGGTTCGGGACCCACCTCGGCCAGCACCTCCCCCGATCCTGACGCGATCACCGGCACGCCCGGGAACGCCCGACCGATCTCCTCGGCCGTGCGCCGCGCCCCGGTGACCGCCGACCGCAGCCGACGCGCACCGCAGTGGGTGCATTCGAAACCGCTGGTCGCCATGGTGGTGCCGCACCAACGGCAGGCCGGCGGTGCCCCGCTCGACCCCAGCGCCATCGGGCCGGCACACCGGGCGCAGCGCACGGCCGATCGGCACTCCGCGCACGACAGCGACGGCAGGTAGCCGCGCCGCGGCACCTGCACGAGCACCGGACCGTCAACGAGGGCGTCCTTGGCGACACGCCACGCGCGCGACGGCAGGTGGGCTCGGGCCGCGGGGCCGTCGCGCTCCTCGTCGAGGCCCTCGCCGGCCACCGTGACGACCGGTGCGGCAGCACGCACGACGGTCGCTGCGGCCGAGACCGCGACGAGCCGACCGGCCTCGACCTCGACCTGAGTTCGAAGGCTGCGAACGAAGCCACCGGCCAGCAAGGCGGCACCGCACTGGCCGGCCCTCAGAGAGAGCACGACCCCGGTCTGGTGGTACGGGGCACGCGGCTCGGCGAGCAGGTCGTCGCCGTCGTCCCACCAGGCGACCAGACCCAGGTGGTGCACCGGCGCGAAAGCGGCGGCTCGAGTGCCGATGACGACGCGGACGTGCCCCCGCAGCACCTTGAGCCAGGCGGTGTACCGGGCCTGGGGGCCCTGGTCAGCGGTGAGGCGAACGTGCCGGCCCACGCCGAGCACCTCGGTGAGCTCGCGGTCGAGACGGGCGACATCGCGATGGTCGGGCACCACGAGCAGCGACCCGCGACCGCCGGCCAGGGCCGTGGCTGCCGCCACGGCGAAGGCCCGGGGCCAGTCGTCGTCACGACGGCGCGTGGGAAGGGCTGACCACGCAGCGCCCGGAGACCCTCCTTCCGCGAGCCGGCGCAGCCACGCCGGCCCGGCCGGGTAGGCCGCCCACGGCCCCGGTTCGGGGGCAGGCGGGAAGGGCGTTCTCGAGTCGGCAGCGTCGGCCTGCCCGGCAGCGTCGGCCTGCCCGGCAGGGTCGGCAGGGTCGGCAGGGTCGGCTGTCTCGGCAGGGTCCGGGGCGGCGTGCGCCGGCGGGTGGAGAGGCAGGTTGCGTTCGGCCGTGGCGTGACGCTTCGGCAACGCGAGGCGGAGCACGTCACTCAGTGTGCCGGCGTAACGGTCGGCCACGGCCCGGGCAAGCGTGCGTACCTCGGGGGTGAGCACCGGCTCGGGGCTGACCACCCGTCGCAGCGGCGAGAGTCGCCCGTCGTGCTCCGGCTGCGCCCGCCGCTCGAGCACGAAGCCCTCGAGGTCACGGCCGGCGAACCGCACTCGAACCCGCGCGCCGGGAACGGCATCCGCCGTCAGCTCGTCGGGAACGGTGTACTCGAACACCCGGTCGAGGTGCGCGAGGGGTGTCTCCACGGCCACGGCCGCGACCGGCAGGCTGCGACCGGGGGCCTCCCCCGGATCGCGCGCTGCCGTTCGCGGCGCTGATCGCCCGGCCAGCTCGTCAGTCGCCACGAGGGCGAACCCAGCCTCAGCCGGCGACGGCGGCCTGGAGCGCCTCGACCCGGTCGGTGCGCTCCCAGGTGAAGCCGTTCTCGATGCCGGGCGCCTCGGTGCGACCGAAGTGGCCGTACGCCGCGGTCGGCTTGTAGATCGGGCGTAGCAGGTCGAGGGCGTCGACGATCGCGCCGGGTCGCAGGTCGAACACGGTGGTGATGGCCGACTGGATCTTGTCGACCGGTTCGGTCTCGGTGCCGAAGGTCTCGATGTAGAGGCCGACCGGCTGCGCCTTGCCGATCGCGTAGGCGACCTGAACCTCGCACCGGCTGGCGAGCCCAGCGGCCACGACGTTCTTGGCCACCCAGCGCATCGCGTACGCGGCCGAGCGGTCGACCTTGCTCGGGTCCTTGCCCGAGAAGGCGCCGCCGCCGTGACGGGCCATGCCGCCGTAGGTGTCGACGATGATCTTGCGGCCGGTGAGACCGGCATCCCCCATCGGGCCGCCGATCTCGAAGCGGCCGGTCGGGTTGATCAGCGCGCGGAAGCTGGTCGTGTCGAGGTGGGTGCCGCTGCTGGCCAGCTCGTGCAGCACCGGCTCGATGACGTGCTCGCGGATGTCGGGTTCGAGCATCCGTTCGAGAGACACGTCTGGCGCGTGCTGGGTGGAGAGCACGACCGTGTCGAGTGAGACCGGGCGATCGCCGTCGTAGGCGATCGTGACCTGGGTCTTGCCGTCGGGGCGCAGGTAGGGCAGCACGTCACCCTTGCGCACCGCGGTGAGCCGTTCGGCCAGACGGTGCGCGAGGTAGATCGGCAGGGGGAGCAGCTCAGGCGTGTCGTCGCAGGCGTACCCGAACATCAGGCCCTGGTCGCCGGCGCCCTGCTTGTCGAGCGGGTCGATGCCGCCGTGCCGGTTCTCGTGGGCGGTGTCGACCCCCTGGGCGATGTCGGGCGACTGGGCCCCGATGGAGATGGAGACACCGCAGGTGCGGCCGTCGAACCCCTTCTGCGACCCGTCGTAACCGACCTCGAGGATCGTCTCGCGAACGATCGCGGGGATCTCTACATAGCCGACGGTCGAGACCTCGCCGGCGACGTGCACGAGGCCCGTGGTGACCATCGTCTCGACCGCGACTCGGGCGTGCGGGTCAGCACGGAGCATGGCGTCGAGGATCGAGTCGCTGATCTGGTCACAGATCTTGTCGGGGTGCCCCTCGGTGACGGACTCGGACGTGAACAGGCGTGCGGGCACGAGGAAGCTCCCTAACTCGGGTCGGTGACTACGGCTGGCTGGTGATGGATGGTGTGGCGCATGAGTTTACCGGTCACGTCAGGAGCCGCTCGATGGCGTCCACAACCGCCTCTGCGACAGCATCCTTGGAGGTGGGGCCCACGGTGACCGCCTCGTCGTCTCCTCGGCGCAGCAGGTGCACGGTGGTGTCGTCGCGGCCGAAGGTGAGACCGTCTCCGACCTCGTTGACCACCTGCAGGTCGCTGCCCTTGCGCGCGAACTTCGCCCGCGCGTGCTGCATGACCGAGCCGTCGGCGTCACCCGTCTCAGCCGCGAAGCTGACGATGACCGGCCGCGCGGTGCCGTGTTCGGCCCGGGTGGCCACCAGGCCCTTGACGATGTCGGGGTTCTCGACCAGGTCGAGCCGCAGACCCGCGGCCGGATCGTCGGGGTCCTTCTTGATCTTGTGAGCGTTGGCGTGCGCGGGCCGGAAGTCGGCGGGGGCCGCCGCCATCACCACGACGTCGGCTTCGGCCGCCGCCGCGTCGACCGCCGCCTTGAGCTGCTCGGTCGTCTCGACCGTGACCAGCATCAGGCCCTCGGGGGTCGGCAGAGCCACGTTGGCCGCTACGAGCGTGACAACGGCCCCCCGCGCCAGTGCCGCGCGCGCGATGGCGTAACCCTGCTTGCCAGAGCTGCGGTTGCCGATGAAGCGCACCGGGTCGAGCGGTTCGCGGGTTCCGCCCGCCGACACGACGAAGCGCCGCCCCCGAAGACGACTGTCACCGGATGCCGGGCGCTCACCGGCATCCGTGGTGGTGGTCGGCGTGCTGGTGGTGGTCGGCGTGCTGGGGGTGGTTGGGGTGCTGGTGGTGGTTGTGGTGCTGGTCGCTGGGGTGGCCGCGGCCGCCACGACAGCCAGGCAGGCTGTGTAGAGCTCGTCTGGCTCGGGCAGGCGTCCCGCGCCGGTGTCAGCACCCGTGAGTCGACCGTGAGCGGGGTCGATGACGTGCGCCCCTCGCTCACGCAGCGTGGCGATATTGGCGCGGGTGGCCGGGTGTTCCCACATCTCGGTGTGCATGGCCGGGGCGAACACCACCGGGCACCGGGCGGTCAGCAGCGTGCTGGTGAGCAGGTCGCCGGCCAGCCCGTGGGCGGCTTTGGCGACGATGTCAGCCGTTGCCGGAGCGACCACGACCAGGTCGGCGTGCTGCCCGATGCGCACGTGCGGCACCTCATGGACGGAGGTCCACACGTCGGTGCTGACCGGCTTGCCCGAGAGGGCGGCCCAGGTGGGGGCACCGACGAACTCGAGGGCGGCGGCCGTGGGCACGACCGTCACATCGTGGCCCGCCTCGGTGAACAGCCGCAGGAGTGAGCAGGCCTTGTAGGCGGCGATGCCACCACTGACACCGAGAACGATGCGCAGGCGGGTGCTGGAGCCGGCCACCAAACGCAGTTCAGGCCTCGGTCGGCACGGAGGTGAGCAACCGCTGGTTGATCTCGCGTAGGGCGATCGACAGCGGCTTCTCGTGAACCTCGGTCTCGACGAGCGGGCCGACGTAGTCGAGCAGCCCCTCCTGGAGCTGCGAGTAGTACGCGTTGATCTGACGGGCCCGCTGGGCCGAGTAGATGACGAGCGCGTACTTGGAGTCGGCGACGGTCAGGAGGTCGTCGATCGGCGGGTTGGTGATGCCGATGGGGGCGGCCTTGGTACCGGACACGGTGATCTCGTTTCGTTCGGGGTCTGCATGGTTTCGACGGCCCCGGCGCACGTCGGAGCGCTTCCGAGATACGTCCGAGGGGCAGGACAGCGTGAAGATCAGGCTTGCGCCGACCCTGACCTCATCAATGATACGAGTTCTTCACTGGCCCGACGAACGTCGTCGTTGACGATGACCTCGTCGAACTCGCTCCGGGCCCCCATCTCGGTGCGGGCGGTGGCCAGGCGGCGTTCGCGTTCGAGCTCGTCCTCCGTGCCCCGACCGACCAGGCGTCGCACGAGCTCCTCCCAGCTGGGCGGGGCGAGAAACACGAACAGTGCGTCGGGCCACGAGTCGCGCACCTGGCGGGCGCCCTGCAGGTCGATCTCGAGCAGAGCGTCGCGACCCTCGCGGATGGCCCGCTCAACCGGCCCGCGGGGCGTGCCGTACTTCGCCACACCGTGCACGACGGCGTGCTCGAGAAACTCCCCCGCCAAGGCCAGCCGGTCGAACTCCTGGTCGTCGACGAAGTGGTAGTGCACACCGTCGACCTCCCCGGGGCGCGGTTGCCGGGTGGTCATCGAGACCGAGAACCAGACGCCGGGAAAGTGCGTGCGTACGTAGGCCGACATCGTGCCCTTGCCCACGGCGGTAGGACCGGCCAGCACGACGAGTCGCCCGACCCGGCGCCGAGGAGCCTCTGCCGGCTGCGGCTGCACGTCGCCGTTCGGCGTCACGACTTCTCGAACCGGCGCAGCAGGGCGGAGGCCTGGTTCGCGCCGAGGCCCCGCACCCGTCGCGACTCGGCGATGCCGACCTCTGCCATGATCGCCCGGGCCCGCACCCGACCCACGCCGGGCATGGCCTCGAGCAGCTCGGTGACCTTCATCTTGCCGATGACCGGGTCGATCTTGCCGTCGCCGATGACCTCGGAGAGTGAGCCGCTGGAGTACTTCAGCCGGTTCTTCACCGCCGCTCGCTCCCGACGAGCCGCGGCGGCCTTCGCCAGCGCTGCCGCGCGTTGCTCAGGGGTGAGCGGTGGTAGTGCCACGGTGCAGGGTCTCCTTGCCGACGCGGGGCATCGCCTGGCGTGACCCCGAATGATCTGTTCCGCCCGAACCTAGCGACCCCTACGAGGGTGCCGCAACGCGGGCACCCTCCCCAGGCTCGCCCGCCTCTGTTCCGCAGCTTCGACAGCAGGCTTGGTTCGGGTCGCAGTCGTGCTTGGACGGCGGCCACAGCGGTGCTTCCCCGTGAAGCATCGCATCACCCGGAGCAGCCCATGGACAGTCGATGCCCGGTCTTGCATCACGGAACTTCCGTGGTCATCGAGAGTCAGACAGGGCGATCGGCATTTCTGGTCCCGATCGTGACGGCGCAGACGTGCCGAACAGGTGCACCTCGGTCTGCTGTCGGTAGTACGCCACGTGCGTCCGCGCGACCGAGTCCGCTGCCGGCGCGTCTCCAGACCTGATGGCGCAAACAATCCGGTGATGCTGTAGGCCTACCTCGGTGAGGTCGGGCACCTGCCGGAACAACCAGTGCAGTCGCCCCGCCACGGGTGCAAGCGTCTCCTGGAGACAGCCGTTTCCGGAGAGCCGGACGACTTCATCGTGGAATCGCAGGTTCGCGTCGTGGGCCGCGTCGAGATCGCCTGATGCAGTTGCATTCTGCGATGCGGTGACCAGGCTAGCCAGCTGGTTGACGTCGTCGTCAGACGCATTATGTGCAGCCTGCCCGGCCGCCAGCCCCTCGAGCGCTTCGCGGATGTCGAAGAGCTCCTGCACTTCTTTCCTGTCGAACGTGCGTACGATGAGGCCGCGGGTCGACAGGCTCTCGGTGAGCCCCTCGTTGTGAAGCGCTCTCAGTGCCTCGCGTACCGGCGCCCGCGAAACCGAGAAGGCATCAGCCAAGTCACGCTCAACCAGTCTCGTGCCGGGCGCAAGAGCCCCCGAGAAGATCTGCCTGCGGATCTCGTCGGCGACGATCTCGCGCAGTGCCCGCTGGCGCTGATAGAGCTTGCTCGATGGTGACACCACGCCTGATCGTACCTATTCGGTACTTATGAGCGGACCGGCTCACGACCGAGGAAACCCCCGACCGGGCCAGGATCGAAGAACCGCCCATCCTCGAGGACCACCGTTCCCGCCGAGACTACGAGCGATGGCCAACCGCACAGGTCCATCCCGTCGAAGGGTGAGTGGTCGGTACCCATGTGCAGGCTTGCGCCGTCGACTCGACGGCTCTCGTCGGGATCGAACAAGACGAGGTCGGCGTCCATCCCCACAGCCACTCGCCCCTTGGTGGGGAGCCCGTTGATGCGCGCCGGTCCGGCCGAGAAGACGTCCACGAACCGCTCGATCGATGCCCCCTTCTGGGTGACCAAGGTGGTGAAGGTGGCGGCCATTCTGGTCTCCACCCCGGGTAGGCCGTGTGGCATGAAGCGCACGTCGTCAGTGATCCGCTTCTGCTCGAGGTTGTAGCAGGAGTGGTCCGATGAGACAACGTCGACCTGACCTCTGGCGAGCATCTCTACGAGAGCGTCAACCGAGTGGCGTGGACGCATCGGCGGGCAGCACGCGTACTTCTCAGGTGTGTCGCCGGAGTAGACCGACTCATCGAAGCAGAGATAGTGCGGGCACACCTCGGAGTAGACGATCTGCCCCTGTGAACGCGCCTCGTGAACGGCCCTCACCGCTTCGGGGGTCGACTGATGGACGAGGTAGATGGGCGCACCCGTGTACTTGGCGAGGGCGAGCATCTCCTGCACCGAGGCCACCTCGGAAAGCGCCGGGCGAGTCATGTGCAGATGCGCAATGTCGTTGAGGCGAGCGTCGGTGCAGACCGAGATCCGATCTTCGATGATGGCGTCGTGTTCGCAGTGGATATAGGTCAGGCCCCGGAGGCGCACCATCTCCTTCATCACCTTCACGATGGTGGTGTCGTCCGCCATCGTCGTGCCTCTGTTCGTGGTGTAGAGCTTGACTGATCTGATTCCTTGATCACCCATCCACTGCAGCTGACCCGGGATTGTCTCGTCCCAGTCGACCACTGAGCCGTGCAGGGCGACGGCGCAGCGTGCTCCGTCGATGAGGCTCAGCTTTCGCTGGACCGCTGCCAGCGGCGTCTCCTGCGCATCGGACGGGATACCGAAGTCGATGATCGTGGTGGTGCCACCGTGGAGGGCGGCCACGGATGCGGTTTCGAAGGTGTCGAGACTGCGGTGTCTGCCCGTCACCTGGGCGACGTGACAGTGGGCATCCACCCCGCCGGGAATGAGTACCCTGCCTGCGGCATCGACGATCCGCGCCGCATCGTGCCCGTCGGCTTCACGGGCGGCGAAGACCGCCGTGACGACGCCATTCGTGACACCGACATCGGCTCGGAATCGCCCATCGGCGTTGACCACCAGGGCGTCCGTGATGAGCACGTCGAAGGTCATCCGAATTCTCCCTGTCGATGGGCTTGTTTGTCGGCTGGGGTGCAGGGGGCCAGCGCGCGTGAACGACGTCTCGTCGCGGACCGGCGACTCATTCGTGGGTCATCGGTTCGCCGAGGCTGGCTGCTCGTGCGTGGACATTCGGTCGCAGCCGGTTCACGACGAGACAGAAGACGCCACCCAGAACTAGCCCCACCGGCCAGGCGAAGGCGTGAAAGTCGCCAAGGGCGGGAACCAGTGCCAAGGAGAGTGCGATGGTGCCTGACAGGCCGAGTGCGATCACCGAGTTCACGTTGGTCCCTCGGCTGTAGTAGTACCGGCCATCAGGGGCATCCGTGTACAGACTGTCCTGGTCGATCTGAGCCCGTCGCACGAGGTAGAAGTCAGTGGCGAGGATGCCGGCCACAGGGCCCATGAGCGCGCCGATCCCGCCCAGGAAGAGATTGACCACGATGGGACTGGAGTAGAGGTTCCAGGGCATGATCACGACCGATAGCACAGCGGTGATCACGCCACCGGTTCGGAAGCTGATGCGGTGCGGTGCAACGTTGACGAAGTCATAGGCCGGCGACACGAAGTTGAGAACCACGTTGGCGCCCGCGGTGGCCACGGCCACGACGAGGATGGTCAGGAGCAGCACCGTGACGTTGTCCACGTCACGGACCATTTCGATGGGGTCGTTGACTGCCTGCCCGTAGACCTTCACCGACGCCAGCGTGATGACGATGGAGACGACACAGAAGGCAATTCCGTTGATGAGCAGCCCGAGCCGGTTTCCCTTGACCACGGTCGCTCGGTCAGGCGAGAGGCGGGTGAAGTCGGCGAAGTTGACCAAGGGTCCACTGAGGTTGGACACGATCAGAAACGCTGCGGTGAGGATTGCCCCGACCGCGGCACCGAACCCCAAGGGGCTGCCGACGCTGTACGTCCAGTCGATCGACCAGTCTGCCCGATCCAAGGTCCAGACGGCCAGGGCGAACATCGCGATCCAGATCGTTGGTCCGGCAAACTCGGTCAGTTTTCTCACCGTCTCCATTCCGCGGTGAAGCACGAAGAGCTGGGCGACCCATAGCGCGAGAAAGCAGATCCAGCCAAGACCCGAGAGCCCGAAGAGGCTGACCTCCGTCAGGGGCTGGGCGTTCGGGTAGACCTTAAGAACCAGGATGAGGAGCGCCACCGAGGCGAGGTAGGTCTGGATCCCGTACCAGGCGACCGCCACGATGGCTCGCAGGATCGCGGGGATGTTGGCGCCGAAGACTCCGAAGCTCGCGCGGGCGAAAACGGGGAACGGTACGCCCACCTTCTGACCGGCAATCCCCATGACATTGCTCATCACGTAGAGAACCAGCACTCCCAGGCAGAGACCCACGGCCAGCTGCCACCCCATCAGGCCCAGCACCAGCAGGCCCACAGCAGCGGTGTAGTTGCCCAGGCTGTGCCAGGCAGACATCCACCACGCGAAGAGCCCCCACGCCGTCCAGGGAGCATGGTCCCCTCGCGGCGCGATGTCTGGGTTGTAGAGGCGCGGGCTGTATCCGCTTGGAACCTTCGGTGAGAAGGTCTCAGACCTCCTCAGGTCTTCCGTTGCCGACATTGCCTCTCCCGCCTCGAGGTTCCAGCCTTGCTGCTACGTGGCGAAGCCCATTATGGGATCCCAAATTCGAACCTAGAGCGACGGAACTTACCCTGTCAACCCCCCGTGACGCCGACCCCGCCATGGTGGCGAACGCTCAGCCGCCCACCTCGTGCGCGACCCGCTCGGCCTGGTCGGCCAACCCGGAGACGCTGGGCCCCGCCTGCAGGATCTCGCGACTCGAGGAGGCGAGCACCTGCGGCCGCGCCGACCCGAAGGCGAGCTCGAGAGCCTCCACGGTGCCGCCCTGAGCCCCGAAGCCGGGCGCCAGTACCGGGGTGGCGGCGGTGACCAGGTCGAGGCCGAGGTCGGAGACGGCGGTGCCCACGGTGGCCCCGATCACGAGACCGACGCTACCGAGCGCGCCGCGCTCCCGGGCGAGCGCGTTGTCGACCGTGGCGCCCTCGACGATCGACGCCGCCACGGAACGACCGTCACGCACAGCGTGCTGCACCGTGGCGCCCTCCGGGTTCGAGGTGAGGGCGAGCACGAAGACCCCCCGTCCCGTCTCGGCCGCGAGGTCGATGGCGGGGCGCAGCGACTCGTAGCCGAGAAAGGGGCTCACGGTGACCGCGTCGGCGGGCGCAACGGCATCCCGACCGAGCAACGCCTCGGCGTAGGCGCCCATGGTCGACCCGATATCGCCCCGCTTGGCGTCGAGGATGGTCAGCGTGCCGCCCTCGCGCAGCTCGGAGAGCACCCGTTCGAGCACCGCGAGGCCCCGGCTGCCGAACACCTCGAAGAAGGCCGACTGAGGCTTGACGACGGCTACCCGCCCTGCGAACGCCTCCACGCAGGTCAGGGCGAACCGTTCGAGGCCGGCCAGGTCGTAGGTCAGGCCCCATGCCTCGACCAGCGCCCGGTGCGGGTCGATGCCCACGCAGAGCGGGCCCCTGCTCGACATGGCCTGCGCGAGCCTCGTGCCGAAGCCTGGCGTCATCCTCGTCCTCCTGGTGCTGCTGGTCGGGTGCTGAGAAGTACCGTTCGGTCTCAGCGGACGTGGGCGATACCGACCGCGTCGGTGAAAGAGGCGAACCCCTTGGTCTCGAGCAGCCCGGTCAGCTCGGCGAGAACGCGCATGGGGGCCGACGGGTCGTTGAAGGTGGCGGTGCCGACCTGCACGGCGCTCGCCCCCGCCGCCACGAGCTCGAGCGCGTCGTTGCCGGTGCGCACGCCACCGACCCCGATGATCGGCACGGTGGGGATACGGCCCTCGAACATCGCCTGACGCACCTGCCAGATCGCCCGCACCGCCACCGGCCGGATGCCGGGGCCGGAGAGCCCGCCGGTCACGCCGCCGAGCTGGGGGCGGAGCCGGTCGGTGTCGATCACCATGCCGAGCAGGGTGTTGATCATGGTGAGCCCGTCAGCCCCCGCCTTGACGCAGGCCGCGGCGATGGTCGTGATGTCGGTGACGTCGGGGCTCAGCTTGGCGAAGATCGGCACGTCGCGGGGCAGCTGCTCGCGCACCAGGGCCACCACCTTGGCCGAGGCCAACGGGTCGCAGGCGAAGACGAGGCCGCGGTTCGCGACGTTGGGGCACGAGATGTTGACCTCGACCCCGACCACGCAGTCGAAGGCCCGGCTGGCGCGCAACGCGGCCGCGACGTGCGCGAACTCGGTGCTCGAGCCGCCGGCGATGGACGGCAGCACGGTGGCCCCAACCGACGCGAGCCACGGCAGGTCGTTCTCGACGAACGCCGCGATGCCGGGGCCCTGCAGGCCGATGGAGTTCAACATGCCTGACGATGTCTCGGCCATCCGAGGCGTGCCGCGCCCCGAGCGCGGGTCGGCCATGACCGTCTTCGTGACGAAGGCCCCAAGGTCGGCCACGTCGAAGAAGCGGTGCAGCTCCTGGCCGTTCGCTGCGCATCCGGATGCCGTCATGAGCGGGTTGGCCAGTCGGCGCCCAGAGAGCGTCGTGGACATCTCGACCATCAGTGCCCTCCCGTACGAGGCGCGCCCACGGCATCGGCAGGAACGTGGGCTCCGCTGCCGGAGAACGCATCCCAGCGCACCCGGTCGCCCCGGAAGACCGGGCCCTCGACACACGAGCGCACCATGCGCGTCAGGCCGTCGTTGCCGACCACGGGCATGACGCAGGTCATGCAGATGCCGACACCGCACGCCATCGACTCCTCGACGGCGACCTGGGCGACCGCGCCGTGGGCCGAGGCGATCTCGGTGATCGAATGCAGCATCCCCATCGGCCCACACCCGTAGACGACACCGGCACCCGAGCTGGTGATCACCTCGGGCAGCACGTCGCTGACCCAGCCCCGCTGCCCCGCCGACCCGTCGTCGGTGGTGACGCTTACCCCGTCGCTGCTGCGCCGGGCGAGAGTCACCCCGAAGAGCTTGTCCTCACTCGCCGCGCCCAGCACCATCTCGACATGACACCCGCGCGCCCTCAGCTCGGCGGCCAACCAGAACAGGGGTGCGCTGCCGTACCCCCCTCCGACGAGAACGCACGCGACCGGCTCCGTCGGCAGCGGGAAGGCCCGCCCGAGCGGCCCCACGACGTCGACCAGGTCGTGGGACTGTCGCGAGGCGATCCACCGGGTGCCGGCCCCGACCGCAGAGACGACGATCTCGACGGTGCCACCGTAGGTGCCGCTCGGGCTGACCTTGTGGATCGAGAACGAGCGACGCAGGAGGGTGCTGCTCGACTCGCCGCCGACCGCCAGAGCAACGAACTGACCCGGGCGGGCCAGCTCGGCCACACCGGGCGCGACGAGCGTCAGGTGCTGGTACGACCCGACCCGTCGGGTCGCGATCACCTCGGCCTGCTCCTGGGTGACCCGGGCCCGACGGCCGGGCGACACGGGCTGGGTCACCAGGTCGCTCACCGCTGCCCCTTGCCACGACGGCCGTACAGGTCGAGGTCGAACGCGTGGTCCTGCAACGACTTGACCCGAATCGGTTCGGTGAGCTGCGCCTCGATGCCGAGCACCGCCGCGGCCAGGGTGGCGATCGTGGTCACGATGGGTTTGTCGGCACTCGTCGTGGCGGCCCGGATGGCGTAGCCGTCGGCGCGGGCGTCCTGCCCAGAAGGGGTGTTGACGACCATCTGCACGGTGCCGTCCTGGATGAGGTCGACGATCGAAGGTTCAGCCAGGTCGGCCGCGCCCCCGCGCTCGGTGATCTTGCGAACCAGGGTTGCGTCGATCCCATTGCGTCGCAGCACCGCTGCAGTACCGCTCGTCGCCAGGATGGTGAACCCGAGGTCGACCAGTCGCTTGACCGGAAAGAGCATGGCGCGCTTGTCGCGGTTGGCGACCGAGACGAAGATCGCACCCGACCGGGGCAGCGTCGAGCCGACGCCCTGCTGAGCCTTGCTGAAGGCCGACCCGAAGTCGTTGTCGATGCCCATCACCTCACCGGTCGAGCGCATCTCGGGTCCGAGCAGCGAGTCGACCGCGATGCCGTCCTTGGTGCGGAACCGCTTGAACGGCAGCACCGCCTCCTTGCACGACATGGGCGCGTGGTCAGGCATCGAGCCGCCGTCACCCGTGGGGGGCAGCATCCCCTCGTCACGCAGCTGCTGGACCGTGGCACCCAGCATGACCCGGGCCGCCGCGCTGGCGAGCGGCACCCCGGTGGCCTTCGCCACGAAGGGCACCGTGCGGGAGGCCCGCGGGTTGGCCTCGATGACGTACAGGACGTCCTGGGCCAGCGCGAACTGCACGTTCATCAGGCCACGCACGCCGATGCCTTCTGCAAGCTTCCGGGTGGCGAGGCGTACCCGCTCCAGCTCACCGTCGCCGAGCGTCGCGGGCGGCAGCGTGCACGCACTGTCACCCGAGTGGATGCCGGCCTCCTCGACGTGCTCCATGATGCCGCCGATGTAGAGGTCGTCGCCGTCGAAGAGGGCGTCGACGTCGATCTCGATGGCGTCGTCGAGGAAGCGGTCGACGAGGATCGGGTGGTCGGGCGAGGCCTCGGTGGCCTTCTCGACGTAGGTCACCAGCGCATCGTCGTCGTACACGATGACCATCCCGCGCCCGCCGAGCACGTACGAGGGCCGCACCAGCACCGGGTAGCCGATCTCGCGGGCGACGACGAGCGCCTCGTCGGAGCTGTACGCGGTGCCGTGCTTCGGCGCGATGAGGCCCGCCCTCGCCAGCACCTGCCCGAACGCTCCACGGTCTTCGGCCAGGTGGATGGCCTCGGGTGAGGTGCCGACCATCGGCACACCCTCATCGGCCAGGGCACGCGCCAGGCCGAGCGGCGTCTGCCCGCCGAGCTGCACGATGACCCCGGCCACCGGCCCGGCCTGGCTCTCGGCGTGGACGACTTCGAGCACATCCTCGAGCGTCAGCGGCTCGAAGTAGAGCCGGCTGCTCGTGTCGTAGTCGGTCGACACGGTTTCCGGGTTGCAGTTGACCATCACCGTGTCGAAGCCCTTGGCCCGCAGGGCGAACGAGGCGTGCACGCAGGAGTAGTCGAACTCGACGCCCTGGCCGATGCGGTTCGGCCCCGACCCCAGGATGATCACCGCCGGCCTCTCTCGGGGCGCCACCTCCGTCTCCTCGTCGTAGGACGAGTAGTGGTAGGGGGTGGTGGCGGCGAACTCGGCGGCGCAGGTGTCGACCGTCTTGTAGACCGGGCGCACCCCGAGAGCGTGGCGCACCCCGCGCACGACGGCCTCCGGCATCCGGCGGACATCGGCGATCTGGGCGTCGCTGAACCCGTGCCGTTTGGCGAGACGCAGCAGGTCGGGTGAGAGCTGGTCGGCGTCTGTCAGGAGGTCGGCCACCTCGTTGATCAGCGCCATCTGGTCGAGGAACCACGGGTCGATGCCGGTTGCCTCGTGTACCTCCTCGACGCTACAGCCGCCGCGAAGAGCCTGCTGCACCAGCACGATCCGACCGTCAGTCGGAACCTTGGCCTCCTCCAGGGCCCGCTGGGCCGCCGGCCGGCTGACCTCGCCGTTCCAGTGGAACGACGCGCCCCTCTTCTCCAGCGACCGCAACGCCTTCTGCAGCGCCTCGGTGAAGTTTCGCCCGATCGCCATCGCCTCGCCGACCGACTTCATGGTGGTGGTGAGCGTCGGGTCGGCGGCCGGGAACTTCTCGAAGGCGAAGCGCGGCACCTTGACGACGACGTAGTCGAGGCTCGGCTCGAAGCTCGCCGGGGTCTCGCGGGTGATGTCGTTCGGCACCTCGTCGAGCGTGTACCCGATCGCCATCTTGGCGGCGATCTTGGCAATCGGGAAACCGGTCGCCTTCGAGGCCAGAGCGCTCGAGCGCGAGACGCGAGGGTTCATCTCGATGACGATGATGCGGCCGTCGACCGGGTTGACGGCGAACTGGATGTTGCAGCCACCGGTCTCGACCCCCACCTCGCGGATCACGGCGATGCTGATGTCGCGCAACCGCTGGTACTCGCGGTCGGTGAGCGTGAGCGCCGGCGCGACGGTGATCGAGTCGCCGGTGTGCACGCCCATCGGGTCGAGGTTCTCGATGGAGCAGACGATCACGACGTTGTCGGCGTGGTCGCGCATCACCTCGAGCTCGTACTCCTTCCAGCCGAGGATCGACTCCTCCAGCAGCACCTCGGTCGTCGGGGAGTACTGCAGGCCCTGCCCGCCGATGCGGCGCAGGTCGGTCTCGTCGTACGCGAAGCCCGAACCGAGGCCGCCCATGGTGAACGACGGGCGAACGACGACGGGGTAGCCCAGCTCGTCGGCGGCCGCGAGCAGCTCGTCCATCGAGTGGCAGATGAGCGACTGCGCCGACTCGGCGCCACAGCGTGCGACGACCCCCTTGAACGCCTCGCGGTCTTCACCCAGCTGGATCGCCTCGACGTTCGCACCGATCAGCGGGCACCCGTACTTCTCGAGAACACCGTTCTCGTGCAACGAGATCGCACAGTTGAGGGCGGTCTGGCCACCCAGGGTGGCGAGCACGGCATCCGGTCGCTCCTTGGCGATGATCGCCTCGACGAACTCGGGGGTGATCGGTTCCACGTAGGTCGCGTCGGCGAACTCTGGGTCGGTCATGATCGTCGCCGGGTTGCTGTTGACGAGCACCACCCGGATGCCCTCCTCACGCAGCACCCTGCACGCCTGCGTTCCCGAGTAGTCGAACTCGCACGCCTGACCGATGACGATCGGCCCCGACCCGATGACGAGAACACTCTTGATGTCGTCGCGCTTCGGCATCAGACCGAGACCTCCGAGAGCTCGAGCATGAGATCGCTGAACCGGTCGAACAGGTAGGCAGCGTCGTGAGGGCCGGCAGCCGCCTCGGGGTGGTACTGCACCGAGAACGCCGTCAGGCGCCCAGCGCGGCGCAGCTCCAGCCCCTCGACCACGTCGTCGTTGAGGCAGACGTGCGAAACGTGGGCTTGCCCGAAGGGCGTCTCGCTCGGCGTGTCCAGGGGGGCGTCGACCGCGAACCCGTGGTTGTGGGCCGTTACCTCGACCTTGCCCGTGGTGCGGTCCATCACGGGCTGGTTGATGCCGCGGTGGCCGTACTTCAGCTTGTAGGTGTCGAACCCGAGGGCTCGGCCGAGTAGCTGGTTGCCGAAGCAGATGCCGAAGAAGGGGATGCCGCGCCCCAGCACCTCGCGCAACAGCGCGACCTCGGCGTCGGCTGTCGCCGGGTCACCCGGGCCGTTGGAGAAGAAGACCCCGTCGGGTCCGGCGTCGCCGACTGCGAGCACGTCGTCGATGGTCGACGCAGCGGGCAGCACGTGCACCTCGATGCCGCGCCGGGCCAGCAGGTGGGGAGTCATGGCCTTGATGCCCAGATCGAGCGCGGCCACCGTGAAGCGCTTCTCCCCCTCGGCAGGCACGACGTAGGGCTGGTCGGTGCTGACCTCGGCCGCGAGGGCGGCTCCCGTCATCTGCGGACTGTTCTTGACCAGGTCGAGCAGCTGGGGCGTGGGCCGCTCGGCGGCGGCGGCGCTGAACAGCCCGACCCGCATCGAGCCTCGTTCGCGCAGATGACGGGTCAGGGCGCGAGTGTCGATCTGACAGATCCCAACCACGTGTTGCGCGCGCAGCTCGTCCTCGAGACTGCGAGACGATCGCCAGTTCGAGGGCCGGATGGCGGGGTCACGCACGACGTAGCCCGCGGCCCAGATGCGGCGGCTCTCATCGTCGTCGACGTTGACGCCGGTGTTGCCGACGTGCGGAGCGGTCATCACGATGACCTGCCGGTGGTAGCTCGGGTCGGTGAGCGTCTCCTGGTAACCGGTCATCCCGGTGGAGAAGACGGCCTCGCCCACCGTCTCGCCGACGGCGCCGTAGGAGGAGCCCCGAAACAGTCGACCGTCCTCGAGCAAGAGCACGGCCTCGTCTCGGTGCTGGCTGGGCAGGTTCAGCATCAGATCTCGCTCTCGGTCACAGTGGTCAGCTCTCGTTCGGTGGTGTGCGTGACGGCGCCGCGGAGCAGCGTCGTCACGACCGCGCCCCGGAAGGTCCGCCCGTGCCACGGGTTGTTGCGGCTGCGGCTGCGGCTCTTCGCAGCATCGACGGTCACCTCTCGGTCGGGGTCGATCAGGGTGATGTTGGCCGGGTTGCCGACCTCGAGCGGCATCCCGTGCCCCTGGAGGCGACCGATCCGTGCGGGGGCACTCGACATGACCCGGGCCACATCGGCCCACCCGAGCAGTCCTGGTCGCACGAGCAGGTCGCTGACCACGGCGAGTGCCGTCTCGAGGCCGAGCATGCCGAAGGCCGCGTCGACGAAGGCGTGCTCCTTGTCGTGACGTGCGTGCGGCGCATGGTCGGTGGCCACCGCGTCAATCGTGCCGTCGGCCAGCCCAGCACGCAGGGCCTCGATGTCATCGGAGGGTCGCAGCGGCGGGTTGACCTTGTACACCGGGTCGTAGCCGCTGAGCAGGTCGGTGGTGAGGGCCAGATGGTGGGGGGTGACCTCAGCCGTCACGTCGATGCCCCGGGCCTTGGCCCAGCGGATCACCTCGACCGTACCGGCGGTCGACACATGCGCGACGTGCACCCGCGAGCCGGTGTGCCCGGCGAGCATCACGTCTCGGGCGACGATCGACTCCTCGGCGATGCCCGGCCACCCGGGAAGTCCAAGGCGGCCCGAGAGCTCCCCCTCGTGGCAGCAGGCCGACGCATCGGCGAGCCGAGGGTCCTGGGAATGCTGGGAGATGACGCCGTCGAAGGCCCGGATGTACTCCAGGGCCCGACGCATGATGCGGCTGTCGTGCACGCAGTGACCGTCGTCGGAGAAAACCCGCACCCGGGCCCGGGATCGGGCCATCAGCCCGAGCTCGGCCAGCTCGGCCCCTTCGAGGGCCTTGGTGACCGCACCCACGGGCACGACGTCGGTCAGGCCGCAGGCCCGCCCGAGGTCGAGCACCCGTTCGGCCGCCTCGGCAGTGTCGGTCACGGGTGAGGTATTGGCCATGGCGAACACGGCGGTGAACCCACCGGCGGCGGCCGCCGCCGACCCCGTGGCGATCGTCTCGGCATCCTCGCGCCCGGGTTCACGCAGATGCACGTGCAGGTCGACCAGACCCGGGAGGGCAACCAGTCCGTCGGCGTCGATGGTCAGGTCGGCGGGCTCGCGACCGAGCGACCCGACCTCGCGGATGACACCGTTCTCGACCAACAGGTCGGTCGCGTCGGCGCCGAGCGGTCGGGCCCCCTTGATCAGCAGCCGGCTCATGCGGACACGCTCCTCTCTGCGTCGTCCCTGGCCGACTCGTCGCCGGCGAGCAGGTGGTAGAGCACCGCCATTCGCACAGCCACACCGGCCGACACCTGGTCGAGCACCACCGACTGGGGCGCGTCTGCGGCGTCCGCCGCGATCTCCAAGCCTCGGTTCATCGGCCCCGGATGCATCACGAGCACCTCGGGGTTGCGGGTCACGAGGCGCTCAAGCCGTTCGCGCGTGAGCCCGTACCCGACGGTGTACTCGCGCGCCGTCGGGAAGTAGCCACCGCTCATCCGTTCCCGCTGCACCCGCAGCATCATGATCGCGTCCACCGCATCGTCGCCGTCGATGACGGCATCGAGGTCCCAGCCGGTGGCGAACCCCTCGGTGGCGCTCCACGTGCCGATGCCGCTCGGCATCAGGGTCGGGGGGGCGATGACGGTCACACGGGCACCGAGGGTCTTCAGCGTGATCACGTTGCTGCGAAAGACCCGCGAGTGCGTCAGGTCGCCGACGAGCACGACGTGCCGCCCGTCGAGCTCGCCGAGGCGGGTGCGCAACGTGTAGGCGTCGAGCAGGGCCTGCGTGGGGTGCTCGTGCATACCGTCGCCGGCGTTGATGACGCTGGCCTGCACCCACTGGGCCACCTGATGGCAGGCCCCCGATGCCTGATGACGGATCACGAGGGCATCCACCGACATCGCGTCGATGGTGCGCGCGGTGTCACGCAGGCTCTCGCCCTTGCTCGTCGAGCTGCCCTTGCCTGAGAGGTTGATGGTGTCGGCCGACATCCACTTCCCGGCGATCTCGAACGAGCTGCGGGTACGGGTGGAGTCCTCGAAGAACAGGTTGATCACCGTGCGGCCGCGCAAGGTCGGAACCTTCTTCACATCGCGTCGCTGCAGGTCGTGCATCGAGACTGCCGTCTCGAGGATGGCGATGGTCTCCTCGCGGGAGAGGTCGGCCGAGCTGATCAGGTGCCGGGTCATCGCGCCTCCCCTCCGCTGATACGCACCACATCGAGCCCGTCGACCTCCACGACCCGCACCTGCACGCGTTCGTCGCGAGAGGTGGGCAGGTTCTTGCCGACGTGGTCGGCGCGGATCGGCAGCTCTCGATGGCCCCGGTCGACGAGCACGGCCAGACGCACCGCGCGAGGTCGGCCCAGCTCGGCGAGCGCGTCGAGGGCGGCCCGGATCGTGCGACCGGAGTAGAGCACGTCGTCGACGAGCACCACCACCTTGTCGTCGATGCCCTCGGGGGGAATGTGTGAGCGATGTGCCGCGCGCATCGGATGCCGCCTCAGGTCGTCGCGGTACAAAGTGATGTCGAGCTCACCGACCGGTACGTCGATACCCTCGACCGCGCCGATCGCAGCCGCGAGCCGTCGTCCGAGAGGCGCACCGCGCGTCGGGATGCCGAGCACGACGAGGTTCTCGGCCCCCTTGTTGCGTTCGATGACCTCGTGGCCGATGCGCCGCAACGCCCGGGAGATGTCGTCACCGGAGAGCACGTCACGCGCACCTTCGGGTGTCTTCGAGGTGGGCTCGGACTCGGTCAGGTCTGGGCAGGACATGCCGCAAGACCTCCTTCCCCGCCTCACAGGACGGTGGTTAAAGGATGTCGTTCCCGAGAGAGTGTAGCGGGCGCCCGGCCCGTGTTCTGCGGGGGCCGGCAGGCCCCGGACGTCAACGTCGGACGAGTTTGGCCGAAACCGTGGTCTGGCCTTCACTGTGGGTCCATACTCACGACACCGCGAGGCTAGCGTCGTCGTAGCACCACACGCTTGGGGTTCTGAACGAGGCAGATGTTCCGATGGGTGCTGTGACGTCAGGACACGATGTAGACGAGGCGCGAGGCATGGCTGGGGGTATCTCCAGACGCACGCTCGTGGGGCTGGCCGGTAGCGTGCCCGTTCTCTTGCTCGCGTCGACCCCCGCCCGAGCAGCAGGTCGGCGGCGGGTCTCTGCTCGGCTCACGAGTGTGGGTACGGCTCGCACCAGCGGTGCCAACCTCAATGGCCAGTTGGGAACCGGGAGCCCGAGTGGTCGGCTGACGTTCGGATCGGTCACACCATCCCCGCAGCTCATCGAGGTCGCCGGCGGCCGCGAGCACGCCTTGGCCCTTGACACCTCAGGGCGAGTCCTCGCGTGGGGTGACAACGCCAAGGGTCAGGTGGGAGTGGGCTCCCGAGTGGACCGCACCACGCTGACCATCGTTGCGGGCCTACCCGTCGCCGTGACCGTGGCGTGCGGCCACTACCACTCGGCTGCCGTGCTGGCCGACGGCACGGTGCGCACGTGGGGGATGAACCTCATGGGCCAGCTGGGCGACGGCAGCACGACCAACCGCCTCTCTCCCGTGGCCGTTCCCGGTCTGTCGGATGTCGTGATGGTCAGGGGCGGGGCCGACATGACCGTGGCCCTGTTGGCGGACGGAACGCTGCGAACGTGGGGCCTGGGCAGCGAAGGACAGCTGGGCAACGGGAGCCTCGCCTCGAGCCGCGTACCGGTCAAGGTCTCGGGCCTGACGAACGTGGTCGACATGGCCGGCGGGCGTGACCACTTCGTCGCTGTCCGCTCTGATGGCACGGTGTGGGCCTGGGGCCGCAACCAGTCCGGCGGCCTCGGAGACGGTACCAAGGTGAACCGCTCGACTCCCGTGCGGTGTGGCACCCTCACCGGCGCCGTGCAGGTCGCTGCCGGCGCCGACCACAGCCTGGCGCGCCTGGCCGACGGCTCGGTCTGGGCCTGGGGCGAGAGCGGACGCGGTCAGACCGGAACGGGCAGCAAGCTCGATCGCTTGACTCCAGTTCGGGTCACCGGGGTTCCGACCGCCACGGCCATCGGCTGCGGGCGCGATCACGCGCTCGTGTGCACCACCGTCGGTGAGCTCTGGGGGTGGGGCATGAACGACTTCGGTCAGCTCGGTGACGGCAGCACGACCACCCGTCTGAGCCCTGTCAAGGCGTCGGTGACAGGCACGCCGGCCATGGCGCACGGTGGGCGCAACTACTCCGTGGTCCTCGCAACCTGACCGGGGTTCGTCAGGGCAAGGTCGCGGAGTCCTTCGCGAGCTGGAGCAGCTCGACCAGGACCGCTGCGTACTCCTGCGACTCGGCGTGGGCCTCGTCGTACGGCGGCTGGAAGCCGACGCCCTCCCACTGCTTGGTGGTCGGGTTCCACAGGTCGTTGCCGACCTCGAAGTCCCAGGCGTAGCTGCCGAACTCGTAGTAGAGCAGGTCAGCCGAGTTGCCGCCCGCACTGAAGAGCACATCGGCGACGGGCCCGGTGTTCGAGGGCCAGGTGACGGTGCCGCGGTAGCCGCTGATGGCGCCCACGATGCGTTTGGCTGCCGAAAGGAACTCGGCGGACTGTTCGGCCTCGGACAGCTCGGCTGGCCCGGCCGCACCCGACGAGAGGCAGTCGAGGGAGCCGCCGACGTAGCCGTCGAACACCGATCCCACCGTGTAGTTGCGGTTGACGTCGACGCCGAACCGGTTGCGGTTCTTCGAGTCGCGGGCGGCGCCGGTGCAGAAGGTG